>JANLJK010000262.1 GCA_029255525.1 Pseudolabrys sp.
TCCGTGACGCGGCTGCACGTGACCGACATTCACGGCCAGCTCGTGCCGGTCTATGTCCGCGAGCCGCCGGACAATCGCGGCGTCGGCGAGGCCAAGGGCCAGCCGCCGCATGTCACTGGCGCGGATTTTCTCAAGCGTTTCGGCATTTCGGCGAAGTCGGCGGCGGCTTACGCGCTGACCGACCAGGACTTCGAAGCGCTGGCGAAGGGCTACGGCCGTATCGGCGGGCTCGACCGCCTGGCCACGGTGGTCAAGCGTGTGCGCGCCGAGCGCGGCCAGGACAAGGTGCTGCTCTTGGATGGCGGCGACACCTGGCAGGGTTCGCTCGGCGCCAACCGCAGCAAAGGCCAGGACATGGTCGACTGCATGGCGCTGCTCAAGCCCGACGCCATGACCGGCCATTGGGAGTTCACCTATGGCGAGAAGCGGGTCGAAGCGCTCACCAAGGAACTCGGCTTTCCGTTCCTGGCGCTGAACGTCCGCGACACGGAATGGAACGAGCCGGTGTTCGAGCCGATGAAGATGTTCGAGAAGGGCGGCGTGAAGATCGCCGTGCTCGGCCAGGCTTTTCCTTACACGCCGGTCGCCAATCCGCGCTGGATGATGCCGAAATGGTCGTTCGGCATTCGCGAGGAGGACGTGCGCGCCACTGTCGAGAAGGCGCGCACGAGCGGCGCGCAGCTCGTGGTGCTCTTGTCGCCTAACGGCTTCGACGTCGACCGCCAGCTGGCCGCGCGCGTCGCCGGCATCGACGTGATCCTCACCGGCCATACGCACGATGCGCTGCCCGAGGTGGTGACGGTCGGTAAGACGCTGCTGATCGCGTCGGGCAGCCACGGCAAATTCGTGTCGCGCTTGGATCTCGACGTGCAGAATGGCGAGGTGAAGGGCTATCGCTATAAGCTCATTCCGCTGTTCGCCGACGTGATCAAGCCGGATGCGGAAATGAGCGCGGCGGTCGAGAAGGCGAGAGCGCCCTTTGCCGGCGACCTCAAGCGCGTGGTCGGGCATTCGGAGTCGCTTCTGTACCGGCGCGGCAATTTCAATGGCACCTTCGATGATCTTATCTGTGACGCTTTGCTGAAAGAACGCGACGCCGAGATCGCGCTGTCGCCCGGCTTCCGCTGGGGCACCAGCGTGCTGCCCGGCCAGCCGATCACGGTCGAGGACATCCACAACGCCACCGCCATCACCTATCCGCAGGTCTATCGGATGGGCATGACCGGCCAGCGGCTCAAGGACGTGCTCGAGGACGTCGCCGACAATCTGTTCAATCCCGATCCCTACTATCAGCAGGGCGGCGACATGGTGCGCTGCGGTGGGCTCGGCTACACGATCGACGTTTCCAAGTCGATCGGCAGCCGCATCTCCGCCATGACGCATTTGAAATCGGGACAGCCGATCGATCCGAACAAGGAATACACGGTCGCCGGCTGGGCGAGCGTCAACGAAGGCACCGAAGGCCCCGCGGTGTGGGATCTGGTCGAGCGTTATATCGCAGCGCAAAAGACGGTACGCGTGACGCCGAATACCAGCGTGAAGATTTCCGGGGTGTGAGCCGCAGATTCCATTACATTCAAAAAAAAGAATGTGATATGACCCGCGGCAGGGAAGAAACAAACTGCCGGGAGGTCCGATGACAGAGACCACGGACAAGGCTTCGCGCCGCCGCTTTCTCACGGGCGCGGCCGGGTTGGTCGCAGCCGGCGCCGCAGGTCCGATCGTGCGCGCCGACGATAAAAATCTGCCGCCACATGTCGCCGAGTGGACGAAGCAACTCGGCGAGGGCGTCGGCACGCGGCCTTACGGCACACCATCGAAATTCGAGAAGGACGTCATCCGTCGCACGGTGCCGTGGCTCACGGCGACGCCGGAGTCCTCGGTTAGCTTCACGCCGCTGCATGCGCTCGACGGCATCATCACGCCCAATGGCGTCTGCTTCGAGCGCCATCACGGCGGCATTGCCGAGGTGAAGCCGGATGATTACCGGCTGATGATCCACGGCCTGGTCGACAAGCCGCTGATGTTCACGCTCGAGGACCTGAAGCGGCTGCCGCGCGTCAACCGCATCTACTTCCTCGAATGCGCCGCCAATTCGGGCATGGAATGGCGCGGCGCGCAGCTCAATGGCGCGCAGTATACGCACGGCATGGTGCATTGCGTGCAGTATACCGGCGTGCCGCTGAAACTCCTGTTGGAGCAGGCGGGCGTCAAGCCGAGCGCCAAATGGCTGATGGTGGAGGGCGGCGATAGCGCCGGCATGAACCGCTCGGTGCCGCTCGCGAAGGCGCTCGACGACTGCCTCATTGCCTATCGTATGAATGGCGAGATGCTGCGCCCCGAACAGGGCTATCCGGCGCGGCTCGTCGTGCCGGGCTGGGAAGGCAATATGTGGGTCAAATGGATCCGCCGTATCAAGGTCGGCGATCAGCCCTGGTTCGCGCGCGAAGAGACCTCGAAATACACCGACCTCCTGGAGAACGGCAAAGCGCGCCAGTTCACCTTCGTGATGGACGCGAAGTCGGTCATCACCTCGCCGTCGCCGCAAGTGCCGGTGAAGGGCGGTAAAGGCTTCACGGTGATCTCGGGCCTCGCCTGGTCGGGCCGCGGCAAGGTCGCACGCGTCGATGTTTCGCTCGACGGCGGCCGCAACTGGCGGACCGCCAAGATCGACGGGCCGGTGTTCGACAAGGCCTGCGTGCGCTTCTATTACGAATTCGACTGGAACGGCGAAGAGCTGCTGTTGCAATCCCGCGCCATCGACGACACCGGCTACGTGCAGCCGAGCAAGGACGACTTGCGCAAGGTGCGTGGCGTCAACTCGATCTACCACAACAACGGCATCCAGACCTGGGCGCTGAAGAAGGACGGGGAGGTCGAGAATGTCGAGGTGGGGTGAGACCGCGAGCTTCTCCATGAGACATATTCCGAGCCAGACCCGTCACCCTGAGGTGCGAGCGCAGCGAGCCTCGAAGGGCGACGGCCAGGGACTCGCTGCCTCATCCTTCGAGGGCCGCGCTGCGCGCGGCCACCTCAGGATGACGGCGGTGGTGGTGGCAACGCTGCTGGGATTCGTGACGCCCACCTTCGCCCAGGCGAAGAAGGAGGCCCCGCGCAACTACGGCATCGGTCATGTCGCCACGGCCGAGCAGATCGCCGGCTGGGACATCGATGTCCGTGCCGACGGCGAGGGGCTGCCGCCCGGCAAGGGCTCGGTGCGGGATGGCGAGAAGGTCTACTTGGACAAATGCGCCGCCTGCCATGGCGAATTCGGCGAGAGCGCCGGACGCTGGCCGCAGCTCGCGCAAGGCAAGGGTACGCTGGGAACCAACGACCCGGTGAAGACCGTCGGCTCGTATTTCGCCCATGCGTCGAGCGTGTTCGACTATGTGCGCCGCGCTATGCCGTTCGGCGACGCGCAGTCGTTGACCAATGACGAGCTCTATGCCGTCGTTGCCTATGTGCTCAATCTCAACGACATCGTCGACGACAAGTTCGTGCTGTCGAAGGAGACCTGGAGCCAGGTGAAGATGCCGAACGCAGGCGGCTTCTACGACGACGATCGCGAGACTGCCGAGAAGGCGTTCTGGAATAAGAATCCCTGCATGAAAGATTGCCGCCCGCCGGTGAAGATCACGGGAAGGGCTATGTCGGTGGACGTCACGCCAGAGGATGAAAATCCTCCGCGCGGTGGGGTGGAATAGATCACTCTGACTGCGACATTGCGGCGAGCGCAGCCAGTTCAACAAAAAGATAAACGGCGGGCCGCCACAAGGCGGCGAAGGCAC
>JANLJK010000263.1 GCA_029255525.1 Pseudolabrys sp.
ATCGTACAACACTAAAAAGGATCTCAACACGAAAAAGAAAAATGAGATCGCAAGACACAAGACATTCGGTCATGAATACACTTATGCCCAGGCATTGGGAAGGCAGGACAGTCGCAGCGACCCGCGAGCCAGGAGACCTGCCGTGATCGTTTGAATCGTCCACGGGCGGGGTGTCCGGCGGGTCGCTTGTGGCTGGCCGCATGCGCGCCCGGCATCCTGACAAGCCATCCCCTCGGCCACCCGCCCCAACATCACGGGGTTGCTGATGGCCTTCAGTTTCGACTTCGATCAGAGCGGACAACTGGTGTCGCCGAAAACGGCCGCGCCAAAACATGCGCCTTCGCGCGCTGCGCCCGAACTTCGCGTCGTGCAAACCGCGCAGACGCGGCCGCATCAAGCACCGCTGCCCTTTCCGCTCGCGCCGCAACCGCGGCCGTCCGATCTCACGCTCGACCGCAGCCGCGACGATCTTCTCACCGCGTTCGGCAAGTTGACGCTCACCGATCGCTATCTGATGCCGGGCGAGAGCTTCCAGGACATGTTCGCGCGCGTCGCCTGCGCCTTCGCCGACGACGTCCCCCACGCCCAGCGGCTTTACGACGCGATGTCGCGGCTGTGGTTCATGCCGGCGACGCCGGTGCTGTCGAACGGCGGCACGACGCGCGGCCTGCCGATCTCGTGCTTCCTCAATGCGGTGCCGGATTCGCTCGACGGCATCGTCACGACCTGGAACGAGAACGTCTGGCTTGCCTCGAATGGCGGCGGCATCGGCACCTATTGGGGCCAGGTCCGCTCGATCGGCGAGAAGGTGAAGGGCGGCGAAACCTCCGGCATCATCCCCTTCATCCACGTCATGGACGGGCTGACGCTGGCGATCAGCCAGGGCTCGCTGCGCCGCGGTTCGGCGGCGGTCTATCTCGACATCCATCATCCGGAGATCGAGGAGTTTCTCGAAATCCGCAAGGCCTCCGGCGACTTCAACCGCAAGGGCCTCAACCTGCATCACGGCATCAACGTCACCGATGCCTTCATGCAGGCCGTCAAGGACGGCGCGATGTTTCCGCTGCGCAGCCCCAAGACCAACGAGGTGATGCGCGAGGTCGACGCTCGCCAGCTCTGGCAGCGCATTCTCGAAACGCGGCTGCAGACCGGAGAGCCTTATCTCCTGTTCATCGATGCGGTGAACCGCGCGTTGCCCAAGCATCAGCGCGAGCTCGGCCTGAAGGTGTCGACGTCCAATCTGTGCAGCGAGATCACGCTGCCGACCGGCACCGATCATCGCGGCGAAGATCGCACCGCGGTGTGCTGTCTGTCGTCGCTGAATGTCGAGACCTGGGATCAGTGGGGCGAGGAGCCACATTTCATCGAGGATGTCATGCGCTTCCTCGACAATGTGCTGACGCATTTCATCACGGTGGCGCCCGACGGCATGAAACGGGCGCGTTACGCGGCGCTGCGCGAGCGCTCGGTCGGCCTCGGCATCATGGGTTTCCATTCGTTTCTGCAGGCGAAGGGCATTCCGTTCGAAAGCGCGATGGCCAAATCCTGGAACATGAAGATGTTCCGCAAGATCCGCCGCGCCGCGGACGCGGCCTCGGTGGCGCTGGCGCAGGAGCGCGGCCCCTGTCCCGATGCGCTGGAGCGTGGCGTGGTGGCGCGCTTTTCCCACAAGCTGGCGATCGCGCCGACCGCCTCGATCAGCATCATCTGTGGCGGCACCAGCGCCTGCGTCGAGCCGATTCCGGCCAACATCTACACGCACAAGACATTGTCCGGCGCGGTCTCGGTCCGCAATCCGCATCTGGCGCGTTTGCTGGCGTCCAAGGATGCCGACACCTCCGAGGTGTGGCAGTCGATCATCGAGCACGAGGGCTCGGTCGCTCATCTCGAAGCCTTGAGCGAGCATGAGAAGGCAATCTTCCGCACCGCCTTCGAGATCGACCAGCGCTGGGTCATCGAGCTGGCGGCGGATCGCGCGCCCTTCATCTGCCAAAGCCAGTCGATCAACATCTATCTGCCGGCCGACATCGATAAGTGGGATCTGCACATGTTGCACTGGACGGCATGGAAGCGCGGCATCAAGAGCCTTTACTACTGCCGCTCCAAGTCGATCTCGCGCGCGGCTTTCGCCGGCAAGCTCGGCGACAAGGATGAGCAGGCGCCGCTCAAGGCCGCCGATCGCGTCGATTACGAGGAGTGCTTGGCATGTCAGTGAGTCCCAGTCTCGCGGCGTTCGATCCGCGTATCTTGATCGGCACCGGCCGTATCGGTCTGTTGGAGCGTACCGGCACTTACGATGTCGACCGCTATGCCTGGGCCTACGAGTTCTGGAAGCGCCAGCAGCAGACGCACTGGATGGGTGAGGAGGTGCCGCTCGGCGCCGACCTCAAGGATTGGGCCTCGGACCGTATCACACCCAGCGAGCGCGGCCTGCTTACCCAGATCTTCCGCTTCTTCACGCAATCGGACATTGAGGTCGGCGACAATTATCTCAAGCGCTACATCCCGATCTTCCAGCCGCTTGCCGTGCAGATGATGATGGCCGCCTTCACCAATATGGAGACGGTTCATATCGATGCCTATGCGTTGCTCTTGAAGACGCTGGGCATGCCCAAGACCGAGTTCGAGGCGTTTCGCGACTATGCGGAGATGCGCGCCAAGGCCGACTACATGCACGAGTTCGGCGTCGATACGGTGGCGGATGTTGCGCGCACATTGGCGATGTTCGGCGCCTTCACCGAGGGCATGGCGCTGTTCGCCAGCTTCGCCATGCTGTTGAACTTCCCGCGCCACAACAAGATGAACGGCATGGGTCAGATCGTGAGCTGGTCGGTGCGCGACGAGAGTCTGCATTGCGAGGGCGTCATCAAGCTGTTCCACGAATGGAATCGCGAGACCGGCGCGGTCACGCGCGCGGTGCGTGACGATATCGTCGACGTTGCCAAGACCATGGTCGGACTGGAGGAGCAGTTCGTTGAACTCGCCTTCGGCATCGGCGGTATCGAGGGCATGCGGCCGGAGCACATCCACGCTTACGTTCGCTATGTCGCCGACTGGCGCTTGACGCAGCTCAAGCTGCCGACTGTGTTCGGCTACTTCGAGGAGACGGAGGGGGGCTACAACCAGATCAAGCCACACCCGCTGCCCTGGCTGGTCGAGATCCTCAATGGCGTCGAGCACGCCAACTTCTTCGAGCAGCGGGCGACGGAATACTCGAAGGGCGCCAGCCGCGGCGATTGGGATGGCGAGGACGGCGTCTGGTCGCGCTTCGACCGGGCAGCACAGCGGTGAGCGGCAAGCTTAGTCCCGTCATCCTGAGGTGCTCGGCGCAAAGCGCCGAGCCTCGAAGGATGAACGGCCCCTGTGCCCACCGCCGCCGCCATCCTTCGAGGGCGGCTTCGCCGCCACCTCAGGATGACGGCTCACGAAAAAAAAACGCGGCCCTCGGGGCCGCGTTTTCGTATCGGGTTTGGGTTGTCCCGCCGCTTAGTACTGCAGCCAGGGATTGTTGCGGCTCGGCAAGGTGAACGGGCCGGGCAGGGCCGACTGGTTGGTGCCGAAGACGGTGTTGTCGAGGATGCCGGTCGGCCGGTGGGTCGGCAGGATGGCGTAGTCGTGGTCGCCGCGCTCGCCCGGGAAGGTCTCGGTGCCCGGATCGAGGTAGGAGCGCTTCTGCACGAGGACGCGGGTGCGGGTCCGGCCGTTTTCGTCGCGGCTCACCTGAACGGTATTGCCGCGATTGACGTAAACCACGCGCTTTTTCTTCGGGG
>JANLJK010000264.1 GCA_029255525.1 Pseudolabrys sp.
GCGAGTTCGTCGACAATGTTGCGCGGGTGAACGGCTTGGCCGAGCAGATCGACGGTTTCGTCTGGCGTCTCAAGGATGAGAGCGGCAACGCCATGGGCATGGACGTCCATGGCGATCTGCGCGTGCTGCCGAACCTGACGGTGTGGCAAAACGTCGAGGCGCTGGAGCGCTTCGTCTGGAAGACGGTGCATAGCCGTTTTTACGGCCGGCGCGCGGAGTGGTTCGAGCACATCGATACGCCGCTGGTGATGTGGTGGGTGTCGGCTGGGCACCGCCCGTCTTTGGCGGAAGGGGTCGAACGTCTTGATCACCTCAAGGCGCACGGTCCGAGCGATCGCGCTTTCGGTTGGGAGCATCTCACCGAGGCACAATTCTGGAAGACGGCACGCTGCGGCGCGCCCGATACGCATTCACGCGAGCACGCGGCATGACGAAAGTTCTCGTTGACGGCATCGAAGTAGACGTTCCGCCGGAGTACACGCTGCTCCAGGCGTGCGAGGTCGCGGGCGCGGAAATCCCGCGCTTCTGCTTCCACGAACGGCTGTCGATCGCCGGCAATTGCCGCATGTGCCTGATCGAGGTGAAGGGCGGGCCGCCGAAGCCGGTCGCCTCCTGCGCCATGAATGTGCGCGACCTGCGGCCCGGCCCGAACGGCGAGCCGCCGGCGATGTTCACCAAGACGCCGATGGTGAAGAAGGCGCGCGAAGGCGTGATGGAGTTCCTGCTGATCAACCATCCGCTCGATTGCCCGATCTGCGATCAGGGCGGCGAATGCGATCTGCAGGACCAGGCCATGGCCTATGGCGTCGACGCATCGCGCTACGCCGAGAACAAGCGCGCGGTCGAGGACAAATATATCGGCCCGCTGGTTAAGACGATCATGACGCGCTGCATTCACTGCACGCGCTGCATCCGCTTCACCACGGAAGTCGCGGGCGTGAACGAGCTCGGCGCCATCGGCCGCGGCGAGGACATGGAGATCACGACCTATCTCGAGCACGCGATGACGTCGGAGCTGCAGTCGAACGTCGTCGATCTGTGCCCGGTCGGCGCGCTCACTTCGAAGCCTTATGCTTTCACGGCGCGGCCGTGGGAGCTCGGCAAGACCCAGTCGGTCGACGTCATGGACGCGGTCGGCTCGGCGATCCGCATCGATACGCGCGGGCGCGAAGTGCTGCGCATCCTGCCGCGCAACAATGACGACGTGAACGAGGAGTGGATCTCCGACAAGACGCGGCACGTGGTCGACGGCCTGCGCACGCAGCGGCTCGACCAGCCTTATGTACGCGTCAACGGCCGCCTTACGCCGGCCTCGTGGGCGGAAGCCTTCGCCGTCATCGCCGGCAAGGTGAAGAGCGCGGGCGCTGCCAAGATCGGCGCCATCGTCGGTGATCTCGCCGGCGCCGAGGAGATGTTCGCGCTTCATGACATGATGACCCGCCTCGGCAGTGCCAATATCGACGCGCGCCAGGATGGCGCGCCGTTCGATCCGAAGGCGGGCCGTGCGACTTATCTGTTCAACGCCACAATCGCCGGCATCGAGCAGGCCGATGCGTTGTTGATCATCGGCGCCAATCCGCGCCGCGAAGCGGCCGTGCTGAACGCGCGCATCCGCAAGCGCTGGCGTCAGGGCAATTTCCCGATCGCGCTGATCGGCGAGAAGGCCGACCTGACCTACAGCTACGACTATCTCGGCGCCGGCGCGGAGACGCTCGCGTCGCTCGGCTCAACGAAGTTCGCCGAAGCGTTCAAGGCCGCCAAGAACCCGTTGATCATCGTTGGCGCCGGTACGCTGGCGCGCAAGGATGGCGCGGCGCTCCTGGCGCTCGCCGCCAAGACCGCCGCCGACTTCGGCGTGGTCAAGGATGGCTGGAACGGCTTCTCGGTGCTGCACACCGCTGCCTCGCGTGTCGCGGCGCTCGATCTCGGCCTCGTGCCGGGCGAGGGCGGCAAGACGGCGGCCGAGATGGCGAATGGCGCGGCCGATGTTGTCTTCCTGCTCGGCGCCGATGAGATCGACGTCAAGGCCGGTCCCTTCGTTGTTTACATCGGCACCCACGGTGATCGTGGCGCGCATCGCGCCGACGTCATCCTGCCGGGCGCGGCCTATCCGGAGAAGTCCGCGATCTACGTCAACACCGAAGGCCGCGTGCAGCTCGCGAACCGCGCCGCGTTCCCACCGGGCGATGCCCGTGAGGATTGGGCGATCCTGCGCGCGCTGTCCGACCAACTCGGCGTCAAGCTGCCTTATGACTCGCTCAATGCGCTGCGTCAGGCGATGTTCGCCGCTTATCCGCATTTGATGCGCATCGACGCCATCGCGGCGGGCGATGCTGCCGACGTGGCCAAGCTCGCCAAGGCTGCCGGCACGCCGGACAAGGCGCCACTGCGCTCGGGCATCACCGACTTCTATTTCACCAACCCGATTGCCCGCGCTTCCGCCATCATGGCGGAGTGCTCGGCGCTGGCGGCCGGCGCGCACAAGACGGCGGCGGAGTAGGGCGATGAACGACTTCTTCTGGACCTACATCTGGCCGCTGCTGATCATCGTCGGACAGTCGCTGCTGCTGCTCGTCCTGCTGCTGGTGTCGATCGCCTATATCCTGCTTGCCGACCGTAAGATCTGGGCGGCGGTGCAGATGCGCCGCGGTCCCAACGTGGTCGGGCCCTGGGGCCTGTTCCAGTCCTTCGCCGACCTGATCAAGTTCGTGCTGAAGGAGCCGGTCATCCCGGCCGGCGCCAACAAGGGCGTGTTCCTGTTGGCGCCTTTGGTCACGACGGTGCTGGCGCTCGCCGCCTGGGCCGTGGTGCCGGTGAATGCCGGCTGGGTGATCGCCAACCTCAATGTCGGCGTCCTGTACATCTTCGCCATCTCGTCGCTGATGGTCTACGGCATCATCATGGCGGGCTGGGCGTCGAACTCGAAATACGCCTTCCTGTCGGCGGTGCGCTCGGCCGCGCAGATGGTGTCCTACGAAGTCTCGATCGGCTTCGTCATCATCACCGTGCTTCTGTGCGCCGGCTCGCTGAACCTGTCGGCCATCGTCGCGGCGCAGGACACCAAGTGGGGCATGCTCGGCTGGTACTGGCTGCCGTTGTTCCCGATGTTCGTGGTGTTCTTCATCTCGGCCTTGGCCGAGACCAACCGCCCGCCCTTCGATCTGGTGGAAGCGGAATCGGAACTCGTCGCCGGCTTCATGGTCGAATACGGTTCGTCGCCTTATATGATGTTCATGCTGGGCGAGTACGTCGCCATCGGCACCATGTGCGCCATGGGCGCCATCCTGTTCATGGGCGGCTGGCTCTCGCCGATTCCGTTCGCGCCGTTCACCTGGGTGCCGGGCATCGTCTGGTTCGCGCTCAAAGCGCTGTTCATGTTCTTCTTGTTCGCGATGGCAAAGGCGATCGTGCCGCGTTATCGCTACGACCAATTGATGCGGCTCGGCTGGAAGGTGTTCCTGCCGCTGTCGCTGGCCATGGTGGTCATCGTCGCCGGCGTACTGCAGTACGGCGTGCCGGCGCTGAACGCCGTGAAGTGAGGATGTCATGAGACTCGACCGCGCAGCCAAAGCGCTGTTCCTCTGGGAGTTCGTGACCGGCTTCGCGCTGGCCATGCGCTATTTCTTCCGTCCCAAGGCGACGTTGAACTATCCCTTCGAGAAGGGGCCGATCTCGCCGCGCTTCCGCGGCGAGCATGCGCTGCGCCGCTATCCGAACGGCGAAGAGCGCTGCATCGCCTGCAAGCTGTGCGAGGCGATCTG
>JANLJK010000265.1 GCA_029255525.1 Pseudolabrys sp.
GTTCGAGCCGAGCATCTTCTCGATGCGCGCTTCCGAGTAGTTCTCATTCGGCAGCGCCAGCGATAACAGCTTCTCGCCATAGGTGAAGGGATTCTGCACGCGCATGCAGCCGTGGCTGTAGGCGCGTTCTTCCTTCGCGAACAGATGTTTGTCCGGGGTGTCGTGCTGATACACCAGGAACTTGTTCGGGAAGTTGAAGCGGATGCGGCCGAGCGCGTTGGCGGCTCCCGGCGGCTGATAGACGCGCAGGGTGCCGTCCTGGTTCTGCTCGACCTTGAGGCCGATGCGGTCCAGCGCATTCGGGTCCTCGCGCAGCGCCGGCAGGTACTCGTTCTCGATGATCGACGGCGGCACGTTCCAGGTCGGGTTCACGGTGATGAACTTCATTTCCGCGCTGATCAGCGGCGTCGCCTTGTTAGGCTTGCCGACGACGATCTTGGTCTGCCAGTAGATCTTGTCGTTATTCCAAAGCGTCAGCGAGTAGTTCGGAATATTGACGACGACATGCGGATTGCCGAGATCGCGCGGATACCAGCGCCAACGCTCCATGTTCACGATGACGGTGTCGATGGCGTTGTGCGAAGCGCGATTCTCGGCGCTCTTGGGCGCGCCGTTAAGCACGTTCACTGTATTGCGGCCGAGATTGCCGTCGACACCGATGTCGGCCGCAAGCTGGAAGGCCTTCACCGCATCGCGCACCTTGTCGTCATAGAGTGTCGAAGTCTTGTCGCCCGGAATGTCAAGGCGCTTGCGCAGGGCGATCACGCGCTCGTCCTTCATGCCGGGGCGCAGGATCTTGCCCTCCGGCACGTGGACCTGCTCGACCTTCTTTTCTTCCGGCTTGGCGATCTGGCCGCCGGTCTTGCGCAGCTCGGCGAGTTTGGCCTTGAGCGCTTTGAATTCGGCCATCGGCGGATTGAAGCCGTCGAGCGTCTTGCCGGCGTCGTCATTGGCCGCGAGCTGCTTAAGCACGTCGGCCGGCTCCGGCGCGACCGGGGTGAAGGCGATATCGGCGGACACGCGGGTAAAATGAATGCGGCCGGCCTGGGCGTGACGCGCGAAGGTGAGCGCCGCCGCGGTCAGCTTGAGCTCAGCTTCGGCCAGCGCTTCCGGCGTCATGCCGGCCTTGAAGTCGGGCGTCGGGTAATCGGCGGAATCGAGGCCGACGGTTTCGGCTTGGCCGAGATAGCCGATCGCCGACTTGGCGCGCGTGCTGGCATCGGCATTCGCGACCCACAGCGGAGCGTAGTTGCGGGCGTTGTAGAAGGCTTCGACGGCGGTGCGCTCGGCCTTGCGGCTGACGATGCGGTCGAGCTGCTTGCCGGTGACGAATTCGCGCAGCTTGTCGGTGACGGCGCTGTCGGCCGTTACGGTCGGGGCGGCCTTGGGCGGCTCGGCAGCCGGCGTCGCGGCGTTCTGGACGGGTTCGGCCTTCGGCGGCTCGACCACGGGAGCGGCGGCGTTCTGCGCCGGCTCGGCCGGCTTGGTCTCGATCGCGGCAGGCGCGGCGGGAGCGGGCTCGATGTCCTTGACGGTCGGCGGTGGCGGCAGGCTGGTATCCGGAACCGGCACGGCGGCGTCGATCTTCTGCTGATCGGTTTGCTGCGCCATGCCGGGGTGTGCCGCGAGCAGCAACACAAGAGCCGTCGAAGCCAGCAAACCGTTGAATCGGACGCTTTTCACCTGTGTCTCCCGAATGCTGAAAGGGGCTTGGGCCCCGGCATTAAGTTCCGCGGCAGTGTATAATCGATAGCTTTGCACTCGTTACGTTTTTCACAACCTGGCGCCGTCGAAGAGGCAGCCTGTGTGGCTATTTTGCACGTCCCGAAGTGTTGGACAGTCCTTGTAAGAAGCCTAGTGCAACGACGGGAGGGGCCCCCGGTTCCTGCACTGGATTTTGCGGCTTTTGCCCTATGAACTTTGCGTGATGGACCGGCCGCGCCGCAGCAATCGGCGGTTATCCACTTGCCGGGGCGCGAGGCCGGACTGGCCTGCCCCCTTGCGGCGTCGCGGGCGTGCGCTAAGCTTGGTTTCGTGCTGCGGTTGAAAGGATAAAGGTCATGGCCTGGACGACCCCCATCCTCGAAGAAATCTGCCTCGGTCTCGAGATCAACGGCTATCTGCCGGCCGAATTCTGAGGCTTTTAATCCGACCGATCGGCCCCGTGCGATGGGGCGTCTGACCGCCATCGTGCTTGGCGCGGCGGCCGGCGGCGCTTTTCCGCAATGGAATTGTCGTTGCCCGGTTTGCGCGCTGGCTTGGCGCGGCGATCCGCGCGTGCGGCCGCGCACGCAGGCGAGCCTCGCGGTGTCAGCCGGCAATGGGCAGTGGACCATCATCAACGCCTCTCCTGATCTCGGCCAACAGCTCCGCGCCACGCCGGCCTTGCATCCGCAAGACGGCCTGCGCGGCAGCCCGATCGACGCGGTGGTTCTCACCGGCGCCGAGATCGACCAGATCGCTGGCCTTTTGTCGCTGCGGGAGGGAACAAGGTTCAAACTTTTTGCGACGCCGGCGAGTCATGCGGCGGTGGCCGCCAATGCCATGTTCGACGCGATGACGGCGATGACGCGGCATGCCATCGCCCCCGGCGAACGCTTCACGCTGGCGGGCGGCATCGAGGCGACCTTGTTCACCGTGCCGGGCAAGGTGCCGCTCTATCTGGAGGGCGACGATCCCGCGCTGGCGGAAGAGAGCGCCGCCAATGTCGGCATCGAGCTTGCCCGCGGCGGCGCGCGTCTGGTGTTCGTGCCTGGTGCGGCGGCGGTGAGCGCGGCGATGCGCGAGCGCTTCGCCGGCGCGGACGCGATCCTGTTCGACGGCACATTGTTCACCGATGACGAGATGCAGCGCACTGGCGTCGGCCAGAAGACCGGCCGTCGCATGGGCCACATGCCGATCGATGGCGCCGATGGTTCGCTCAAGGTCTTGGAGGATGTCGCCGCGCGGCGTATCTTCATTCACATCAACAACACCAATCCGATCCACATCGCCGGCTCGCCTGAACGCGCCCAGGTCGAACGCGCCGGCTGGGAGATCGCCGAGGACGGCATGGAGATCGTGTTGTGAAATTGCTCTCGCCCGACGAACTGGAAGCCGCGCTGCGCGACATCGGCGCCAAGTGTTATCACCGGCTGCATCCGTTCCACGGTTTGCTGCATGGCGGAAAATGCACCAAGGGCCAGGTGCAGGCCTGGGCGCTCAATCGCTACTATTACCAGGCCATGATCCCGATCAAGGATGCGAGCCTGATCGCGCGCTGCGAGGATTCCGCCGTGCGCCGCGAGTGGCGCTCGCGCCTTGTCGATCACGACGGCGAGAAAGAGGGCGACGGCGGTATCGCACGCTGGCTCAAGCTGACCGACGGGCTCGGCCTCGACCGCGATGACGTGACGTCACTGCGCGGCCTGTTGCCGGGCACGCGCTTCGCGGTCGAAGCCTATGTGCATTTTGTGCGCGAGAAGACCTTGCTGGAGGCGATCGCCTCATCGCTCACCGAGCTGTTCTCGCCGGTCATCATCGGCGAGCGCATGGCCGGCATGCTGGCACATTACGATTTCATCACGCCCGAGACACTCAGCTATTTCGACAAGCGGCCGCCACAGGCGCAACGTGATGCCGATTTCGCACTCGCTTATGTGAAGCAGCATGCCAAGACGCCGGAGCAGCAGCAGGCGGTGCTGGCCGCGCTCGAATTCAAATGCGGCGTGCTGTGGGCCATGCTGGAGGTGCTGC
>JANLJK010000266.1 GCA_029255525.1 Pseudolabrys sp.
CGCCGCACCGGCACGCCGCTGCAGCCCGGCTGGTTCGTCGATGATGCCGGCAATCCGACGACCGATCCGGCCACGGCCAGCATGACGCTGCCGCTCGGCGGTCCGAAGGGCGCGGGCCTGTCGTTGATGATCGAATGCCTGACCAGTCTGCTGACCGGCAATGCGCTGATCGCCGATGCGCTGCAAAAGACCGGAGAGGGCGCCAAGCACCGGCAGAATGCGCTGCTGCTGGCCATCGACGTGTCGAAGTTCGTCGAGCTGTCGGCCTTCCGGACGCAGGTCCAGCGCCTGGTCGGCGTCCTGAAGGCGCTGCCGCTGGCGCCGGGCTTCGAGAGCATCCTGATGCCGGGCGAGCGCAGCTTCCGCTCGAAGGCGGAACGGTTGCTGAGCGGCGTACCTCTGCCTCCCGCTGTCCAAAAGGAATTGACCGCAATCGCGCAACGGCTGGATGTGCCGCCGTTGCAAATGGTGAGCTGACGCCATGAGCACGACGCTGGTCACCAAGACCGCCGACACGACCGCGACGCCTCCCGCCGCCGACGCGAAGGCCGTGCTGCCGCCGGCGATCCGCATCCAAAACATTTCGAAGGTGTTCGGCGATTTCGTTGCCGTCGATAACGTCACGCTCGATATCGCTGCCGGCGAGTTCTTCATGATCGTCGGCCCGTCCGGCTGCGGCAAGACAACCTTGCTGCGCATCCTCGCCGGCCTCGAAAAGCCAAGCTCGGGCAGCTATTCGATCACGACGACACCCGGTTCGCAGCGGCCGGAAAACTCCATGGTGTTCCAGGGCGACTCGCTCTTTCCCTGGATGACCGTGTGGGAAAACGCGGCCTATGGCCTGAAAATGCGGCAGGCGCCGGCCGCGCACATTAAGGAAGTGGTCGGCCATTATCTCGACCGCACCGGCCTCACCCGCTTTGCCAAATCCTATCCGCACCAGCTTTCCGGCGGCATGCGGCAGCGCGTGTCGATCGCGCGCGCCTTCGCCAACGATCCCGAGATTCTCTTGATGGACGAGCCGTTCTCGGCGCTCGACGCCCAGAATAAGCTGCTGTTGCAGGAAGAGCTGCTGCGAATCTGGGAAGAGCACAAGAAGACGGTGCTATTTATCACGCACAGCGTCGATGAGGCCGTCATCCTCGGCGACCGCATCATGATCTCGACGGCGCAGCCCGGTCGCGTGAAAACCATGGTCAAGGTGCCGTTCGGCCGGCCGCGCAATGTGATGGAGCTCCAGCGCGAGCCGGCATTCGGCAATCTGGTTCACGAGATCTGGACCAGTCTGCGCGAGGAAGTCGATCGCGCGCGCGCCCAGATCGAAATGGCGGGGAAGTGACCATGAGCGAGATCGCCGCAACCCAACCGCAGACCAAGCGCTGGACGATGAGCGAAGCCGCCCGCGATCGCCTGATCAACTTCGTATCGCCGATCGCTTTGCTGCTGCTGTGGGAGGTCCTGGCGCGCGTCCACCTGATCGACACTCGCTTTTTCCCGGCTCCCAGCAGCATCCTGCAGACGCTCGTCGCCATGCTGGAAACGGGCGAACTGCAGCGCCATACGCTGACCAGCATGCGGCGCCTTGCCATCGGTATGGTGGTCGGCGGCGTGCCGGCTTTGGTGATCGGCGTGACCATGGGTCTGAACTCGGTGTTGCGGGCGGCGGTCGATCCGCTGATTTCGGCCACCTATCCGATCCCGAAGAGCTCGATCCTGCCGCTCGCGCTCTTGGTCTTCGGCCTTGGCGAGTCGTCCAAAATCTTCATGGTCGCCATCGGCGTCTTCTATCCGATCGCGATGAACGCCATGACCGGCGTGCGTGAGATCAACAAGATCTATCTCGACGTCGGGCACAATTTCAAAGCCAGCCGCTGGAACGTGTTCCGCACCATCGCGCTGCCGGGCGCCATGCCGATGATCATGACCGGCGTGAAGCTCGGCGTCGGCATGGGCCTCGTTCTCATTGCGATCTCGGAGATGGTGGGGGCCAAGAGCGGCCTGGGGTACCTGGTATGGAACGCATGGGAAACCTTCTCGGTCGATCAGATGTATGTGGGCCTGTTCGTTATCGCCCTCATCGGCTTCGTGCTGACGCTGATCCTCAACGAGATCGAGAAGTTCGTGGTGCCGTGGAAGCGGTAGGCGGCGGCCATGTTCCACGGGAGGGATGAGCCTATGACAGCGAGCGAATTGGCGGTCACGCGTCCGGCGGAAGGCACGATGGTGCTGACGATGAGCCGGCCGGTCAAACGCAATGCGCTGGATAGCAATCTCGTCGAATGCCTGCACGATGCCCTGGACGCGGCGGCGATGGCCGATGTTCGGCTGTTGTGCCTGCGCGGTGAAGGCGCTTCGTTCTGTGCCGGGTTCGACTTGTCCAGTCTGGATACGGAGAGCGACGGCGATCTTCTGCTGCGTTTCGTCCGCATCGAGAAGTTCCTGAATCGCTTGTACACCGCGCCCTTCGTGACCTTGGCGCTCGCGCACGGCCGGGTCATGGGTGCGGGCGCCGATCTGTTTGCGGCCTGTGAGCGTCGGTTTGTGGTCGATGACGCGCAGTTCTCGTTTCCCGGCGCGGCCTTCGGCTTGGTGCTGGGCACCGGCCGCCTGATCACTCGCGTGGGGCAGGATTGCGCGCTGGAAATCCTGCGCTCGGGCCGCGAGGTGCGGGCGGAGGAAGCCCTCGCCAGTGGTCTTGCCACCGGCAAGGTGGCGCGCGGAGAGATCGACACGTTGCTGGCGCGCGAAAGCAAAGCTGCGTCTCGCCTCGACCGTGAGACCGTTGCGGCCTTGCATGCGGTACGTGCTGCGGATGGCGTCACGGACTTGGCCCATCTGACCAACTCCGCGTCGCGGCCGGGCTTGAAAGACCGCATCATCGCGTACCGAGATCGCGCGGCCCGACGCAAGGAGCATCTGGCGCTCGTTGGCTCCAGCGGCGCTGAAAGAATGTAAGAGCAGGAGGCGCCGGTGGGTATCGAACGACTGCGCGATGCTGTGCGTGACTTCACGCAACTGGCCGATGCCGGCCGCCATGAAGCGGATACGCTCGCCGCCGGGCGGGACATTCTCGGCCGCCTGATCGCGCAGGACGACTGGTTGCCGGATTTCGTCGCCGCCGCCGATCCGCAGTATTACCGGCAATATCTCCTGCATTGCGATCCGCGCGAACGCTTCTCGATCGTCAGCTTCGTGTGGGGTCCGGGTCAGATGACGCCGGTGCACGACCACACGGTGTGGGGTCTGGTCGGCGTGCTACGGGGCGAGGAAAAGGCGCGGCGCTTCGTGCGCGGTGCCGGCGGCGCGCTGGTGGCCGGTGATTGGGAAGTGATGCGGCCCGGGGATATCGATGCGGTATCGCCGACCCACGGCGATATCCATCAGGTGTCGAATGCGCTACCCGACCAGCCGTCGATCAGCATCCATGTCTACGGCGCCAATATCGGCGCGGTGTCGCGCAATGTGTTCGACCCCGCGACCGGCGCGGCCAAGCCGTTTATCTCGGGCTACAGCAATGACGTTGTGCCCAATATTTGGCTTGGCTCTTAACAGGCCCCGTCGACATATTTCGACGGGGCCTGTTGTCGTGTCGCTTAAAGCTTGACGCAGATGTTCCGCAGCTCGGTGTAGAATTCCATGCTGTGGATGCCGCCTTCGCGGCCGATGCCGGACTGCTTGGAGCCGCCGAACGGCGTGCGCAGGTCGCGCAGGAACCAGC
>JANLJK010000267.1 GCA_029255525.1 Pseudolabrys sp.
GGCTCCAGTTCGCTGTCCCAGTAGAGATAATCGAGCCAACTGTCGTGCAGGTAGTTCGGCGGGAAGAGCCGGCCGTTCTTGTGCAGCTGATGCACCGTCGGCTGGAAGGGATAATGCGCCGGCCACATCTTGGCTTCATCGGCGGTCAGGCTGCCCTTGCGCAAGTTGCACGGCGAGCAGGCGGTGATCACGTTGTCCCAGGTGGTGAGGCCGCCGCGCGATCGCGGGATCAGATGATCGAAGGTGAGATCGTCGCGATCGCCGCAATACTGGCAGGAGAAGCGGTCGCGGAGGAAGACGTTGAAGCGGGTGAAGGCGGGGTGGGTCGAGGGTTTGACGAAGGTCTTGAGCGACACCACGCTCGGCAGCTTCATCTCGAAGCTTGGACTGTGAACCGCGTGATCGTAATTCGCGACGATATTCACGCGATCGAGGAACACCGCTTTGATCGTGTCCTGCCAGGACCAAAGCGAGAGAGGGTAATAGCTCAGCGGCCTGAAATCCGCGTTGAGCACCAGCGCGGGATACCCGCTGGGC
The DNA here is from genome assembly GCA_029255525.1 of Pseudolabrys sp. Classification (GTDB taxonomy): domain Bacteria; phylum Pseudomonadota; class Alphaproteobacteria; order Rhizobiales; family Xanthobacteraceae; genus Pseudolabrys. Next base: position 538 of record JANLJK010000267.1, read on the forward strand.
GAAACGTGCACGTTCAAAGTGACGCTCCTCGGTCCTCCTGAGGCTGCCGCCACGCAGCGAACACCCTAGTAATAGGGCAGCGTGACGGGATTGTGAAGTAGATGTGGGGGCGACTGCAAGTCCCGCTTTATTTGCGGTTTCCTAACCGCCGCGCGAGAAATTCGCCGCCATGGCGCAGGCCTTCCTGGTCGATGCCGTGGCCGACGCCGGGCGAAATGTGGAATTCAACCGGTACTTCCAGCGCCGACAGGCCCTGGGCGGCATGGAACACCGCCTGCACCGGAATAAGATCATCCGAATCGCCGTGGACGAGGAGGACCGGTGGGCGCGCGCGAATCTCCTGCTCGAACTGCGCGATCTCGGCCTCGTCTTCCGGCATCACCAGCATGCCGGAATAACCGACGATGGCGGCGGGCTGAACCGCGCGGCGCAAGCCGACATGCAGCGACATCATGGTGCCCTGGCTGAATCCGACCAGCGCCAGCGCCGAGCCGGGAAGATTGCGTCGCTGCAATTCGGTATCGAGGAAATCGTTCAGCAGAGGCGCGGCGGCGTTGACACCGGTCCAGCGTTCGTTCGGATTGCGGAACGTCAGCGGAAACCACTCTCGGCCCATCGGCGATTGGCCGCAGGGCCGCGGCGCGTGCGGCGAGACGAAGGCGGCGTCGGGCAGCAAGCCTTGCCACGCGCGGCCGATCTCGATCAGGTCATTGCCGTCTGCGCCGTAGCCATGCAGGAAAACCACGAGCTGCTTGGCGGTGCCGGAGGCGGGCTCCAGGCGCGGGCCATCGAGGTCAGCCATTCGTCTTCTTCCTTTTGGTGGTTTTCGTCGGTTTCGTGGGGGAGGTCTTGCGGACGGCTTTGCGGGTGGTCTTGGGCTTTGGGTTGGCGGATTGCAGCGAGATGCCCTCGCGCCGCTTGACGACGTGATAATAGGCCCAGAGCAGATGCGCCGCCACACCGCGCCACGGCCGCCAGGCTTCGGCCATCTTGGTGAGGGCTTTGGCGTCCGGCCGCTTGCGCAGGTCGAAGGCGATGCGCGCGGCCTCCTGCACGGCGAGATCGCCGGCCGGGAAGGCGTCGGCATGGCCGAGGCAGAACAGCAGATAGATGTCGGCGGTCCACGGCCCGATGCCGTGCAGCGCGATGAGTGTCTGATGCGCGGCATCGGCCTCCATGTCGCCGACCGCATCGAGGTCGATATGGCCTTTCGACAGCGCCGTGCCGATGGCGCGGATGGCCTTGATCTTGGGCATCGACAGCCCGAGCCGCTTGAGCTTGTCGGTGCGCGCCTTGCGCACGGTGTCGTGGTGGAAGGGCTCGAACGCCTTGAAGAGCCGGTCGCGAATCGCCGCGGCACTCGCCGTCGACAATTGCTGGCCGCAGACGATCGCGCACAGGCCGGCATAGCCCGCCTCGCGCCGGCGCAGGCCGAAGACGCCGGCCTTCTCGGCCACCGGCTTCAGCCGCGGGTCGGCCAGGATCAGCTTGGCGAGGCCCGCGTCGAGATCGGCTTGGGTATGAAGGAAATGGGTCATCCGCTATCCGTCTAGCAAGTGAGAGGATATCTAGAAAAGCCAAGATCTTTGGAACCCATGCCACCCGTTTTCCGTTTCGCGCCGTCGCCCAACGGCTATCTGCATCTCGGCCATGCGTTGTCGGCGCTGCTCAATGCCGGGATGGCGGCCGCGTCGGGCGGACGGCTGCTGCTGCGCATCGAGGATATCGACACAACGCGCTGCCGGCCGGAATACGAGGCGGCGATCGATGAGGATCTCGCCTGGCTCGGGCTCGCATGGGAAAAGCCGGTGCGGCGGCAGTCCGAGCATTTTGACGACTATCGCGCGGCGCTTGGCCGGCTCGATGCGATGGGCCTCGTCTATCCGAGCTTCGAGAGCCGCGCCGAGATCGCGGCACTGGTGACGGCTCGCGACTCACAAGCGTCCTGGCCGCGCGATCAGGACGGTGCGCCGCTCTATCCCGGCACGGCGAAGACCATGCCGCCGGCCGAGCGCGCGCGGCTCATGGTTTCCCGCGCGCCTTACGCGCTGCGTCTCGATATGACCGCAGCGCTGGCCCGCGTGGGCGCGCTCACCTGGCTTGAGACCGGCGCCGGCCCGGCGGGCGAAACGGGTGCGATCGCCGCCGATCCTGCAAGGTGGGGCGACGTCATCCTGGCCCGCAAGGATACGCCGACCAGTTATCACCTCGCGGTGGTGGTTGACGATGCCGCGCAGGGCGTCACCGATGTGGTGCGCGGTCAGGATCTCTTCCACGCCACCAGTGTGCACCGGCTGCTGCAGGCGTTGCTCGGCCTCACCGCGCCGCGCTATCACCATCACCGTCTCGTGCGCGACGCTGACGGCCACAAACTGTCGAAATCGACCCGTGCCACGGGCTTGCGGGAACTGCGCGCCCAAGGATTAACCCCGACCGACATCCGCCGCCGCCTCGGGCTCGATTGAGCCGGTCGGCCGTGCCAATGTGATGCCTCGGGTCGGGGGATCGATGGCCAAGCGTCGGCGCAAAGCCGCAACCAAAGCGAAATCCAAGCCGCGCCGCGCGCCGCGCTCACGCGTGCGCGTGAAGGCGCTTACGCCGCGCGCGGTCGAAGCCGCGCTTGCCGGCATCGCCCACGACATCCGCACGCCGCTCACCGGGCTGGTGGCGCTGGCCGAATTGCTGGTCGCGTCGGATCTCGGTACGCGCGAGCGCGAATGGGCCGACGCGATCAAGAGCGGCGCCGATCATCTGGCTTCGCTCGCCACGCTGATCGTCGATGCGGCGCGGGCCGACGTTGCGCCGCTCACCTTGCGCGAGGAGCCGTTCTCGCCGCGCGCGCTCGCCGAAGCCGTCGCGCAGGGCCTGCGCGCGCGTGCCGGCGGTAAGAATATCGAGACCGCCGTCGACATCGCAGTCGATCTGCCGGCTCAGGTCGCCGGCGATGCGGTGCGTTTGCGCGCGGCGCTGGAGAACCTGGCCGACAACGCCGTGAAGTTCACGCATGACGGCACCGTTAAGCTGGGTGTTGCTGTCGAGAAAGCCGCTCGCGGCCGCTCGCGCCTCGTCTTCACGCTGACCGATACCGGCATCGGCATCGCGCCGGCCGAGCTGAAGCGGCTGTTCCGTCCCTTTACCCAGGCGAGCGAGGAT
>JANLJK010000268.1 GCA_029255525.1 Pseudolabrys sp.
TGATTTCGGTCGCCGGTCCGCGCGACCAGAAGAGCCAGGCGCCGTGATGCCGCAGCAAAGTCGGCGGCGGCACCGGCTGAAAATAATGGATCTCGCGCACCTGCCGGATGCGGACGGTCTTGAACACGTCGCGCTTGCCGCGCGTATCGACGTGCAGCGACAGGATCTGCGTGTTGTCGTCCTCGAAATGGATGTCGACCGCGCGCACATGGCGGGTGAACTGCGGCCAGGTCTCGGCGCGCCAGTAGGCCTCCATCACCGTACCGATGTCGCGTTCGACCACAGTCGAGGTCTCGAATTCCCTCATGGCTTGGATACCCCTTGGGCGATGACGATATGAGACAGCCGGTTGGCGGCCTGCTGCGTGAACCAGATTTCGCCGTCGGCGGTGGCGGCAATGCCGATCGGCTTGGCCTCGCGCGTCGTCATGGCGATGGTGCGCACCTCGTTCGACGCCGGATCGACGACGACGAGCTGGTTGCCGCCGGTCGAGCCGAGGCCGCCGCCGTCGGTCGCCCAGATGCGGCCGGCGCTGTCCTTGGCGAGGCGCGCCGGCTCCGAGGTCGAACCGGGCACCGCGAACCGCGTCCACTTCTTGTCGGCTATGTCGTAACGCGCGATCTCGCCGGCAGCGCCGAGTGCGACCCACAGAACCTTGTTGTCGACGAGCATGCCGACCGGCACGGCGCGCGGCGCCGGCAGTGCGATTTCCTCGAAGCGCTGCGTCGTCAGGTCGAAGCGGGCGATGTAGCTGTTGTCCTCGTTGGCGCCGCTGATCCATAGGCTCTGCTTGCCATCGAAGGTGATGCTGAGCGGGCTGCTCTCCGGCCGCGGCATTTCGTAATCGCGGAAGCTCCTGGTCGCCGGGTTGAAGGCGACGATGCGGTTGGCGTTGTACAGCGACATCCAGACGAGGCCGCTGTCGTCGGGGGGGACGCCGGTCGGCAAGGCGTTGGAGAACGGCACTTCGTATTCGCTCACGGTGCCGGTGTCGGGCTCGATCCGCGCCAGCCGGTTGCCGCGAAACTCGGCGGCCCAGATATCGCCATTCTTCGCGATCTCGAGCGACGCCGGCAGGCTGATCGCCGTCGGCAGTTCGTGCTCCTCGTATTGTCCGGTCTTGCGGTCGTAGGACGCGACCTTGTTCGCCAGCATCAGCGGAAACCATAGCCGGCCTTTCTTGTCCTCGACCAGAGAGGAGCCCGGATGCGCGCCCGGCGTCGGAATGGCGAAGTTCTTGATCTCTTCATTTGCTGCTGGCGCGAGCGAGGCTTTCTGCGCCGTCGGCAGCAACGGAAGTTTCGGCGGCGTCTTCACCAGCGGCGCCGGCCTGGCGTTGGGCAGCTTCTTCGGATCGAGGAAGCCGACCTTGTTGCCGCGCTGTTCGATGAACCAGATGCGGCCCTTGCGGTCGACGGCGATGCCGCCCGGCCGGCTATCCGCTGTCGGGATCTTGTATTCGGTGATCGCCTTGGTGGCGGGGTCGAAGCGGCCGATGGCGTTGCCATAGACCTCGGTGAACCACATGATGCCGTCTTCGTCGGTGACGATCTTGAATGGTGCGGCGAACGGCGAGGGCAGGGTGATTTCCGTGATCTCGTTGCCTTCGATGCGAGCGATCTTGTTGCCAACCATCTCGACGAAATAGATTGAGCCGTCCTTGGCCTCGGCGATGCCGGCGGCACGCGCCTGCTTGGTCGGGATGATGAGGTGGACGAATTTCTTGTTCTCGGTGTCGTAATAACCGATCTCGTTGGCCTCGCGCGCCGTGTACCAGACGCGGCCGCGTTTATCGACGTAGACGGTGCGCGGCTCGGAATCCGGCTTCGGCATCTCGATCTCGGTGATGGCGCCTTCCGGCGTGATCCAGCCGATGCGATTGCCGTAACGCTCGGCGAACCACAGATTGCCCTTCTGGTCGAAATCGACGCCGAGGGCGTAGCCGCCGGGCGTCGGGATCTGAAATTCTTTGATCGAGCCGTCGCCGCGCAGTACGCCGATGCGGTTGGTCAGCCGCTCGGTGAACCAAATGTCGCCATTGTCCGCCATGACCAGCGAATCGACGCCGACCTTCGAGCCGTCGCTATCGGGCGTCGGCGTCGAATATTCGATGAACTGTCCGTTCTCGTCGACCTGGGCGATCTTGTTCTGTGCCGGGAACTCTTCGAAGCCGTAGAAGCCGCCGCCGCCGATGGTGAACCACATCGTGTCGTCGACTTTGCTCTGGATGATCATCCGCGCCACCGCGTCGCGGGTCGGGATGACGAACTCCTTGAAGGCCGACTGGTACGGATGCTCGTAGCGGCGCTCGGTAGTGCCGTCGTCGTTGTGCACGACGATCTTGGAGCGCATGTAGTAATGCTGGCCGCAGATCACGTCGAACGTGCCGGCAAAATCGAATTTGAATTTCCACGAAGTCTTCAGCGCTAGCGGTCCGGAGAAGAAGTCCATCTGCGTATCGGTGACGATGTGCTCCTTCTCCGGGCCGTCATTGACCCAGACCACGGTGTCGCCGACCTTGATATCGAGGCTGGGCTCGCTGAAGAACGGCGCCGCGTCGGTCAGATGCACCGTGTAGGTGTTGCCGGCGGTGGCGGCTGCAAAGGCCGCGACGCCGAGGCCGCCCGTGGCGGCGCCGGCGAGCATCGTGGCCAGCAGGGTCCAGCACAGCTTACGCACGGTCGGTCTCGCTGGTAATGAGCCGCACGATCTCGGCGGTGAGCTCCTGGACGGTGCGCACATGGCGCAGGTCCGGTTTGACCGCGAGGCCGAACTGATCGCGGGCGATGATGGCGAGTTCGACGAGCTCGGTGGAATCAATGCCGAGGTCGAGGGTGAGATCGTGGACCGGCGCGATGACCGGCGCGTCGCTGCCGAGCGCGCGCAGCAGGCGGACGATGTCCTGATCGATATCGAGGGTGTCGATGTTCGCCATTGCTATTACTTCCTTGTGTTGCGAGGCGTCCTGAGGACGATCGCGCTCGCGAAGTCGGAACCGAGAGAGAGAAAGACGGCGGCGCTGCGCGCGTCCGTCCGTGCGGCGCGGGTGCACACCGTTGCCACGGCCATCGGACCGGAGGCGGCAAGCGCGTCGCCGAAAGCGGCGGGAATCCAGAGCGCCTGGCGCAGCCAGCCGTGGCCGCGGATGCGCTCGATCAGCGCTTCGTCGGCGCCATCGCCACTGTCGAGCAGGAAATCGAAGCCGCGTTCGAGCACGAGATGGCGCGCGCGCAGCCGGCCGAGTTCTCGCTCGCAGGCGGCGAGCCGCGCCGCCGCACCGCGTGGCAGACGGAAGGAAACGTGGTCGGCGATCTCGCCGAGTGAACTCCGATTGTCGTAAGGGCTGCCGAGCAGCAGATAGGCCGCGCCTTCGATGAGGTGGTCGCGCGAACGTCCTGACGCGGCGACGGCGCCCTCGACAAAGGGCGTCAGCGGCGCTTCGGCGCCGCCGGCGAGGAAGTAGGGGCTGCGCCCGCTCTTTACGGCGTCGGCGGCGATGCCAATCGCCTGCATGCCGGCACAGCGGTCGGTTACGATCGTCTTGGCAAAGCCGCGAATGCCGAGATGGATGGAAATCTGGCCTTGCGAGGCTGCCGGAAACCATGCCGAGGCGAGGTAGGGACTGAGGTCGCTCGGGCCGCGCCGAGAAAGCGTGCGCAACTGATGCGCGGCATCGCCGAT
>JANLJK010000269.1 GCA_029255525.1 Pseudolabrys sp.
AATTGTGCATGGACATCATCCGTGAGGAGAACAAGTCCTCGCTGGTGAAGTCGCGCGACGGCATCCCGACGCCGAAGGAAATCTGCAAGGTCCTCGACGATTACGTGATCGGTCAGATGCATGCCAAGCGCGTGCTCTCGGTCGCGGTGCATAACCACTACAAGCGCCTCAACCATCAGGCCAAGCACAACGACGTCGAGCTGGCGAAGTCGAACATCCTGCTGATCGGGCCGACCGGTTCGGGCAAGACGTTGCTGGCGCAGACGCTCGCGCGCATTCTCGACGTGCCGTTCACGATGGCTGACGCCACCACGCTCACCGAAGCCGGCTATGTCGGCGAGGACGTGGAGAACATCATCCTCAAGCTGCTGCAGGCGGCCGACTACAATGTCGAGCGCGCGCAGCGCGGCATCGTCTACATCGACGAAATCGACAAGATTTCGCGCAAGTCGGACAATCCCTCGATCACCCGCGACGTGTCGGGCGAAGGCGTGCAGCAGGCGCTCCTGAAGATCATGGAAGGCACCGTCGCGTCGGTGCCGCCGCAGGGTGGCCGCAAGCATCCGCAGCAGGAGTTCCTGCAGGTCGACACCACGAACATCCTGTTCGTGTGCGGCGGTGCCTTCGCCGGCCTCGACAAGATCATTTCGTCGCGCGGCCGCTCGACGTCGATCGGCTTTGCCGCCCGCGTGGCGGCGCCGGAAGACCGCAAGACCGGCGAAATCTTCCGCGAGGTCGAGCCCGAGGATCTCTTGAAGTACGGCCTGATCCCCGAATTCGTCGGCCGCCTGCCGGTGGTCGCGACGCTTGAGGACCTCGACGAAGCTTCGCTCAAGAAGATCCTGGTCGAGCCGAAGAACGCGCTGGTGAAGCAGTATCAGCGTCTGTTCGAGATGGAGTCGATCGACCTGACTTTGGCGGACGAGGCGCTCGGCGCCCTCGCCCGCAAGGCGATCGAACGCAAGACCGGTGCGCGCGGCCTGCGTTCCATCATGGAAGGCATCCTGCTCGACACCATGTTCGACTTGCCCAGCCTTGAGGGCGTCGAAGAGGTGGTGATCTCGCGCGAAGTCGTCGAGGGAACCGCGCGTCCACTCTACATCTACGCCGACCGCAGCGATCGGGCGGTCGAATCGGGCAGCGCCAGCGCCTGATACCGCGTTCATGCCGGCGGCGGGCTCCCGTCATACGGGGAGGAGCCCGCCGTTTCGTGCTTTACGCGATGGGGATACGGTAACCCTTGAGCCCGTTTTAATGGGGAGCGGGCCAACTTGCAGACCCGGTGGGGTCGGCATACGTATAGTATCCGAACGAAACTGGCGTACGAATCATAGCTTCCGACTGGATCAGGTCTCTGCCTTCCCAAGCGCGCCGGGCAAGCTTTTTGACCCGCGTCGCCTTACCCGGTCTTATCGGCACTGTCCGGCGGAGCCGCATCAGCGGGCCGCCACGACAGGGGCACAACAACAAGGATTAAGCCCATGACCACCAAGCCACGACCTCAGCTGCAACCGGGCGAAACCCGGGCCTATCCGGTGCTGCCGCTGCGCGACATCGTGGTGTTTCCGCACATGATCGTCCCGCTCTTTGTCGGCCGCGAAAAGTCGATCAAGGCGCTGGAAGAGGTGATGCGCTCCGACACCTTCATCCTGCTCGCGACCCAGAAGAATGCATCCGACGACGATCCGGCGACCGACGCGATTTTCGAAGTTGGCACGCTGGCCAGCGTCTTGCAGCTTCTGAAGCTGCCCGACGGCACCGTGAAGGTGCTGGTCGAAGGCGCCGCGCGCGCGAAGGTGCTCAAGTACACCGACCGCAATGAATACTACGAAGCCGACGCCACCGCGATCGCCGACGACATGGGCGAGCGCGTGGAGGCGGAAGCCATGGCGCGCTCGGTCGTCAACGAGTTCGAAAACTATGTGAAGCTCAACAAGAAGGTGTCGCCGGAAGTCGTCGGCGTGGTCCAGCAGATCGAGGACTATGCCAAGCTCGCCGACACGGTGGCTTCGCATCTCGCCGTCAAGATTCCGGACAAGCAGGACATTTTGGAGACGCCGTCCGTCACGCAGCGCCTGGAGAAGGTGCTGGGCCTGATGGAGAGCGAGATCTCCGTGCTGCAGGTGGAAAAGCGCATCCGCACCCGCGTCAAGCGGCAGATGGAGAAGACGCAGCGCGAGTACTACCTCAACGAACAGATGAAGGCGATCCAGAAGGAACTCGGCGACGAAGAAGGTCGCGACGAGTTGGCCGAGCTGGAAGACAAGATCAAGAAGACCAAGCTCTCCAAGGAAGCCCGCGAGAAGGCCACGCACGAACTTAAGAAGCTGCGTCAGATGTCGCCGATGTCTGCCGAAGCCACCGTCGTGCGCAACTATCTCGATTGGCTGCTGTCGATCCCGTGGGGCAAGAAGAGCAAGGTCAAGAAGGATCTCACCGCCGCCGAGATGATCCTCGATGCCGATCACTATGGCCTGGAGAAGGTCAAGGAACGCATCGTCGAGTATCTCGCCGTGCAGCAGCGCGCCAACAAGCTGACCGGCCCGATCCTGTGCCTCGTCGGCCCTCCGGGCGTCGGCAAGACTTCGCTCGGCAAGTCGATCGCCAAGGCGACCGGCCGCGAATTCGTGCGCGTGTCGCTCGGCGGCGTGCGTGACGAGGCCGAGATCCGCGGTCACCGCCGGACGTATATCGGCTCGATGCCTGGCAAGATCATCCAGTCGATGCGCAAGGCCAAGTCGTCGAACCCGCTGTTCCTCTTGGACGAGATCGACAAGATGGGCGCGGACTTCCGCGGCGATCCGTCCTCGGCTTTGCTTGAGGTGCTCGATCCGGAGCAGAACGCGACGTTCGCCGATCACTATCTGGAGGTCGAATACGACCTCTCGAACGTGATGTTCATCACCACGGCCAATACGCTGAATATCCCCGGGCCGCTGATGGACCGCATGGAGATCATTCGCATCGCCGGCTACACGGAGGATGAGAAGGTCGAGATCGCGCGCAAGCATCTGATCCCGCACGCGGTCGCCAAGCACGGCCTCGAGATGAAGGAATGGTCGATCGACGACGCGGCTCTGTTGTTGATGATCCGCCGCTATACGCGGGAGGCCGGCGTTCGTAGCCTCGAGCGCGAGCTGTCGACCCTGATCCGCAAGGCGGTGAAGGAGTTGATGACGTCGAAGAAGAAGACGATCGCCGTCACCGTCGAGACGCTGTCGGATTACCTGGGCGTGCCCAAGTATCGCTACGGCGAGATCGAGGCGGAGGACCTGGTCGGCGTTGTCACCGGTCTGGCGTGGACCGATGTGGGCGGCGAGCTGCTTACCATCGAAGGCACGTCGATGCCGGGCAAGGGCAAGATGACTGTCACGGGTAATCTACGTGATGTGATGAAGGAGTCGATCTCGGCGGCGGCGTCTTACGTCCGCTCGCGCGCGGTCGCCTTCGGCATCGAGCCGCCTTTGTTCGACAAGCGTGACATCCACGTGCACGTGCCGGAAGGCGCGACGCCGAAGGATGGCCCGTCGGCCGGTGTCGCCATGGTCACCTCGATCGTCTCGGTGATGACCGGCATTCCGGTGCGCCGCGATGTCGCCATGACCGGCGAGATCACGCTGCGCGGCCGCGTGCTGCCGATCGGCGGCCTGAAGGAAAAGCTGCTGGC
>JANLJK010000270.1 GCA_029255525.1 Pseudolabrys sp.
GGCGCCAAAGGAAGCGCCGGGAACCGTTTTTCTTACGCGGCGATGGATTTCATCGCGGGTGTTGCGTCGCCTTCACTGTCCGCATGCGCGGCCAGAAGGTGCGGCAGATCGATCAGCGCGATCATGCCGGTCTCGTTTGCCAGCAGGCCGGACAGGAAGTTGGCACGCTCCGACTGCGCGACCGACGGCACCGGCTTGATCTGCGTCTCGTCGAGGGTGACGATGTCGAGCACGCGGTCGGCCAGAAGACCGATCGGCTTCTCGGCGATCTGCACGATGATGACGATGTGCAGCGGCGACGCCTGGGTCACACCCTGACCGAATCGACACCGGAGATCGACGATCGGCACGATCGAACCACGCAGATTCAATACGCCACGTACATATTCGGATTGTCCCGGCAGGGGCGTGATATCGGTCCAGCCCTTGATCTCACGCACCGCCATGATGTCGACGCCGTACTGATCGTCGCCAATGGCGAAGCTGATCAATTGCAAGGCGGCGGTGTCGCTTGCATCGTCGGCGGCGGAATAGCTTGCGTGTTCGGTCTGGGCGGCATCGGCCGGCAGAGAGGCGGTGTAACTCATAAATGCCTCGACATTTGTGTTTATGAATGAGCCGTAATCAGCGCCCATCAAAATGTCGGTATGCGGTTGCCGGCGCGTTAATCGATGGCAACTTTGTTCTTCGCCTGCATTGCGATCTTTCAGCAATGCGGCGCTTGAATAATTCAGTTTGTTGGGAAACCGAGAGAAGGTGGCGGTCTTCCGCACCGGTCATTCACCGCCCACGCGACATGCGGCATGCTGATGCCACATACTCATGTCCGCAAACTATCGTGCGGCGCAGCAAGGTACCGAGATACGCACTTGCTGAGCGAGAAAGCTGGCGCGCCGATAGCGGGTACAACGCGCCTGCGTCACTTGGTCATGACAACGCGGCCGTCCGACGACGGCCGCGCTGTTAGATCGCGTCAGAAATCCTGCCACTTGGCATCGGCATTCACCGCGGTTGCCAACGCACTCTGCATACGCCGAGCCGGTCCGCCGTCACCGCCAAACTTGGCGCGCTTGAGCGCAATGGCCAGCATCGTGCCGTGATCTATTTGCAGCGCCGGAACGGCCGGCGCGGACCGGCATCATTCTTCTGTTGCGCCATGGTTCGGTTATCGGCGCTGAACTCGCTGAAATCGGTGAAGAGCTTCTCGCCTTTGCTGACCCAATGCATCTTGATCGTATCGCCGAGATAGTCGTAGCTCGTCACCTCGAACTTTCGTGTCGGCGAGCGATCGTGAAAGGTCACGGTCAGCGAATTTCGCGAAAAGACGTAGTTGGTGGTCAGCCCACACCACTTGCCGCTGATGTCTTTGAACGCCAGCGCCGCCGCCTCACCGGCAAGGCCGATCGACATGACAGTGGCAAGAAATGCAATCCGAGCGATGGTCGACATGCGCACCCCCCATGCTGCAATCCAATGCATTGTGGAGCGAGGACAGCGGCGTTGCAAAGGCGGAGGAAAATACCACTCAGCGGCGCGCCGGCGGATCGCGCGTCAGGTTCTTGGCCGCCAGCTCGTCGAGGTATTCCTGCCAGTATTTGTTTCGGTTGCGACCAAGATCGAGCAGATAGTCCCAGCCGAAAATGCCGGTCGAATGCATGTCGTCGAATACCAGCCGCACGGCATAATTGCCGACCGGCAGCACTTCGAGGACGGCGACGTCGCGCTTGCCCGGAACGGTCTTGCGCTCCTCCGCGGAGTGGCCTTGCACCTCCGCACTCGGACTTTTGACCCGCAGATATTCGACCGCGAGATCGAAGCTTTCACCGTTGTCGAAGCTCACGGACAATGTCTTGCGGTCCTTGTGCAAGCGCAGTTCGGTAGGCCAGGCTGGTGTCGCACTCATGATGTCTGTCTATCGCCTCAGGCCGAGAAACGCACGGAGCCGGATTGGCTGACGTCGTAACCGCCCATTTCATGGGCGCGGGCGACCAGGTCGCTCGCGCGTAAAAATCGCATCAACGCCTGCAGCGGCGGCCGGAAGTAATCACGCTGGCGCATCACGAGATCGAAGGGCTCCCACAGGATCGGCACGAAGTCGAGGCCCGCGGCATTGGCGACGCCGCGCGTGGCGATGCCGACATCAGCGCGGCCGGCGCGGATCGCCTGCGCGATATCAGAGCCGGTCGGGCAGACCGGCGCAGCGGTTGCGAGTTGGTCGAGCGTGGTCTTTGCCTGATTGAGCAAGGCCAGCAGCAGCAATTGCGCGCCGGCCCCTTTCGGCCGCAACGCGACGCGCGCGCGTTTGGCGATCACGTCGTCGATCGCGGCGATCTTCAGCGGATTGCCGGGCGCCAGCAGAAAGCCCTGCTCGCGGCGGCAGAAGGCGATCAGCACGGCGTCCTGCAGATCGCCGCGGCCCTTCATGGTGGCGATATTGGCGTCGGCCTGCGCATCGTCGAGCGCATGCAGATGAATGGTCGCGGCGATAGTCTCGCCGGCGATGAAGCGGTTGAGGCCCGCCTCGCTACCGACCGCGAGAGTCGCAAGCCCCGAGCCGCTTTCGCGCAGCGCCCATTCCAGCAAGGGGTCATGCGAGCCGCCGACGATGGGTGCCGGCTCGGGCCGGGTCATGCCGGGCGGCCGGTTGACACTCGCGGCCAGCCAGTGGTCGAGCTCGGCTTTGGGAAAGAGCCAGCGGCCGGTCACCTTGGTGCAGGGCACCGTGCCCTCGGCCACCATTTCATAGATCTTCCGCTCCTTGAGGCGGAGATAGGCGGCGGCCTCGGCGGTGGTGAAAAGCTCCATGACGGCAGCCTGCACTTATATGCACTAATTCCTTAGCGCAGAAATACAGGCCCGGGAGCGGCTTAGCAATGCGGCAGCAGCGGACGTCAGCCAACGACCTTCTCGCGCGCCGGCTCGAACTGGGCAAGGCGCGCCTTGAAGTCGAAGCTCATGTCGGCCGCTTCCTCGGGCGTCACCGAGGCTCCGGCCGCCAGCAGACGCCGGCCGAACATATGGTCGGCGGCGCGGTTGACGGACTCGATGCCGAGCAGCTTTTCACCCTTGAAGCAGAATACCGAAAACGCGCGGTCGGCCGGGTTGCCGCGGATCGCCGTGCGATCGCAGCCGCCGGTCAAGCCGACCATCTGCAGCTTGAGATCGCGCTGGTCGCTCCAGAACCACGGCACCGCGCCGTAGTCGGCGGGCTGGCCGGTAATACGGTGGGCGACGCAGCGTCCTTGATCGACCGCGTTCTGCACCGACTCCAGTCGCAGGACCGTGCCGGTCCACTTGTCGGGGAATGAGGCGCAATCGCCAATGGCCGACACTTTCGGATCGGTCGTTTCGAGGCGGGCATTGACGGAAATGCCGTTCGACACCGGCAGACCGCAGTCGGCCGCAAGCTCGGCCACCGGCTCGATGCCGATGCCGACCAGCACCAGATCGGCCGGTAAGGTGCGGCCGTCGCTCAAGGTCACCCCGGCGACATGGCCGTTGGCGCCCTGGATGCTGTGCATGCGCGCGTTGAGCAGAAGCTCGACGCCGAACGCCGCATGCGCGCTGGCGAAGAATTCGGACATG
>JANLJK010000271.1 GCA_029255525.1 Pseudolabrys sp.
ACACGCAACCGACTTCAGGAAGAGAATCGTCCCCGGTGGGGCGTCCGGACTTCAAATCCGGGAGGGGCCGCGAGCCGGTCCTTGGTGGGTTCGACTCCCTCTCTCTTCCGCCAGTTTTAAGGAGCGCGCGATGATGCCCGAGCCGTCTTTCCTCGATGCATTGACGCTTGCGGCCGATCGCGCCACGGCGGCCGAGAACGATTTCCGGCGCGACATCGCGCAACGCGTCAAAGCCTTGGAGACCGAGCGAGCCTTTGCCTTCCGCCGGCTCAATCTGATGCGGGCGGTTGCCGAAATGGTCGCCGGCGCTGAAGGCGAAGAGATCGCGGTTGCCGTCGCCACGGCGGTGCTGCGCGCCAAGCTAGGCTGGGCGAACGACAGCGAGGCGCGCGACGCCGTGGTGTCGCGCTTCGCGCCGGTAGCGCAGGCGATGTTCGCCAGCCTCTCGCCGGAAAGCACCGCCGTTGCAGCGGGCGAAGGCACGCCGCCGCCGGATGTCATCGGCGCGCTCGTCGACTTCGAGCGCTGGTACGGTGAGACCCACCCAAGCCCGTTCTGGACTCTGTTCGAGAACTACATGCCGGAGACGCCCGTTGTCGATTTCTGAGCAAAGCAGGCAGCCGACCGATTTCGACCGTTGGCTGGCGGAGGAGTTCGCGCGCACCGGCGCCTTCACCGCGTTGGCGGTGCTGGTCGAGATCACCGAAAACAAGGTCGTGCCGCTGTGCTCGACGTATCTCAACGTTATTGGCGAGGAGACCGACTGGGGCGAGATTACGGTGCTGTTCGCGGGTGCGGGGCGGGAATGGGATGGCGCGTCGTTCTATCCGCTGACCGGGCCGCATGGCGGGCCGCTCGATAATCCGAATGCGCGCCTGCGGCTGCGCGAGCTTGAAGCGCGGCTCGACGAAAATCCGTTGGTGCTCAACGAGGGCCACTTCTTCGACAAATGGGGCCGCCGACTTAAGGTTGAGGAGGTGGCGCTGCAATGAGCGGCCGCCGTCTGCTGATCCTGCTGGTGAACACCGACCCGCGCAATCCGGAAGAGCTCGGCGCACCGTTTTATTATGCGGCGGTGGCGGCCGCGATGGACCATGAGGTTGATGTGCTCTGCACGGCCACTGCCGGCAAGCTGATGCTCAACGGTGTGGCCGCGGCGATCCACATTAAGCCGGGCGATCCGATGACCGTCTATGATTGGATCAAGGAGGCGCACAGCCAGGGTGCGAAGTTCTGGGCCTGTCCGGCCAATCTCGAGCTGTTCGACAGGAGCGAGGCCGATCTCATTCCGGAATGCAGCGGCATGATGAGCGCCGCCACCATGATTCAGGATGTCATGGGTGACGATTGCCGCGTCCTTACGTTCTGAAGGCATCGCCGTGGCACGGGTCCAGGATCACGCGTTTCCCGAACATCTGCTCTACGATGTCGAGAACCAGATCTGGTACGAGCCGTTGCCGGACGGCACGCTGCGCGCCGGCTTCACGTCTTGGGCGGCGGCGCTGATGGGCGAGGTGTTGATCTTCACGCCCAAGCGCCTCGGTCACAGCTTCGAGAAGGACCGCTGGTTCGCGATGGTCGAGGGCGGCAAATGGGTCGGAGCCGCGCGCGCCGGTTTCGACGGTGTCGTCGTTGCGCAAAATGAAGCGCTGATCGACAAGCCTGGACTCCTGACATCCAACCCATTCGGCGAAGGCTGGATGCTGGTCGTGCGCCCCACGGGAGAGGATTGGCGGTCCGGCCTCACCAGCGGCGAGTCCATCGGACCGACAGTCGAAGCCTGGATTGACGGTGGCTCGTATCGGTATCGCAGCGACTGAGGACACGGCGCGCGGTCATTACAGTACAGCGACCGCGGCCGTCGAGGTCCTCGCCCGCTGTCTTAGCGGCGGATCCGCGTTTGATAGCGCGCGATTTCACTTTGCACCTCCTCCATCCGCCATTCGGGGACGCTGCGTGCGGCAAGCGCGCTGACCGAGTTGTCGATCCACCGGCCGAGGCGTGTCAGATGCAAGCGTAAGCTACGAACCAGGGCCGGCAGGGCGGTGAGGTTTTCGAGGACGAGGGCCGTCATCGGAGTCTCTCCTTGTTGATCGTGTGGCGGCCGTTTGCCGCCGTGCCCCTCATGTGATGTCAGGCGTGCAAGGATTCGATTGGGAAGTCGACATGCCTTCGTAAGCGCGTCGTAAAGCCAGCAAGTATTTGAAATTGTTTACAATTGTGGCTACGGAGTAAGTTGTTACCGCGCCGGCGACAGCCCCTTCCAAAGGCTGCTGTTGTCCCGCTTCTTCTTCACTTTCGGGACGACGTCCGGCGTCACCTCGATGGCGGCTTCAAGCGTCCGCCGGAGGCGCGGATCGTCGATGCGCGCAAGCTCGCGGCGCAGGATCGTCGCGCGATGCGGGTCGTCCTGCTCGGCAATGGCACGGCAGAACGCACGGCTGGAGGTTGCGAAGAACGTAAAGCTCGTCGTATCGGGGTGCGACCCGAGCCGGTCCAACGCGTATGCCATGCTCCGCACGGCGGCGAGATCGGTTTGATCCCGCGTGACGGCGAAACGCAAAATCGCCAGCAGCCACTCGCGCAGCGCGGCGGCGCGCCTTTCCTGAGCAATCATGCCGATGAAGACGCTCAGCCGGCCGCGGCCCGTCGGTGACGGTCGGCTGTACGGCAAAGCGGCCCGATCATTTGCTCGGCAAATCCATCGCAGAGTTGCGCCATGACGGCGGCGACGTCCGTCCGGCTCTGCTCGGTCAATTCGACCAGCGGCAGGCGAACTTTGGCCGAGATGAGGCCAAGCAGGCTGAGCGCGTATTTGAGCGGTGCCGGGCTCGTCTCGCGAAACAACGCCGCCGTCAGGTGAGACACCGGCACGGCCCATCTTTGTGCTGTGGCGATTTGTCCCTGCCGCAAGGCCAGGTACATGCTGCGGCACAAACCCGGCGCGACATTGGACGTCACCGAAATGCAGCCATGGCCGCCTTGTGCCAGGAAGGCCAAGGCCGTGGCGTCGTCGCCCGTCAGCAGCCTGAAGTCCGTGCCGAGGCGCGAGCGTAGCCGCGCCGGGCGCGTGGCGTCGCCCGTGGCATCCTTGAGCCCGATGATGGATGGAATCTCCGCCAGACGCGCAATGGTGTCGTCGGCGAGACCGCAAGCGCTGCGCGACGGCACGTCGTAGAGAATGACCGGCAGTTCAGTCGATTGGGCGATTGCCTGAAAGTGCGCGGCGAGGCCGGCCTGCGTCGGCTTGTTGTAGTAGGGCACGACCGACAGAACCGCGTCGGCGCCGGCGGTCTCGGCATCTTTGCTTAGTTCGATCGCGTGGGCCGTCGAATTGGCGCCGGCGCCGGCGATGACCGGCACGCGGCCGTGCGCGACGGCAACCGCGATCTGAATAAGCATAATGTGTTCGGCCGGCTTCAGCGTCGGCGCCTCACCGGTCGTCCCGCAGACCACCAAGGCCGTGGCGCCGGCCTCGACTTGGCGATTGCAGAGGTTCTCGAAGGCGGTGCGGTCGACGATGCCGTCGGCGGCATCTCGGAGATCATCAACGAGTACGGCGGCGTGAACGTCGA
>JANLJK010000272.1 GCA_029255525.1 Pseudolabrys sp.
CTACATGATCCGCGTCTACAACTACATGGCCGCCGGCGTCGCGCTCACCGGCGTTGTCGCCTTCTTCGCCTTCCAGCTTGCGGGTGGCGATGCGATCCGCATCACACCGGCCGGCATTGTCGGCGCGACCGCTTTCGGCCAGATGATCCTCGGCGGCTTCACACCGGTCGTCCTCATGCTGGCGACGCTTGGCCTGGTATTTTTTCTGAGCTTCCGCGTGCACACGCTGCAACCGAGCACGGCGTTCGGCCTGTTCATGCTGTACGCTGGCCTGCTCGGCCTCGCCCTGATGTCAGTTCTCGTGGTTTACACCGGCTCGTCGATCGCTCGTACGTTCTTCATCTCAGCCGCCTCGTTCGGCGCGCTGAGCCTGTACGGCTATACGACGCAGCGTGACCTGTCGCCGATCGGCTCGTTCCTGATCATGGGCCTGTTCGGGATCATCCTGGCGATGCTCGTCAACCTCTTCCTGAAGAGCAGCGGGCTCGACTTCGCCATCTCGGCCCTCGGCGTCCTGATCTTCGCCGGCTTGACGGCTTACGACACGCAGCGGGTCAAGGAGATGTACAGCGCGAACGACGACGGCACCGTCGCCGGCCGCAAGGCGGTGATGGGCGCGCTGACCCTCTATCTCGACTTCATCAACCTGTTCCTGTTCATGCTGCGCTTCTTGGGCGACCGGCGCTAAAGCGCCTTTGGGCGACCGCCGCTAAGGCAGCAACAAGAGCAGACCTGTTAAACGCCCGGGCCTCGTGCCCGGGCGTTTTGTTTTTGCTAATGTCGCGGAACCATGAGTCTCGTCATCCGCCCCGCCACGCCTGCCGACATCCCCGCTATCACTCGGATCTACGGCCATTCCGTCACCCACGGGACGGCGTCGTTCGAGCTGGAACCGCCGGACGAAGCCGAGATGACGCGCCGCATGCAGGAGCTGACTGGCAAGGGCTTTCCTTATCTGGCGGCCGACAGCGGCGGCGAACTGGCCGGCTACGCCTATGCCGGGCTCTACCGCACGCGGCCGGCCTATCGCTTCACGGTGGAGGATTCGGTCTACATCGCGCCGCACAGCCACCGCCGCGGCGTCGGCCGCGCACTGCTGGCGGCATTGATCGAGGCCTGCGCCGAACGCGGCTTCCGCCAGATGATCGCGGTGATCGGCGATTCACCGCAGCAGGCGGGATCGGTCGCCTTGCACAAGGCGCTCGGCTTCCATCACGTCGGTATCTTGCAGGATGTCGGCTTCAAGCACAGCCACTGGTGCGACACGCTGCTGATGCAGCGCGCGCTGGGCGATGGCGGCGAGACGAAGCCGTAGGAATTACCCCGCCACCAGCGACAGCGACTTGTCGATGGCACGCAGCACGCGATCGAGCTCGTGGCCGCGGCGCAAGATCTGGCCGCTGGCGGAGATCACGCTGTAAGCGCCCTGGCGCTGCGCGAGCTTGGGGTCCTTCTCGATGCGGTACAACGGCACTTCCGAGGCGCGGCGGAACACCGAGAACACCGCGCGGTCCTTCAGGAAGTCGATGGCGTAATCGCGCCATTCACCAGCGGCGACTTTGCGGCCGTAGAGATCGAGGATGCGATTGAGTTCGCGCCGGTTGAAGGTCACTTGGTTCAGGGAGGCGGGCGAGGAACGCGCCGGAGTTCCACCTCCGGAAGACTGGCTTGGATCGCTATCGCCGAACCCGAACGACATGGGCGCCTCCTTTTCTTGCGCGCCGATGATCGCGCCGCGCCGCGGCGACGGCAAGCGTTTCGTCAGCCCAGCTCAAATGCCGCGAAATGAGCAGGATACCGAGCGCAGCGATCACGAAGTCGTTAAAGCCCCCCACAATAACGCCTCAATCCGGTCAACCAGCGGACACGCTGCCTTGGGATAACAACACCGTTGCCTCATGGCCCGGTCCGGTACGAGCACCGGATTCCTCAGCCCCCCAGCCCCCCGGGGTTCTGC
This sequence comes from Pseudolabrys sp., assembly GCA_029255525.1. GTDB lineage: Bacteria > Pseudomonadota > Alphaproteobacteria > Rhizobiales > Xanthobacteraceae > Pseudolabrys. The sequence goes on from JANLJK010000272.1 coordinate 1,958, forward strand.
CGACCGGGCCAGTTGAGTTCAGCGTACGGTTCAATCCCCTAGTACTTCCCGGGCCGGCTTGTTAGCCGGCTCGATTTTTTTGTGCGCGAGGGGCCGCCGTCCTTCGAGGCGCGCCTGCGGCGCGCACCTCAGGATGACGGGTCTAATGTTCAGCGTGTGGAGATAAGCTAGCGCAAGCTCGCGGTCGCGGCGCCGAGCATCATGCCCGGTTTGGCGGCGGCGCCGCTCTGCACGACCACCGCGACGTGGTCGACATCTTCATCGCCCTTGGCGATGTCCGAAACCGGCATCGAGAAGCTCTCGGCCTTGCCGCTCCAGGTGCCGAGCTTCACCCAGCGACGCACCACGTTGTAATAGGTGAAGGTGTGGCCGCGGTTCTCGCCGCGCTCGATCGTCACCTGCGCTTTGCTGGCGAAGGGGCACAGCCACACTTCGCCGCCACGCGATTCGGCGGACGCCGGCACATCGACCGTGACCTTGCCGCCGCTCACCGCCATCGTCACCGGCAGGCTGAGCGAAGCCGCATTGCGCCGCGTCTGCGTGATGGCGTTCTCGATCGCTGCTTTATCGCTGCCGAGCGCATGCACCATCCCGTTGACGACGACCTGTGGCGTATAGACCTCGCGGTCGCCGCGCGCCTCGGCATAAGCGCGCTGCCGGTTGGTGTGCCCGTGCAGCGCGAGCGTGTCCTTCCAGCCGAGATAATCCCAATAATCGACAGGGAGCGTCAGCGCGATGACCGAGGAATCCTTGGCCAGCTCACCGACAAGCTTGTCGGCGGGCGGACAGGACGAACAGCCTTGGCTGGTGAAGAGTTCGATGACCGCGCGCGGCTCGCCAGCCATAGCGGTCCCATTCAGGGCGCAAAGAAACGCGAATGCTAAGGCGATGTGGCGATTATCCATGCCGCTCCCACGATCTCCCTGCCCCGACAAGGCGCCTTATTAGACGCCTCGCCGATCACCCGCCACTCACTTCGCGGTGAGTGGCGCCTCACGTCGTGCCGGGAGCATCCGGTCAGAAAGCGTTAACCCGCCAACTGCCGCAGCACGTACTGCAGGATGCCGCCGTTCTTGAAGTAGTCGAGTTCGTCCATCGTATCGATGCGGCACAGCAGCGGGACGCGCTTGAGCGTGCCGTCGCCGTAGACGATCTCGGCCGTCAGCTTCTGGCGCGGCTTGAGGTCGCCGTGCAGGCCGCGGATGGTCACCTGCTCGTCGCCCTTGAGGCCGAGCGACTTCCAGCTCGTGCCTTCCTCGAATACCAGCGGCAGCACACCCATGCCGACCAGGTTCGAACGGTGGATACGCTCGAAGGATTCCGCCACCACGGCGCGGAGGCCGAGCAGCACCGAACCCTTGGCCGCCCAGTCGCGCGACGAGCCCGAGCCGTATTCCTTGCCCGCGAACAGCACGAGCGGAACCTTCTCCGCCTTGTACTTCATAGCCGCGTCGTAGATCGGCATACGCTCGGCGTCCGGATAGTGAACGGTGACGCCGCCTTCGACGCCCGGCACCATCTGGTTCTTGATGCGGATGTTGGCGAAGGTGCCGCGCATCATGACTTCGTGGTTGCCGCGGCGCGTGCCGTACT
>JANLJK010000273.1 GCA_029255525.1 Pseudolabrys sp.
CGGCAAGGCGAAAGTCGCCGGACGGTAAGCGACTGACAGCAGCCTTTGTCCGCATGCTTCACCAGGGCGTCATGGCCGGGCTTGTCCCGGCCATACACGTCTTTCATCTGATCTCCGCCCGCGAGTCGTGGATGCCCGGCACAAGGCCGGGCATGACGCCCGAAGCGTTGTGCCAGCCAAGAACCTTAATGAAAACGGTCCGGATTATTGCTTGCGTCCTTTCTCTCTATACGGTCGGCAACGCCATGGCTGCCGAACCCTTCGCCGAGCGCGTCGCGCCCTGTCTCGCCTGTCACGGCGAGAGGGGGCAGTCGGAAAATCCTGAAGTGCCGTCGCTCGGCGGCCAGAAGGCGCCCTATGTGCTGATCCAGCTCTATCTGTTCCGCGAGAAGCAGCGTGTCGTCGAGATCATGAACGACGTGACGAAGGATTTCACCGACGAGGACCTGCGCACTTTTTCCGATTTCATGTCGAATCTGCCGCCGCCGCAGCCGGTGCGGGACAGCGCTGACGCCGCGCGCATGCAACACGGCCGCGAACTGATCACGCTGCATCGGTGCAACGCCTGTCACAATCTAGATCTAACCGGCAACGAGAGCATCCCGCGCATCGCCAACCAAGGCGAGGCCTATTTGGCCAAGACGATGCGCGAGTACAAGAACAACACGCGGCACGGTTACGATCCGGCTATGGCGAGCGTCCTGGCGCCGATCAGTGATGCGCAGATCGCCGATCTTGCTTATTACATCGCGCGCTTTCGCTGAGTATCGACATAAGAAAAAACCGGGCCCCATGCGGGGCCCGGCTGCAGTATGCCGTCGTGGGGGACGGCTACTCTTCCAGAGGGGAACATGCTGCGCGTCGGCTCATCTGGGAGGATACACCCGCCGCAACAGCGAGCCCGCAGTATGCGAGCCGGTTACCGTGCCAGCAATGCGAGAGACAGCATGTCAGCCATGTCCGCAACGCGAGCCGAGCCAAACGCTTAAAATTGTAACGCTATTGGCTATTGTATACTGAGAAATAGTCGCAAGGCCGTGTGAATTGCGGCGCTGGTGGGCAAGTTTAGAAGTGCCAGCGTTGTGCGTTGGCAACCAGGAAGTCGCGGAACACTTGGATGCGCGCCACAGACTTCAGTTCTTCCGGGTAGACGAAGTAGGCGTCGAGCGCGAGCGTGTTGGCTTCGCCGAACAACTGCACCAGCCCGCCGTTCTCTTCGACCAGGTAGTCGGGCAGCATCGCGACGCCGAGGCCGCGCTGGCAGGCGCGCAGCACACCCAGCACATTGTTCACAGCGAGGATCGGCGTACGCGCCTGCTTGCCTTCGCGGCTGACTTCCAGGAGCCAGCGGCGGTTGGCGAGATGCGCAGGCACCGCGCCGCCGAGCAGGATGATGCGGTGGGCGTCGAGTTCCTCGTGCGTGCGTGGCGTGCCGAAGCGCTTGAGATAATCGGGCGAGGCGTAAGCGTGGAAGTGCACGGAGAACAGCTTGCGCTGGATCAGGTCCGGCTGCGTTGGCTGGCGCAGGCGGATGGCGACATCAGCCTCGCGCATCGCCAGGTCGAGTTCTTCGTCGGTGGTGATCAGCGTGATGTGGATGTCGGGATAGAGATCGAGGAACTCGCCGAGGCGCGGCGTGAGCCAGTGCACGCCGATGCCGGGCGTGGTCGACACCTTCAGCTCGCCGTTCGGCCGCTCGCGGCTGTCGGTGAGCTTGGTGCGGGCCGCCTCGAGCTTCATGAAGACTTCATGCGCCGTACGATAGAGGAGCTCGCCCTGCTCGGTGAGGATCAGGCCGCGCGCATGGCGATGGAACAGCGAGACGTTGAGCTCGGACTCCAGCGCCGAAACCTGGCGGGAGACCGCCGATTGCGACAGGCCGAGCCGTTCGCCGGCATGCGTGAAGCTGCCGGCTTCGGCCGCCGCGTGAAAAACCTTGAGCTTGTCCCAATCCATCGAATTATTGCTCGAAGACATCGTCATTCTGCCGCCGCCCGTTCGTGTTCGTGGGCGGCCAGAAATTTTTCTGCTTCGAGCGCCGCCATGCAGCCTTGGCCGGCGGCGGTGACCGCCTGCCGGTAGATGTCGTCGGTCACGTCGCCGGCGGCGAAGACGCCCGGCACCGACGTCGCCGTGGAATGACCCGCGGTGACGATGTAGCCGGAGGGCTTCATCTGAAGCTGGCCGACGAAGAGTTCGGAAGACGGCTGGTGGCCGATGGCGATGAACACGCCGTCGATCGTCCGCTCGGTGACGGCGCCGGTCTTGATGTTCTTGAGGCGGGCGCGGTTGACCTTGAGCGGGTTCTCGTTGCCGAGGACGTCGTCGAGCACCGAGTCCCAGACCACCTCGATCTTGGGATGCTTGAACAGGCGATCCTGCAGGATCTTCTCGGCGCGGAAATGATCGCGCCGGTGCACGACCGTGACCTTGGAGGCGAAATTGGTGAGGAACAGCGCCTCTTCCACGGCGGTGTTGCCGCCGCCGACGACGATGACTTCCTTGTTGCGGTAGAAGAAGCCGTCGCAGGTGGCGCAGGCGGAGACGCCGTAACCCTTGAACTTCTGCTCGGACGGCAGATCGAGCCAGCGTGCCTGGGCGCCGGTGGCGACGATCAGCGCGTCGGCCAGGTAGACATCGCCGGAATCGCATTCGAGGCGGAACGGCCGGCTGCCGAGCTCGACCTTGGTCACCATGTCGGTGACGATCTTGGCGCCGACGTGCTCCGCCTGCTTCTGCATCTGCTCCATGAGCCAGGGGCCCTGGATGACGTCGGCGAAGCCGGGATAGTTCTCGACATCGGTCGTGATGGTGAGCTGGCCGCCAGGCTGGATGCCCTGCAGCAGGATCGGCTCCAACATGGCGCGGGCGGAATAGATGGCGGCGGTATAACCGGCCGGCCCGGAACCGATGATCACGACTTTGGCGTGGATGGTCTTCGACATGACTGGCGCCCCCCTGGCGGGCGTTGCCGGGCGGGATTGGCCCGAACGGCCGGACGAATAAGGCCGGCTCTTTGCTCCTCAGGATGTATGGGGTTCGGAGGAGCTATGCAAGATACGCAACCCACGAGAGTCACAACCAGGGCCGAAAACGCCCTCAAATTCTAGAGAGCGCGCAATAATCTTTCGCGAAACAATATTTCGCGGTATGGATGGCGGCCGGGGATTCCGTTGAAGTGTTGAGGGGAGCTGTTCGTGCCCGCCAGTCTCGATGCCATTGACCGCAAGATTCTCAAGGAATTGCAGGATGATGGCCGCATCACCAACGTCGAATTGGCGCGCCGGGTCGGCATTTCCGCGCCGCCCTGCCTGCGCAGGGTGCGGGCGTTGGAGGAGGCCGGCTACATCAAGGGCTATCGGGCGCTGCTCGACGAGAAGTTGCTCGGCTATGAGATCGCCGTCTTCGCCATGGTGCACTTGGCGAGTCAGGCCGAGACCGATC
>JANLJK010000274.1 GCA_029255525.1 Pseudolabrys sp.
TGGGTAGGCTCAGGAGGCCGTCCAGTTTGTGTTGCTGGTCTTCTCCTCGGGCGTTTGCGGCGCATGGTCTGTGGAGATCAGGTCGATGGTGGAGTCCATGAGAGCCTGCCTCAACGGCTCCTGATTGTGCTTCTCGCGCACAGGCGGAGTGTCGCGAATGATGCCGCCGATCTTGGCGTAGTCGTCGGACGACAACATTAAATAATGAGGACCGGTCTCGCCGGTGATGTCGACACCGCGTGCTTTGGCCTCGCGTAACGGCCGCAACTCGTCGGCCGACGAGATGTGCAGGATGTGGATGCGCGCGCCAGTCCATTCGGCGAGGATCGCTGCGCGGCTGACGGCTTCGATGGCGACGACGGCAGGGCGCGAGGCCAGATGCGCCAGCGGATCGGCGCGGCCGGCGGCGCGTAGTTTCGTCTCGCGTCGTTCCATGATCGAATTGGTTTCGGCATGCAGCGAGATGCGTTTTCCCGTCTGGGCGACAACCTCGAAGGCTTCCAGCATCGCCCCGGTGGAGGGCGAAGGGATCTTGCCGAAGGTGTTGCCCATGTAGCACTTGAAGCCGATGATGCCGCCGGCGCAGAGCGCAGGGACGGCGTCGATCGTGTCTTCGCCGAGCAGGCCGTAGAGGCCGTAGTCGACATGCGCTTTGCTCGACGCGATTTCATGTTTGGCGGCGAGGATCTCCGCCGTGCCGGTCGGCGGGATGGTGTTCGGCATATCGAACACGGTGGTGACGCCGCCGAAGGCGGCGGCCGCCGTGCCGCTCGCCCAATCTTCCTTGTGCGGATAGCCGGGGTCGCGGAAGTGAACGTGCACGTCGATGGCGCCGGGCAGGATATGCAGCCCCTCGGCATCAAAGGTCTCGGCTGCCGGTGGCATCGAGTCGGCGCTGCCGAGGGCGACGATCTTGCCGTTGCGCACGGCGATGCTGGCGTCGAATTCGGCGTCCGGCGTGACGACCCGACCGCCGTGGATGACGAGATCCGCGTTGTTGCTCATGCCGTTCTCCCTCACACCATGGCCCAGCCGCCATCGACCGGCAGGTCGACGCCCGTGATCTGGCGCGAGACGTCGCTGGCCAGGAACAGGCAGGCATTGGCAACGTCGTCATCGACCGTCACGCGCTTCAGCGCGTAGTCGGCGGCGTGGCGCTCCATCGCCTCCTCGATCGTGATGCCGAGCTTCTTGGCCATGTCGGCACACACTTTGTCGCGGAAGCGCGGGCCGTCGACCATGCCGGGGGCGACGCAATTGACGTTGATGTTGTGTTGGCCAACTTCGAGCGCGAAGCTCTTGGTGATGCCGCGCAGGCCCCATTTGGACGCGGAATAGGCCATGCGGCCGGAGCGCCCGCGCATGCCGAAGGTGCCGCCGACATTGACGATCTTGCCGTAGCGTTGCGCGATCATGCTCGGCAGAACGCTGCGCATCGTGTGGAAGCAGCCGTTCATGTTGAGCTTGATGATGTCGTCGAATTCCTCCGGCGTGGTTTCGACGCCGGTCTTGCCGATCGGGCCGGAGCCACCGGCGACGTTGACCAGGATGTCGATGCGGCCGTAAGCGGCCTTCGTTTGCGCGGCTGCGGCGTCGCACTGCTTGGGGTCGGTGAGGTCGCAGCCGATGACGATGGCGTCGTGGCCTGCGGCGCGCACTTCGTTGGCCACGACCGCGATGGCATCGGTGTCGCGGCCGATCAGCGCGAGGCGGGAGCCTTCGGCGGCGAAGGCCTTGGTGATGGCGGCGCCCATCCCCTTGGCCGGGCCGGTGACGATCCCGACCTTGTCCTTGAGTTGCAGATTCATCGTTATGACTCGTCCCGGGCTTCTTGGATAAAGGCGGCGCTCCGCTGATAGGTGCGGAGCGCCGGATTGGTCAGAACAGCTTGTGCGGCAGCTCGGCGGCCGGCGGCAGGAAGGCCGGTGTGAAGATCTCCGACACCGCCGGCGTGCGTGGCAGGTTGTTGGCCGACACCAGGATGTCGATCGAGGTCTTCAGGCGTTCCATGTCGACGTAACCAAGGCCGATCTTGGCGATCTCGGGGTGGTTCATCTCGTCCTTGACGGTTGCGTCGAAACGCTCGCGCTCGACAGGGATCTTGATCAGCGGCTCCCGCTTGGCGACGGCGGCGACGGCGGCATCGGGATCCTTCAGGGCGTCCTTGAGGCCTTTGTTGATGGCGCGGATCAGGCCCTTCACGGCTTCCGGGTTTTCCTTCGCCAGCTTCTTGGAGACGATGATGGCGTTGGAATAGAGGTCCATGCCGTAATCGCCGTAGTTGATGTAGCGCAGTTTCGAGTCGTCGACGCCGATCAGCTTGGCCGAGAAGCGGATGGTGTTGACGTAACCGAACACGCCGTCAACCTGGCCCTGCATGAGCATCTGCTCGCGCAGGTTAGGCTGCATGTTGGTGATGTTGACCTTGGCGCAGTCGATCTTGGTCAGCTTGCACAACGCGGGGAACAATTTGAGCGCGCCGTCATTGGCGGCACCGCCGAGCGTTTTACCCTCAAAGTCTTTGGGCGACTTGATCGGGCTGTCGGCCTTTACCGCCACCGTGAAGGGCGGGCGGTTGTACATCACGTAGACCGCGATCGGCGCGTCGTCCGGCTTTTTGGCGGCGAGCTCGATCAGGGCGTTCACGTCGCCGAAAGCGACGTCATAGGTGCCGTTGGCGACCAGCGGCACGCCGGCGCCGGAGCCGTTGCCCTGGTCCATGGTGACCTCCAGGCCTTCGGCTTTGAAGTAGTCGCGATCCTCGGCGAGGAAGAACCAGCCCTGCGGCCCCTGGTATTTCCAATTGAGGACCATTTTGAGCTTGGTCTGCGCCACGGCGGGCGGCGCGACCACGAACGAAAGGCCGAGAACGGCGGCAAGTGCCAGCAAACCGGTGCGAAACGGCGTCATGAGAGGCTCCCCAGGATTTGACTGTCGGTAACGCTATCCGTCCCGAGTGACTCAATCTGCCGCCAATTTTTTGCTAGAGTGCTGCCGAAAACGCAGCGCTTGGGAAATATTGATGTAATATGAAATACTTACGCATATTTCGCTATGTGGATGAGGTCGCGCGGTGCGGGTCGATCCGTAAGGCGGCCGATCAGCTCCACCTGACATCCTCCGCGCTCAACCGGCGCATTCTCGATCTCGAGGAAGAGCTCGACGCCCAGTTGTTCGAGCGCCGTGCGCGTGGCGTCCGCCTCACGGCGGCAGGCGAGGTCTTCGTCAGTTTCCTGCGCGAGCAGGAGGGCGACGTCGAGCGTATGAAGTCGCAGATCGAGGATTTGAAAGGCCTGCGCCGTGGCACCGTGCGCATCGCCTGTAGTCAGGCGCTGGCGTTGGATTTTCTGCCGCGCGAGATCGCTGCCTTCCAGCAGCAGCATTCATCGGTCAGCTTCGACGTGAAGGTGCTCG
>JANLJK010000275.1 GCA_029255525.1 Pseudolabrys sp.
CCGAGAAGCCGATGATGGCGTTGAGCGGCGTGCGCAGCTCGTGGCTCATATTGGCAAGGAACTTCGATTTCGCCTGGTTGGCCTCCTCGGCGCGAGTCTTTTCCGCGGCATATTGTTTGGCGAGCTCGGCCGAGCGCTGCTCCGAGGCGCGCAGGTCGGCGACCGTGGCGATCAGCTTCTTTTCGCTCTCGACCAGCTTCTCTTCGTGGGTTTTCAGCGCGGTGATGTCGGTGCCGACCGAGACATAGCCGCCGTCCTTGGTGCGGCGCTCGCTGATGTGCAGCCAGCGGCCGTCTTCGAGCTGCGCCTCGAAGGTGCGCGCGCCCGGCACCGAAGCGCCACCGGCGACGATCTTGTTGCGCACCACAGGCTGGCTGCCGGCGGCGACGACGGATTCATAGGACGCACCGGCCGAGATGGCTTCATCGGGGAGATTGTGGAGGTCCTGGAAGTTGGAGTTGCACATGACCAGGCGGTTGTCGGCATCCCACAGCACGAAGGCTTCCGGGATCGTCTCGATGGCGTCGCGCAGGCGCATGTCGGCGGCGGCGGTCTTCTCGACCAGGCTCTTCTGCTCGGTGATGTCGACGGCGATGCCGATCAGGTGCAGGCCGGGCTCGCCGGCCTGATGCGCCAGCTCGCAGCGTGCGCGCAGCCAGATCCAGTGGCCGGCGGCATGGCGCATGCGGAAGGCGTGGTCGATCGCGCTCATCTTGGCTTCGGCGAGCTCGGTGGCGAGTTCGTAGAGCTGCACGTCGTCGGGATGCACACGGCTGCTGACGTCGCCGAAGGAAAGCAGGTCGTCCTTCGATTCCAGGCCGAGGATGTCGAACATCGACTGCGACCAGTAGATGCGGCCGCGCGCCAAGTCCCAGTCCCACAGGCCGCAGCGGCCACGGTTGAGCGCGGTGTCGATGCGGCTGCGCACTGTCTCGTAGATCATGTCGGCTTCGCGCGCGCGGGTCGCCTGCCAGTGGAAGGCGAAGCCGAGGATCAGCACGACGAAGCCGGTGGTGGCCGACAAGGTGATCGTCAGCGTGTTGATCGAGCGCCAGTTGTCGAGCGCGCCGGCGCGCGGCTGCACGACGGCGAACTGGCCGAGCGGCGCCTTGAGCATGCGCACGGTCGCCAGCGCCGGCGTCTCGTTGGGCAGCGCGATCTCCAGTACGCCGGCGCTGGCGCCGAACGTCGTCAAAGGCTGCGTCGGGCCGAGCAGGTCGATGAGGCGGCGGCCGACGGTGCCGTCGATCGCCGGCGTGGCGGCGATCACGATGCCGTCGGTGTTGGTGAGCAAGAGGCGGCGGCCAGAGAGGGTGGCCCAGGCGGGCAGCGCTTGTGTCAGGATGTCCTGCGGCCGCGCATTGATGTCTTGCGGCTGGCGGGCCGTTTGCGTCAGGCGCTCGGCGGCGAGATCGGCGAGCGCGTCGATCTCGACCATGCTGTTGCCGAGGGTCTGGCGGCGCTGGTCGAGCACCTGCACGAACGCGCCGACGCAGATGGTGGCGAGGAATGCGATGATGAGAACCGGCACGGCACGGCGCAGCAAAGGCTCCGCGGTGAGCAGCCGGCGATACGCCGGCTTGGCGATCGACTGCGCGAGGCCCTTGATAGAATCAGAGTGTGCGGACGCACCCGCCACACCGGCGCGCGCCATGAAGGCCCCCGTTGTCGATTTCCCCTGCAGCCCCGAGACGGAAGGATGTGCCGCATCGCTCCGAATCACTGCCGATTGGAATCGATGGCCGGTGATTTGTCGAGAGTCCGAGAGTCAATTATTTAAAAAACGTTACACACAAATAATACAGTGCCGACAAGGCTTAAGCGCAACAGCCGACATACCGCGCCGCGGCGCGGTATGTGTCGGTCTTGCGAAGATACCACCGGTTCAAGGGGCGGCCAGCGCGCGCTCGACGATGTCGGCGAGATCGCGCGACAGGGGGCCGCCATCCTTGACGCGCTTGAGCGCGACCTCGGCCTTGGCGCGGCGGCCTTCCTCCAATGTGCGCCAGGTGCGGAAGGCGGTGGCCATGCGCGCCGCGACCTGCGGGTTCTTCGGATCGAGCGCGAGCAACGTTTCCGCCAGGAAATCATAACCGGCGCCGTCGGCGCGGTTGAATTGCGTCGGATTGCTCATGGCGAAGGCGCCGATCAGCGCGCGCACCCGGTTTGGATTGGCGATCGAGAACGCCGCATGGCCAGTGAGGCCGCGCACTTTCTCCAGCGTGTCCGGCTGCGGGATCATGGCCTGCAACGAGAACCATTTGTCGATGACCAGGGCGTCGCCAGCGAAGCGCTCGTAGAAGGCGGCGAGTGCCTGTTCGCGCTCCGGCACGTCGTGCAGCGACAAAGTGGCGAGCGCCGCCATACGGTCGGTCATGTTATCGGCGGTGGCGAATTGGCGCGCCGCGCGCGCGATCGCCGGCTTGGCGCCGCTCGCGGCCATCAGGTCGAGCGCCACATTGCGCAAGGCGCGGCGGCCGGCGCTCGTCGCTTCGGGCGTATAGCCACCAGGGACGCTGAGCCGATCGTAGATCGTCGACAGGGTCGGGCCGAGCCGTTCGCCCATCTCGGCGCGCAAAACGGCGCGGGCGCGGAAAATGGCATCCGGATCGATGTCGCGGCCGATCTCGCGGGCGACGTCGCCTTCGCCGGGCGGTACCAGCGCCAGCGCCACGAAGGCCGGCTCGAGCGCCGTGTCTTCCAGGATGCGGGCGAGCGCCACCATCAGCTTGTCATCGCTGCGCGGCGCCTTGCCGGCGCGGATCGCCGCCACGTTGTCGATCAGGAGCCGCAGCGCGGTGGTCTGCAGCGCCTGCCAGCGGTTGAACGGATCGCTGTCGTGCGCGGCGAGATAAGAGAGGTCCTCGCCGGTGAGATCGGTGACGAGCTTGATCGGCGCCGAGAAGCCGCGGTTGATCGACAGGACAGGGCGCTCGGGGATGCTGGTGAACACGAAGGTCTGCGACGGCTCGTTCAACACCAGCACGCCGCGTTCGACCGCCTTGCCGTCGGCCAGAGTAAGCGGCAGATCGCTGCCGTCCTTGCCGACCAGGCCGGTGACCAGCGGGATCACCATCGGCTCTTTGGTGGGTTGGCCCGGCGTGGGCGCCAAGGTCTGCTTGGCGGTGAGCGTATAGCTCTTACGCGCGGCATCGTAGGTGCCGCTGACGGCGACGTCCGGCGTGCCGGCTTGGGCATACCAGCGCATGAACTGCGTCATGTCGCGGCCGCTCGCCTCGGCAAAGCACTGGATGAACTGCTCGATGGTGGCGGCTTCGCCGTCATGGCGCTTGAAATAAAGATCCATGCCGGCGCGGACCTTGTTTTTGCCGATCAAGGTCAGCACCATGCGCACGACTTCCGAACCCTTCTCGTAGACCGTGCGGGTGTCGAAGTTGTTGATCTCC
>JANLJK010000276.1 GCA_029255525.1 Pseudolabrys sp.
GAGCCGCGGATCAGCGTGGGTTCTTCGACTTCACGCTGTTGGAAGGCGAAAGCGCCAAGCAGGCTTTGGCCGACATGCGCATGGCGGAATGAGACACGCGAGCGCGCGCAGCGGTTTTCAGAAACGCACGTTCAGCCCCAGCGTCATCCAATGGGCGTTCTCGCCACCGATGTTGTAACCGTAGATGACATCGATATCGAAGTTGTCCTGCGGCGTGAAGCGCAAGCCGATCTGAGTCCGCGGCTCGCGGAGCGATTTCGGCGACGGCGGATCGCCTTCGTCGACCGCGGGCAGCTTGCCGTAGAGCCCATAGATTTCGCCGATCAGGGTCACCGGCTTGACGAAATTCCATTCGAAGCCCGCGCCCCAATAGGCGTAGCTCAGGCGCGCGACGCCGTCATAGGACCAGCCGCCGTTCAGGTTGATGCGGAAGGTGTCGTTCACCTGATAGGTCAGCGGCACGTAGATGAGGTTGCCGAGATATTGGCCGCTGCCGAGATTCCAGCCCGTCGATCCGGCAAGGCCGACACCGAGCTTGCCGGTCTCGACCGGGATGATGTTGATCTTGGCCTTCGGGCCGGCGCCGGTGGTCCAGTCGCCGCCGCTGCGGGACCGGGTGAACTGCGCGCCGAGCTCGACCGGAATGCCCAGATTGGCGACGCAGGCCGGCGAGGTTGCCGCCGCGAAGTCGTGGTTGGTGGCGGCCTGGATCCAGGACTCGACCTTGCAGTCGCCGGGTTGGCCGATCTCGACGTCATCCACCACGAAGGCGCCACCGGCGGCGCGGGCGGTGGTTTCGGTTGCAAGCAGTGTCAGGAGGCCGAGCAGGGCGCTGCCCGGCCAGCGCCAACGACCGTCCGTCGTCGGCAGGCTGAGAACGCAGGCGGATTGACGCATGAGGGGCCGGGTCTACGAATCGATGGTCATGAGCCGCGCGAGCCGCAGCCTGAAGACGGTAGCCCATAAATTAGAATCATTACAATCAGACGAAGTGACCCGCCCGGGCGGGGGCTCCGGGCGGGTCGTCTCGATCGGCGCTGGGATGGGGCGGGGGCGGCGCCGATCTGAAGAACGTGTGGCCGCTCAGCCGCTTAGTAGTTGCAGACCTTGACCATCCGGACGTTGCCCCAGCGGTCGTAGCGCTCGACGTAGCGGCATTCGCGGACGACATAGGCCGGGCCGGCATAGGCGCTGGAGGCGATCGCGGCACCGACGAGGGCGCCGGCGGCAATACCGATACCGATGCCCACGCCGTGGCGATGTCCAGCTTGGGCCTGGCCGCTGGTGGCGGCGAAGGCGGTGGTGAGGGTGACGGCGGCAAGCACGGTGGCGGCGAACTTGGTCTTCGTGAACATGGTTGTCTCCATCCTTTGATCCGGGGCGGCCTGCAGCGGCCGCGATACCCATGGGTCGCGGAGCGGGAGAAAAAGGTTCAGAAGATTTTTTAAAAGCCTCAGGTCCCCAGGAGCTGGGCCAGCCATTCGGGGCGGAAGCCGAAGCCGGCAAAGCCGGCCACCCAGAAGCCGACGCCGAAGGCGCCCGAGCCCCAGGCGATGGAGAGCAGCCAGAAGCTCTCGACCAGAGCGGCGACGGCGGACACCGCGATGGCGATCGACATGAAGGCCTCCGACATGTCGAACTGATCGTCGCGGAAATTGAGCTGGTCGTATTCCTTTTCCAGCCGCTCGGCCTTGGCGCGCGTCTCCTTGGAGCGGCCTTCGTACTTCTTGATATCGGCTTCGAACGCCGCGGCCTGCTTGGTCGCCAGCGCGCGGTCGAACGTGCCGGTGGTTTCCAGCAGGCGAAGCTGCGCCAGCGCGTTTTCGTCGACATGCAGCTTGATGCGCGCGGCCTGATACTCGGCCCAGGCGTCGACCGAGTCGGACTTGGCCTTCTGCATCGCCTGCCCGATATTGTTGTCCTTGATGTTCCCGACCGCCATGAACACCGACAGAATGACCACGGTGACGGCGACGAGATTGTTCAGCCGCTTGTTCGAGCCTTCAGTCTTGGCGTCGGCTTCCATTCTTGTGCCCCCGGCTGCAATGAAGATGATAATGTAGCGGCAAAGCATGACATTGGCTGCCCCGGCCACCATTCGGCTGTGGGGAAATCGCCGTGTGGGGACGAAAAATGCAATTGGCAAGACGTATGACCTTGGCGGCTGCGCTGCTCGCCGGTGCTCTGCTGCCGGCGCACGCTCAGCAACTGGACAAGGTCCGCTTCGGCACCAACTGGGTCGCCGAGGGCGAGCACGGCGGCTACTATCAGGCGGTCGCCGACGGCACCTACAAGAAATACGGGCTCGACGTCACGATCGTCCCCGGCGGGCCGAATGTGAACAACCGCATTCTGCTGCCCGTCGGCAAGATCGACTTCTTCATGAGCGCCAACTCGCTGCAGTCCTTCGACGCGGTCGAGAACAACATCCCGACCATCGCGGTGGCGGCGAGCTTCCAGAAGGAGCCGCAGGTGCTGATCGCGCATCCGGGCCAAGCCGACAAGCTCGAGGACCTGAAGAAGCTGACCTTGTTCATCTCGAAGGAAGGCATCGTCAGCTATTTCCAGTGGCTGAAGGCGGACTTCGGCTTTGATGAATCGAAGGTGAAGCCCTACACTTTCAATGCCCAGCCCTTTCTGGCCGACAAGAACTCGGCGATGCAGGGCTATGTCACGTCCGAGCCCTTCGCGGTCGAGCAGGCGGGCGGCTTCAAGCCGAAGGTGTTCCTGCTCGCCGATCACGGCTTCAACGCCTATTCAACCTTGATCGAGGCGCGGCGCGAGATGGTGGAGAAGCAGCCAGATCTGGTGCAACGCTTCGTCGATGCGTCCGCCGTCGGCTGGTACAATTACATCTACGGCGACAGTCGGCCCGGCAATGCGCTCATCAAGAAGTACAATCCGGAGATGACCGATGCGCTGCTCGCTAACTCCATCGCTAAGATGAAGGAGTACGGCATCGTCGATTCCGGCGACTCGGAAAAGCTCGGCATCGGCGCCATGACCGACGCGCACTGGAAGAGCTTCTTCGACAAGATGGTGCGCGCCGGGGTGGTGAAGGCGGGCCTCGATTACAAGCGGGCCTACACCTTGCAGTTCGTCAATAAGGGCGTCGGCGTCGAGTTGCGGAAGAAATGATTTGCTGACGCAGAGGTGCATCCACCGTCATGGCCGGGCTTGTCCCGGCCATCCACGTCTTTACTGTGCGCCAAAGAGAAGGCGTGGATGCCCGGCACAAGGCCGGGCATGACGGAGCAAATGGCGCAGCCCTCCATGAACAACGGTGCCATCGTCAGTCTCCGCAACGTCGGCAAGACATTCGACAGCGGCACGGTCGCGCTCGATCGTCTCGATCTCGACGTACGCGCCGGCGAGTTCGTGGCGCTGCT
>JANLJK010000277.1 GCA_029255525.1 Pseudolabrys sp.
GTCCTCCCAGCGCAGGAACATGTAGCGGGTGTCGACCTGCCAGCCGTCGCCCGACGTCGTCACGTCCCAGGTGGTGATGAAGCGATCGGGATCGTTGGCCGGCTTGCCGACCTTGCCGCGCAGGCCGTAGAGCGCGCAGGTGTCGCGATATTCGCGACGGAACATACGATAATACTCCGCGAGCCCCCCGCGGATCGTAGCCTTGCACATAAATGACGAGCCGGCGGCGAACCTGCACGGCCGGGCCGTCAATCGACGTCGAGCGGCTCGCTGCCGGAAGGCTTGCCGGAGGCGTCGAGCGTGATCTTCTCCACCCGCGCTTCCGCCTGCCGCAGCAGCTCTTCGCAACGCGCCTTCAGGACTTCGCCCCGCTCGTAGATCGCCACGGACTCTTCGAGCGGCACCTTGCCTTCCTCCAGCCGCTTGACGATCGATTCCAATTCCTCGATCGCCCGCTCGAAGGGCAGTTTCTTCACGTCGGTATTGTCGGCCATCGGTGCTTTCCAGCGGCGATTCTTGAGGGCGGCATCCTATGCCGTCCGGAGGCGGCGAGGATAGGGCCGTTTATGGGCTGCGGCTTTTGGTGGCGTTCCAGCGCCAGCCCATGAAGGCCAGCACCAAAGCGCGGGGCGACAGGCGCGGCAACAGCGTCAAGATCCGGTTGGGCTTGCCGGGAACCACGATCCGGTGACCGCCCATGAAGCCTTCATAACCCTCGCGCGCGACGCGTTCGGCCGAGCGGGCGAGGAACCGCGGGAAGTAGTCGCGCGGAATTCCGGCTTGATTGAAAAAGCCGGTCGGCACCGGGCCGGGGCAGAGCGCGCAGACCTTGACGCCCTCCGTCTTCAGCTCCTCGTGCAGCGCCTCGGTGAACGAGACTACATAGGCCTTGGTGGCGTGATAAACCGCCATGCCCGGCCCGGGCATGAAGGCGGCGGTGGATGCGACGTTCAGGATGCCGCCTTTGTGACGGATGATGCTGTCGAGAAAGCGCAGCGTGAGCTCGGTCAGCGCGCGGTTGTTGAGATCGATCATCGCCAACTGGCGCGCCGGGTCGAGCGTGGCCGCTTCACCAAGCAGGCCGAAGGCGGCGTTGTTGACGAGGATGGCGGGCTCGAGGCCCTTCGCTTGCAACGCGTCCGCGACTCGCGCGACGCCATCCGGCGCGCCGAGATCGGCGACGATCACGTCCGGTCGCGGATATCCGGCCTCCGCAAGGCTATCGGCGAGAGCCTTGAGTTCGGGCGCGCGTCGGGCCACCAGCACAAGCTTGTGCCCATGGTGCGCGAATTCGCGCGCCAGTGCGGCGCCGATACCGGAGGAGGCGCCAGTGACGACGCAGACGGGTTGGCTGGGTGACATCGGCAGATGAATGCTCGACAATTGCGTCCAATGCAATGACCGGGGAAGACGAGCGTGGCGGAGCTTGAAGGCAAGATTGTTTTGATCACGGGCGCGGGCGGCGCCATCGGCGGGGCGATCGCGGCCGCCGTGCGGGCCGCCGGCGGGACGGCCGTCGCGACCGATCTCAAGGCCGGCGCGGGCATCGATGCGACGCTCGACGTCACTTCGGAAGCCGACTGGCAGCGCGTGGTGGACGATATCGACAAGCGGCACGGCCGGCTCGACGGCCTCGTCAACGCGGCCGGCATCGCGGCGGTCGGCTCGATCGAGAAGACCGACTACGCCACTTGGCGGCGCGTGATGGCGATCAATCTCGACGGCACTTTCCTCGGCTGCCACCACGCCTTCCCGCTGTTGCGCAAAAAAGGCGGCTCGATCGTCAATCTGTCGTCGGTCTTGGGCCTGATCGGCGGACCGAACCTTGCCGCCTATAGTGCTTCCAAGGGCGGCGTCTCGTTACTGACCAAGTCGGTGGCGCTCAACGGCGCGCGCTATCAACCGCCGGTGCGCTGCAACGCCATGTGCCCGGCCTTCATCGAAGGACCGATGGTGGAGGGCATCGCGCAAACCACGCGCCATCCCGACACGGTGCGGCAGAAACTGGCGCTCGACATTCCGCTGCTGCGCCTCGGCAAGGCGGAAGAAGTTGCCGCGCTCTGCGTGTTCCTGCTGTCGGATGCGTCGGGCTTCATTACCGGCACGGATGTGCCGATCGACGGTGGTTTGACGGCGAAGTAGTTGTCATTCCGGGGCGCGCCCAACGGGCCCGCGCGAAGCGCGGCCCTGTTTGGCGCGAGCCCGGAATCCATAATCCCAAGCGTTTCAATGTCACGAACACGGTGCCGCCTCTTATCTGCTGCGGCGTATGGGTTCCGGGTTCGCCGCTGCGCGGCGCCCCGGAACGACAGTTACCCCCGCATCAGCGTGGTGACATGCGCGGCGACCGAGCGCGCGAGGCCTTGCAGGTCGTAGCCGCCTTCCATCACCGAGACGACGCGGCCGCCGCAGCACGCGTCGGCGACTTCCATCAGCTTCTGCGTCACCCAGGCGAAATCCGCTTCCACCAAGTTCAAATTGGCGAGCGGGTCGCGCGTATGCGCGTCGAAGCCGGCGGAGATGATGAGGATGTCCGGCTTGAAGGCGCGCAACCGCGGCAGGATGGCGACATCCATCGCCTCGCGGAACTGGTCGCCGCCGTCGCCCGCGCGCAACGGCGCGTTGACGATGGTGTTGAACTTGCCGCGCTCGGTGATGGCGCCGGTGCCGGGATAAAGCGGCATCTCGTGCGTCGAGCAATACAGCACGCTCTGGTCGGACCAGAAGATATCCTGCGTGCCGTTGCCGTGATGCACGTCGAAATCGACGATGGCCGCGCGCTCGGCGCCGTATTTCTTCTGCGCGTAGCGCGCGGCGATCGCCACATTGTTGAAGAAGCAAAAGCCCATGGGCTTGGCCGTCTCGGCATGATGCCCGGGCGGGCGCGTCGCGACGAAGGCATTGGCGGTGCGGCCGTTCATCACCTCGTCGACCGCCATCACGGCACCGCCGGCGCCGCGCAAGGCCGCCTCGAAGCTGCCCGGTGACATCGAGGTGTCGGCATCGATCGCCACCATGCCTTCGGACGGCGAGGCCTGGCGGATCATTTCGACGTAATCGATCGGATGCGCCAGCGCGATCAACTCGGCTTCCGCCATCGGCGCCAGCTCGCGCGCCAGCAATTGAAATCGTTCGTCTTCCAGCGCGCGCTCGACGGCGCGCAGCCGGTCCGGCCGCTCGGGATGCCCGGGCGGCGTCAGATGATTGAGGCAGGCGGGATGGGAAATGAGAAGCGTGGACATGAGATGTTATCTAAGACCTCGGTTGCACGCCGTAAATGGTGAAGCGGCGCAGCACGCGCTCTTCCCCTCTCCCCTTGGGGGAGAGGGTGCCCGCGCGAGGGCGGGAGAGGGGGCGACAAATACAAGCATCGCATAG
>JANLJK010000278.1 GCA_029255525.1 Pseudolabrys sp.
TCGTGGACGATATCGACAAGTGGTGCGACCAGTTTCCCGCCCGGCTTGCCGACATTGACAAGCTTCTGACCGGCAACCGTATTTTCAAGCAGCGCAACGTCGATATCGGCGTCGTGTCGCTGGAAGATGCCTGGGCCTGGGGATTCTCGGGCGTCATGGTCCGTGGGTCGGGCGCGGCATGGGACCTGCGCAAGTCGCAGCCCTATGAATGCTATGCCGATTTCCACTTCGACGTTCCGGTTGGCCTGAACGGCGACTGTTACGACCGCTATCTCGTTCGCATGGAGGAGATGCGCCAGTCCGTCAGGATCATGAAGCAGGCGCTGGCGCGCTTGAAGGGCGAGGCGAGAAGCGGCCCGGTATCCTCGCTTGACGGGAAGGTCGTGCCGCCGAAGCGTGGCGAAATGAAGCGTTCGATGGAAGCGCTGATCCACCACTTCAAGCTCTACACCGAGGGCTATCACGTTCCGGCAGGCGAAGTTTATGCTTCGGTCGAAGCGCCGAAGGGCGAGTTCGGCGTCTATCTGGTTTCAGATGGAACCAACAAGCCATACCGCTGCAAGATCCGCGCTCCGGGCTATGCCCATCTCTCGGCCATGGATTTCCTTGGTCGGGGCCACATGCTCGCCGACATGGCGGCGCTGATCGGCTCGCTCGACATCGTGTTCGGAGAGGTGGACCGCTGATGCGCCGGACCTTGCTGACGATTGCTGCTTCGATGATGGCCGGTGGCGCGTTCGCGCAAAGCTCGGGCATCTCGTCGGAAACGTCGTCTGCGAACATGGCGGAACTCATCAAGCAGGGCTACGAAATCAAGGCGGCCGTCCCCAACGGTTCCAAGTTCATCGTGTTTCTGCAGAAAGAAAAGTCGGCCTATGCCTGCGAGTTCGCCTCACTGGCGAGTTCGCGGTGTGGATCCATAAACTGAGACAAGGCGTGAGGAAGAATGTCCGTTCGTCGACTAGCCGAAGATCAATTCCAGCCGGCAGGCTTCTCGTTCAACGAGCAGAACGCCGTTTGGGCTGAGGCAACCATTGCCAAGTATCCTGAGGGCCGCCAGCAGTCGGCGGTCATTCCGCTTCTCATGCGGGCGCAGGAACAGGACGGCTGGGTGACGCGAGCGGCGATCGAATTCGTCGCCGAAAAGCTCTCCATGCCGTATATCCGCGTGCTGGAAGTGGCGACCTTCTACACCCAGTTCCAGCTGAAGCCGGTCGGCACGCGCGCCCATGTGCAGGTTTGCGGCACCACGCCTTGCATGCTGCGCGGCGCGGAGGACCTGATCAAGGTCTGCAAGTCGAAGATCCATGCCGAGCCCTTCGAGCTCAACGCCGACGGCACGCTGTCTTGGGAAGAGGTCGAGTGTCAGGGCGCCTGCGTCAACGCACCGATGGTCATGATCTTCAAGGATAGCTACGAAGACCTGACGCCGACGCAGCTTGAACACATCATCGATCGTTTCGAAGCCGGTCGCGGCACCGACATCACGCCCGGCCCGCAGGTCGATCGCGTCTATTCGGCGCCCGCCGGTGGACTGACCTCGTTGACCGAAGCAGACGCAAAGCCGGCCGCGAAGGCCAAGGCCGCACCTGCAGAAGCCGTATCCGTGCCGCCGGCCAATGCCGCCAAGCCGGTGACCGCCGCCGAAGAAACCAATGCTGCGCTCAAGACCCCGGCCGACGGCAAGTCCGCGACCCCGGGTGGCGAGGCGGTCAAGCCGGCTCGCAAGAGCGCCAAGCCTGCAAGCGACGAAGTGAAGGCCGTGGTTTCCGAAACGGCCGCCGCAGATGCCGCCGGCAAGGCGCCGAAGGCCGCAGCCGCCGCCCAGCCGTCGCTCGACGACAAGAATCGTCCGGCAGCCGTCGAAAAGCCGGCAACGCCGGACGACCTCAAGATGATCTCCGGCGTTGGCCCGAAGATCGAGGGCATCCTGAACGGTCTCGGCATCTACACTTTCGCCCAGGTCGCCGGCTGGAAGAAGGCCGAACGCGAATGGGTGGACGGCTACCTGAAATTCGCCGGCCGCATCGAGCGCGACGACTGGGTCAAGCAGGCCAAGGCCCTCGCCAAGGGCGGCGAGGCCGAATACATCAAGGTCTTCGGCAAGAAGCCGCGGTAAGAGGTTAGGATATGTTGAAGGATCAGGATCGCATCTTTACCAATATCTACGGCCTCAAGGACAAGTCCCTGAGGGGCGCCATGAGCCGTGGTCATTGGGACGGAACCAAGCAGCTGCTCGAAAAGGGCCGCGACTGGATCATCAACGAGGTCAAGGCGTCTGGCCTGCGCGGCCGTGGCGGCGCCGGCTTCCCGACCGGCCTGAAGTGGTCCTTCATGCCGAAGGAAAGCGACGGCCGTCCGCACTACCTCGTGGTCAACGCCGACGAATCCGAGCCAGGCACCTGCAAGGACCGCGATATCATGCGCCACGATCCGCACACGCTGATCGAGGGCTGTGTGATCGCCTCGTTCGCCATGGATGCGCACTATGCGTATATCTATGTCCGCGGCGAGTTCATGCGCGAGCGTGAAGCGCTGCAGGCTGCGATCGACGAGTGTTACGACTACGGCCTGCTCGGCAAGAACAACAAGCTCGGTTACGACATAGACATCATCGTCCATCATGGCGCCGGCGCCTACATCTGCGGCGAGGAAACCGCGCTGCTCGAGAGCCTCGAAGGCAAGAAGGGCCAGCCGCGCCTGAAACCCCCGTTCCCGGCCAATATGGGTCTCTATGGCTGCCCGACGACGGTCAACAACGTCGAGTCGATCGCCGTCACGCCGACCATCCTGCGCCGTGGCGCCGGCTGGTATTCGAGCTTTGGCCGCCCGAACAACACGGGCACGAAGCTCTATTCGATTTCCGGCCACGTCAACCGGCCCTGCACGGTCGAGGACGCGATGTCGATCCCGTTCCACGAACTGATTGAGAAGCACTGCGGCGGCATTCGTGGCGGCTGGGACAATCTTCTTGCCGTCATCCCGGGCGGTTCTTCGGTGCCTTGCGTGCCGGGCGCCCAGATGAAGGACGCCATCATGGATTATGACGGCCTGCGTGAGCTGGGCTCCGGCCTCGGCACCGCCGCCGTCATCGTCATGGACAAGTCGACCGACATCGTGAAGGCGATCTGGCGTCTCTCGGCCTTCTACAAGCATGAGAGCTGCGGCCAGTGCACCCCGTGCCGCGAAGGCACGGGCTGGATGATGCGGGTGATGGAGCGCATGGTGAAGGGCAATGCCCAGAAGCGCGAGATCGACATGCTGTTCCAGGTCACGAAGCAGGTCGAAGGCCACACCATCTGTGCGCTCGGCGACGCGGCTGCCTGGCCGATCCAGGGCCTGATCAAGCATTTCCGTCC
>JANLJK010000279.1 GCA_029255525.1 Pseudolabrys sp.
CAGGCGACGTTCCGCTGCCTGGTCCGGCAGGGCAATATCGATCCGAAAGCCCAGTAAACGTTGAGCGGCCGGGTGCATGCCTGCTGGCTCAACCCGGGTCTGGAGCCGACCCCGGCAGCCGCTGCCGCCCCCCAGCCGGCGCAGGCCGCCCCTGCGGGAACGACTCCGAAGCAATAGCGTTTGGCATCAAGGAAAAAAATTCGTAACGGCGTCATGCGTACGCCTAGGATTTGCCATGAGCGCGAATTACTTGAATGTGCACCTGATGCCGAGCTATCTTGCATCGCACAAACTGCTTCGGCTGAGCCCAGGGGACGGGCTCAGGGCTCTGCCACCCAGCCCCATTTGGTTCTGAGTCTATGCGCACCGTTGCTGCCGTGGTCGCCCTTGTGGCGTGCGTGCATGCCGGATTGTGGGCTTTAACGCGCGAATCCGTCAAAGCCCCCAATTTCGAAGGCCAACTGGCCAGTGTTTCCTATGCGCCGTTCGACGGCGCTACCCATCCCGACAAGGGGGGCATCGCCGACGCCAAACAGATCCGTTCGGATCTGAAGATGTTGGCGCCGGTGACCAAGTCGATACGTACGTATTCGTCCACAGGCGGCGTCCAGCTGGTGCCTGGAATCGCAGCCGAATTCGGCCTGCGGGTGACGGTCGGCGCCTGGATCGACAAGTTCAAGGATCGAAACGAGCGCGAAATCGCCTCGGTCATCGATCTGGCCAAGCGCCACAGCAACATCAACGGCATCATCGTCGGCAACGAGACGATCTATCGCGACGACATCAAGATCCCGGAGCTGATCCAGCTCATCCAGAAGGTGAAGCGGCAGACCAGCGTCCCGGTCACCACGGGTGAAATCTGGAGCGTCTGGCGCGACCATCCCGAGCTCGTCTCGGCGGTCGACTACATCGCCGTGCACATCCTGCCCTACTGGGAAGGCATCTCCGAGAAGAGCGCCGTCGAGGACGCCATCGGCGGCTACGAGAAGCTGCGCCGCCTGTATCCCGGCAAGCGCATCGTGATCGCCGAGTTCGGCTGGCCGACCGCGGGCTACAACCTCAAGGTCGCCAACCCCGGCCGCATCGAGCAGGCGGTCGCGCTGCGTGACTTCGTCACCCGCGCCGAGGCCTACGGCATCGACTACAACATCGTCGAAGCCTTCGACCAGCCGTGGAAGACCTTCGAAGG
Organism: Pseudolabrys sp.; assembly: GCA_029255525.1. Taxonomy (GTDB): domain Bacteria; phylum Pseudomonadota; class Alphaproteobacteria; order Rhizobiales; family Xanthobacteraceae; genus Pseudolabrys. The sequence continues at coordinate 1,190 of JANLJK010000279.1, forward strand.
CGGCGTCGGTCCTTATTGGGGCATCTACGATGCCCACCGCGAAGCCAAGTTCTCCTGGACCGGCCCGATCACCGATCCCGATCACTGGCGTCTCGCCGGCATCGCGCTCTTGGTCAGCGTCCTGCTGTCGTTGCCTTTGCTCACCATGGTGGGCATGACGTTCTGGCAGGCGGTGCCCTTGGCGGCCGCGGCCAACGTCGTCGGCGCCTGGTTCGCCACCGTCTTCGCCTATTGGAACGGCCACTACTTCGTGTGGGGCGCGACCTTCGCGCTCGGCCTGGGCACCCTGCTCCTGATCCCGCTGATCATCATCGCCTTCGCGCGCATCGAGGAAATCGCGGCCATCGCCTTCGGCCGCAAGCCGGCCCGTCTCGTCCAGGCGCCGCCGCTCGTGCCCGATCACACCCCGAAAGTGTCGATCCACATCCCGGCCTATCGCGAGCCGCCGGAGATGTTGAAGCAGACGCTCGATGCCATCGCCCGCCTCGATTATCCGAACTTCGAATGCGTGGTGGTGATCAACAACACCCCCGATCCGGCGCTCTGGATGCCGATCGAGGAGCACTGCCGCGTGCTTGGGGACCGCTTCAAGTTCGTGCGCGCCGACAACCTGCAGGGCTTCAAGGCCGGCGCGTTGCGCCTCGCCATGATCCACACCGCGGCCGATGCCGAGGTGCTCGCCGTCCTCGACGCCGATTATGTCGTGCAGCCCGACTGGCTGAAGGATCTGGTGCCGCTGTTCGCCGATCCGAATGTCGGCCTCGTGCAGGCGCCGCAGGATCACCGCGACGACAAGCGCAGCGTCATGCATCACGCGATGAACGCCGAATATGCCGGCTTCTTCGACATCGGCATGGTGCAGCGGAACGAAGCCAACGCCATCATCGTGCACGGCACGATGTGCCTCGTGCGCCGTACCGCGCTCGAAGCGGCCGGCGGCTGGTCGAGCGACACCATCTGCGAGGACACCGATCTCGGCCTGACCATTCTCGAGCTCGGCTACCACGCGCATTACACCAACAAGCGCTACGGCCACGGCCTGCTGCCCGACACGTTCGAGGCGTACAAAAAGCAGCGTGACCGCTGGGCCTATGGTGGGTTCCAGATCGTCAAGAAGCACTGGCGCCGTTTCCTGCCGGGTGCGAGCCGTCTGACGCGCGAGCAGAAGCGTGAGTTCATGCTCGGCTGGCTCAACTGGCTGGGCGCGGAAAGCATCGGCGTGGTCGTCGCTTTGTTCAATATCGTCTGGGTGCCGGTCGTCGCCTTCCTCGACATCGCCGTACCGGACCGCATTCTGACGATCCCGATCATCGCCAGCTTCGCCGTCTCGGTGCTGCACTTCCTGACGCTCTACCGGCTGCGCGTGAAGACCAACAAGCGGCAGATGTTCGCCTCGATGCTGCCGGCGATGGCCGTGCAGTGGACGGTGGCGCGCGCGGTGGCGATGGGCCTGATCAAAGACCACCTGCCCTTCGTGCGCACCGACAAGGGTGGCAAACGCAAGTCGACCGAGTTCCCGGCCTTCTGGGAAGCGGTGCTGGCGGGTCTGTTGATCCTCGGCGCCATCGTGTTGGTCGAGACCAACCTCAAGGAAGTGCGCGAGATCAACATCTTCGCGATGGTGCTGGTGATCCAGAGCCTGCCCTTCATCGCGGCGGTGACGGTCGCGCTCATCGAGCGCTCGGCCTTGAACGACTTCGCCACTTGGCACGAGCTGCAAACCCGTGCGACCGCGCTCATCGCGCGCCGCCCGGCGCTCGTGAAGGCGCCGGCCCCCGCGCCGGTGCAGGAACAGCGCGAACTGGTGCAGTAAGGCACTTCGTCCTTCCGAGGCGCGGCCATATTACTCCGTCATTCCGGGACGCTTGCGAAGCAAGCGGGCCCGGAATCCATACGCCGCAGCGTTGAGGATTATGGATTCCGGGCTCGCGCCTTCGGCGCGCCCCGGAATGACCACTATGGCGCCAGCGCCGTCTCGACCAGCTTCACCCAATACGACGTGCCGTAGGGAATGGCGTCGTCGTTGAAGTTGTATTGCGGGTGATGCAGGCCGGCGCTGTCGCCATTGC
>JANLJK010000280.1 GCA_029255525.1 Pseudolabrys sp.
ATTGATGGTCATGACCGTGTGGAAGCCGTGCCGGCGCAGGATCCAGGTCGTCGCCCATTTCATGCCGAGCGCGCCGGCCGCGGAGACGAAGGTGATGGCGCCCGAGTGGAACGGCGACAGGCCGAAGCCGATCTGCAGCATCAGCGGCAGCAGGAAGGCGAGCGCGCCGATGCCGATGCGGAACAGGAAGCCGCCGACTACAGCGCCGAAGAAGGTCGGCAGCCGGAACAGGCTGAAGTCGAGCACCGGATTGGGTGTGCGCCGCGCATGCACGATATAGGCGGTGAAGAACGCCGCGCCGCCGGCGATCAGCGCAACGACGATCCACCATGGCAGGAAGTTCAGGCCGAGCACCGATAGGCCGAAGGCCATGCCGGCAATGCCGAGACCGGCGAGGGCCATGCCAACGAGATCGAAGCGCTCGTGCTGTTCGGCCCGCACATCCGGGATGTAGCGGGTGGCGAGCAGGATGCCGATCAGCCCCATCGGGATGTTGATGATGAAGATCCAGTGCCAGGTCGCATAAGTGGTGATGAAGCCGCCGATCGGTGGTCCCAGCATCGGCCCGATCAGCGCTGGCGTCGAAAACCAAGCCATGGCGCCGATCAATTCGCGCTTGTCGATGGTGCGCACCAGCACCATGCGGCCGACCGGCGTCATCATGGCGCCACCCATGCCCTGCAGGATGCGGGCGATGACGAAATCGGTGAGCGACGACGAGAAGGCGCAGCCGAGTGAGCCGACCATGAAGACGGCGATGGCCACGCGGAACACGAGCCGCGCGCCGAAGCGGTCGGCGGTCCAGCCGCTGGCCGGGATGAAGACCGCGAGCGAGAGCAGGTAGGAGGTGACGGCGAGCTTGAGCGCCAGGGGGCTGGTGCCGATATCGGCCGCGATCGCCGGCAGCGAGGTGGCGATCACCGTCGAGTCCATGTTCTCCATGAACAGGGCGACCGCGATGATCAGCGGAACGATACGGTCTCGGCGCATCAGCGCGGGTTCCCGGCGAGGGGCGGCAGCTTTGGTAGCATGGACCGGCGGACTTTCAGCGGCGGACGGGGGCGTCCCGACAGGATTTGTGCCGCGCCATCAACGGTAAAGTGGTGACGGAAGGAAGACGCATTTGCCTGTGCGCGGTCATAACAGCCATCCGCGAATATCCTAGGAATCGGCAGATTCCCATGCTAACGACCACCGCCAACCCAAAAGCGGGCCTCCATCGGCCGGGACTTTCCCGGCCACGGCAATTTATCAGCCGACGGCAGGCCTTTTTCCCCTTTCGGGTGTGATGGAGTTGGCGATGGCCGCAAAAAACAATTCAAGTCCGCGCGAGGCGCTCACTTTCGATGACGTGCTGATCAGGCCCGGCCTGTCCGAGGTCATGCCGGCCGATGTCGATCTTCGCTCACGCATTACACGATCGATTTCGGTCAATCTGCCGATCATCGCCTCGGCCATGGACACGGTGACCGAGAGCCAGATGGCCATCGCCATGGCGCAGGCCGGAGGCCTGGGCGTCATCCACCGCAACATGGAGCCGGACGAGCAGGCGGCGCAGGTGCGGCAGGTGAAGAAGTTCGAGAGCGGCATGGTGGTGAACCCGCTCACCATCGAGCCGACCGCGCCGCTTCAGGAAGCGCTCGATCTGATGAAGGTCAACCGCATCTCCGGCATCCCGGTGGTCGAGCATGCCACGGGCACCAAGCCGGGCAAGCTGGTCGGCATTCTTACCAACCGTGACGTGCGCTTTGCCACCGATCCGGAACAGCGGGTCGCCGAGCTGATGACCAAGGACAAGCTGATTACGGTGCGTGAGGGCGTCAGCCAGGACGAAGCCAAGCGGCTTCTGCACCAGCACCGCATCGAGAAGCTCCTGGTGGTCGACGACCAGTATCGCTGCGTCGGCCTGATCACCGTGAAGGACATGGAGAAGGCAGTCGCCAATCCGAACGCCTGCAAGGACGAGCAGGGCCGTCTGCGCGTCGCGGCGGCGACGACCGTCGGCGACAAGGGCTTCTTCCGCACCGAGGCGCTGATCGCGGCGGGCGTCGATCTCGTGGTGGTCGACACCGCGCACGGTCATTCGCAATACGTGCTCGATGCGGTCAAGCGCATCAAGAAGCTGTCGAACGCGGTGCAGGTGGTGGCCGGCAATGTCGCCACCGCCGAAGGCGCCAAGGCGCTGATCGACTACGGCGCCGATGCGATCAAGGTTGGTATCGGCCCGGGCTCGATCTGCACGACCCGCATTGTCGCGGGCGTCGGCGTGCCGCAGTTGACCGCGATCATGGATTGCGTCGAGGCGGCGCAGAAGACCGGCACGCCGGTGGTGGCCGACGGCGGCATCAAGTTCTCCGGCGATCTGGCCAAGGCGATCTCGGCCGGTGCGCACGTCGCGATGGTCGGCTCGCTGCTCGCGGGCACCGACGAAACGCCGGGCGAGGTGTTCCTCTATCAGGGCCGCTCCTACAAGACCTATCGCGGCATGGGCTCGGTCGGCGCGATGTCGCGCGGCTCGGCCGATCGTTACTTTCAGCAGGACATCAAGGACTCGCTGAAATTGGTGCCGGAAGGCGTTGAGGGACAGGTCGCTTATAAGGGCTCGGCCTCGACCGTGCTGCATCAGCTCGCCGGCGGCTTGCGCGCCGCCATGGGCTATGTCGGCGCCAAGACCATTGCCGATATGCACGAGCGCGCCGAGTTCGTGCGCATCACCGGCGCCGGCTTGCGCGAAAGCCACGTCCATGACGTGACCATCACGCGCGAGAGCCCGAATTATCCGACCAGGGTGTGAGGGCGGTCGCCCTCACTTCTTGTCGATGAAGCCGACGATCGCCGCGGTGGTCTGCTTGGGCTGCTCTTCCATCACCCAGTGACCGGAATTGACGATGACGCCGCCGGTCACGTTGGTTCCGACCGCGCGCATGATGTCGGCTTGCTGCGTGCCGAACGACTGGTCGCCGCCGAGGGCCAGGATGGGCATCGTCAGCTTGCCCTTCGCGGCGAAAGCCTTGTTGTCGATCGCATCCTGCGTGAAGGCCGCGAACTGATTGAAGGCCGCGTGCATCGCGCCCTTGCGCGCATAGATTTTGGCGTAGTGCCGGCGCGTGGCTTCGTCGATGGCTTTCGGATTAGCGGAGAGCTCGTTCCAGAACCGGTCGAGATCGATGCGCTCGCGTCCCTTCACGCGACGGTCGAC
>JANLJK010000281.1 GCA_029255525.1 Pseudolabrys sp.
ATGGCGAGTAACCACCACTCCGTCATTCCGGGACGCGCCGATGGCGCGGGCCCGGAATCCATACGCCGCAGCGCTGCGGGCTATGGATTCCGGGCTCGTCCGCCTTCGCCCTTCGGGCTGCGGCGGCCGCCCCGGAATGACAGTGGAGAGCTGCCGTGAAAACCAACTGGCTCCCGCTCCGCTTTGCCCTGCGCGAGATGCGCTCGGGCCTGCGCGGCTTCTATGTTTTCGTCGCCTGCATCGCACTCGGCAGCATGGCGATCGCTGGCGTCGGCTCGCTGGCGGCGAGCCTGGCCGACGGTTTGGCGCGGCAAGGCCAAGTGATCCTCGGCGGCGATCTCGCCTTCACCCTCATCCAGCGCGAAGCCAAGCCCGAAGAACTCAGCTTCCTGCAAGGCCAAGGCCGCGTGTCGACGACAGCCATGCTGCGTGCCATGGCCCGGGCCGCCGACGGCAACGCCACTTTGGTCGAGATGAAGGCGATCGATAGCGCCTACCCGCTTTACGGCGAGGTGGTGCTGACACCGCCCGCACCGCTCGCCGACGCCCTGACCGAACGTAACGGCGTGTTTGGCGCCGTCGCCGATCCGGTGCTGATGGAACGCTTCGGCCTGAAGCAAGGCGCGGCTTTGTCGGTCGGCGACGCCAAATTCGAGGTGCGCGCCGCGCTCGCCAGCGAACCCGACAAACTCGCCGGCGGCATCGGCTTCGGCCCGCGCCTGCTGGTGAGCCAGGACGCGCTGCGTGCCACCGGCTTGTTGCAGCCGGGCAGCCTGGTGCGCTGGACCTATCGCCTGCGGTTGCCGGACCGCGAGGCGACCGACAATGCTACCAAGGCCGTAACGACGCAGGCGCGTGCACAATTGCCGGAGGCCGGCTGGGAGATCCGCTCGCGCAGCAACGCCTCGCCGCAGCTCGAGCGCAATGTCGAGCGCTTCACCCAGTTCCTCACCATTGTCGGCCTCACCGCTTTGCTGGTCGGCGGCGTCGGCGTCGGCAACGCCGTCAAGAGCCATCTCGACCGGCGGCGCGATTCCATCGCAACGCTGAAAGCGCTCGGCGCCAGCGGCCGCCGCGTCTTCGCCATCTATCTCACGCAGGTGCTGATCCTGGCCGCGATCGGCGGCGCGATCGGCATGGTGCTCGGCGCCATTCTGCCGTTCGCCATCTCGTGGACCTTCGGCGCGATCATTCCGCTGCCGATCACGCCGGCTTTGCATGCCGGCGAATTGGTGCTGGCGCTGGTCTACGGCCTGCTCACCGCACTCGCTTTCGCGCTGTGGCCGCTCGGCCGCGCGCATGACGTGCCGGTCGGCGCGCTGTTCCGCGAAGGCGTGACACCGCAGGCCCGCAAGCCGCGCGCGACTTATGTGATCCTCACAAGTGCCGCCGTTCTGGCGCTGGCGGCGCTCGCCGTGCTGCTCGCTTATGATCGCCGCGTCGCACTCATCTATGTCGGCGTCGCCGCCGCCGTGTTCCTGCTCTTGCGGCTGGTCGGCTCGCTGTTGATGGCGCTTGCCGCGCGCGCACCGCGTGCCCGCTCGACCGTGCTGCGCATGGCGGTCGCCAACATCCACCGGCCGAGCGCGTTGACGCCGACCATCGTGCTGTCGCTCGGCCTCGGCATCGCGCTGTTGGTGACCGTGATCGAGATCGACGCCAATTTGCGCCAGCAGTTCTCCAACGAACTGCCGGCCAAGGCGCCGTCCTTCTACTTCCTCGACATTCCGTCAGGCGACGCGCAGCGCTTCCAGGATTTCGTCCACACGCAGGCGCCAAATGCCGCGATCGAAGACGTGCCGATGCTGCGCGGGCGCATCGTCTCGGCCGGCGGATCGGCGGCGGAGAAGATCAAGCCGAAGGAGGAGGCTGCCTGGGTGCTGCAAAGCGATCGCGGTATCACCTACGCCAACAGCGTGCCGGCCGGCTCGCGGCTGGTGGAAGGCGAGTGGTGGAAGCCGGATTATGACGGGCCGCCGCTGGTATCGTTCGAGAAGAAGATCGCCGACGGCCTCGGCCTCAAGCTCGGCGACAGCGTCACCGTGAACGTGCTCGGCCGCAACATCACGGCGACCATCGCCAATATGCGCACGGTCGACTGGCAGAGCCTGAGCATCAATTTCGTGATGGTGTTCACACCCAACACCTTCCGTGGCGCGCCGCATACGCACATTGCCACGCTGACTTATCCGAACGGCGGCTCGGTCGCGCAGGAAGGCGCCGTGCTGCGCTCGATCGCCGACAGCTTCCCGATGGTCACCACCGTGCGCGTGAAGGACGCGCTGGAGGCGATCGGCTCACTGATCGGCAATCTGGTGCTCGGCATTCGTGGCGCCAGCGCCATCACGCTGCTCGCCGCCGCTTTGGTCCTGGGCGGCGCGCTCGCCGCCGGCCACCGGCACCGGGTCTATGACGCCGTTATCCTCAAGACCCTCGGCGCCACCCGCGCGCGGCTCCTGGCGGCCTTTACCATCGAGTACCTGCTCTTGGGCGCCGCCACCGCGCTGTTCGGCGTGCTGAGCGGATCGCTGGCGAGCTGGCTGATCGTCACGGAAGTGATGCACCTGCGCTTCGCCTGGCTACCGCTACCGGCCGTGGTGGCGGCTTTGGGCGCCCTGGTTGTGACGGTTGCACTCGGCCTTCTTGGCACCTACAGCGCTTTGGGCCAGAAACCCGCCCCAGTCCTACGAAATCTCTAAATTTGCGCGATTTTTGCGACATTCAGCCGCGTGGGGCCCTCCCCTGCCTGGGGCACGGTTTTGCGCTATATTAAGCGTCGATGAGGTTCGTTAAGTTTTGGCAAGGTTAGGGGTCATCAAGGGGCCACATCTGGCGCCAAGACTAAGGGCCAACTAGATTCAGAAACACGAGCGCGACGGCCGATGCCGGCGCGCCTGACGTGTAACCGGCTCACGAGAGCCGGATTGGAGAGAGGAAAACTTCGATGTCGGACTTCGACCGTAACGTAGCTGCTCGTGGCTTCGGCGCCACGCAGGCCGCGATCGATGTGGGCCTGCGCGCCTACATGATCCGCGTCTACAACTACATGGCCGCCGGCGTCGCGCTCACCGGCGTCGTGTCCTGGTTGACCTTTAACGCTGCCGTGGTCACCAACGAAGCCGGCCGCATCACCGGCCTGACCTCGTTCGGCCAGGCGATCTTCAGCGGCCCGCTGACGATCG
>JANLJK010000282.1:0-31547 GCA_029255525.1 Pseudolabrys sp.
GATGCCGGCTATCATGCAGAACAACAAGACCACGATCTCCATGCTGGCGATCGGCGTGAACAGCCATTTCAACTATTCGCGCTACTTCTCGATGGTGCCGGTCGGGCCGGAAGGCGTGAAGGCTTTCTCGCGCGGGTTCTTCGAACTGGCGGCGGCGCAGAACCCGAAGCCGAAGACGGTGGCGATCCTCGCCGCCGATGCCGAATTCGCCAAGACGGCATCGGACGGCGCGCGCGACAATGCAAAGGCCGGCGGTTTCAACATTATCTACGATAAGACCTATCCGCCGAGCACGACCGACTTCACCGGCGTGATGCGCTCGATCCAGGCCACCAATGCCGACGTGGTGTTCGTCGCAGCCTATCCGCCGGACACGGTCGGCATCGTCAGCGCCGCGCATGAAATCCGGCTGGCGCCGAAGATTTTCGGCGGCACGTTGATCGGGCTCCTGGTCACGCCGATCAAGATGCGGCTCGGTCCGCTGATGGACGGTATCGTCACGATGGAAAGCTTCGTGCCGAGCTTCGACTTTCCGGGGCTGAAGGAGGTGCTGGCGAAGTATCGCGTGAAGGCCGCCAACGAGAAGATCGATCCGTTCGGCTACGGCTTCGTGCCGTTCGCTTATGCGGCGGGGCAGATCCTGGCCGAGGCGGTGACCGCGACCAAGGGCTTCGACCACGATAAGATCGCGACCTACCTCCACAGCCACACGTTCTCTACTGTGGCCGGGGAGATCGCCTACAACAAAAACGGCGACTGGACCCAGCCGCGCACGGTGTTCACCCAGTTCCAGAACGTGACGCCGAACGATCTCGAGCAGTTCAGCAAGGTCGATCACCAGGTGATCGTGTGGCCGGACCAGTACAAGACCGGCAAGTTTATCTATCCGTACGCCGATGCGGTTAAGCGCTAGCCGTTGCGACGCGGTCGATCATTTGGACCCAGGCGCAATCTGCGCCTGGGCCCAACGCATGACAGGGGAAAGACATGGCTTCGGAATATCGGCTGGTCAGCACCGCGGTTGCTGGCGGCGCCCCGCAGGCGGGCGTTCTCATCGGCGATCGTGTGATCCCGGCCGCGACTTTGCTCGCCGGCGAAACGGGTATCGACAGCACGTCGGTCATGGGACTCCTGCGTACGTGGGACAAATCGCATGCCGCGCTGCAGGCCGCTGTGCAGAAAGCACCATCCGATGCCGGCGCTCCACTGACGCAAGTGAAGCTGATGGCGCCGTTGCTCTACCCCGGTTCGATGTTCTGTGCCGGCGCCAATTACTGGGACCATCTCGAGGAGATGTCCGAGATCGCCAAGCGCACGACCGGCAAGGCGCCGCCGATGATCAAGAACCCGGAGCCGTGGTTCTTCATGAAGACCACGGCGGGTTCGATCATCGGGCCCGATACGCCAGCGCGCATGCCGAGCTTTTCCAAGCAACTGGACTGGGAGGCCGAGCTGGCCGTGGTGATCGGCCGGCCGACGCGTAACATTTCTGAGGAACGGGCCTTTGACGCGGTCGCCGGTTATACGATCATCAATGAACTGTCGGCGCGCGATCTGATGAAGCGCGAGGGCACGCCCTTCATCTACGACTGGCTGGGGCAGAAGTGCTTCGAGGACGCCGCGCCGATGGGCCCGTGGCTGACGCCCGCCGCCTATATCGCCAATCCCAACGATCTGTCGATCAAGCTGTGGGTTAACGGCGTGCTGAAGCAGAACTCTAACACCGGCAAGATGGTGCACGGCATTGCCGAACAGATCGCCTATTTGAGCCGGCACGTCACCTTGCAGCCTGGCGACGTGATCGCGACCGGCACGCCGGCCGGCGTCGGCATGCCGCGCGGCGAGTTCCTCAAGGCCGGCGACGAAGTGAAGATCGAGATCGACGGCTGCGGCACGTTGGTCAATCGCATGGTGGCGGCCTAGCGGCTGCCGTTCCGGCGGAATTTTCAGCGGGTCTTGCCGGCGCTTTCCAGGATGCCGGCCATCATAGCCATGCGCACGAGGTCGGACAGGCTGTTGGCGCCCATCTTGGTCATCAGGTTGGCACGGTAGATCTCGACCGTGCGCGGGCTGATGCCGAGGTCGAAAGCGATGTTCTTGTTGGCGCTGCCGGCCACCAGGCCTTCCAGCACCTGACGTTCGCGGTTGGACAAAGCCGCCAGCTTGTTATGGATCTCGGTCACCTCGGCATTGCGCTTGACCGAGTCGGCTTCCTTGTCGAGCGCGGAGCGCACGGCTGCGAGCAGGTGGTCGTCGTCGAACGGTTTTTCGAGAAAGTCGACCGCGCCGATCTTCATCGCTTCCACGGCCAGCGCGATATCGCCATGGCCGGTAATGACGATCACCGGAATCTCCGGCCTCACCTCTTTTAGCCGCTTCAGCAGGTCGATGCCGGTGATCTCCGGCATGCGCACGTCGGTGACCACGCAACCGAAGCGAATCTCCGGCAGTACATCCAGAAAGGCCTTGGCTGACTCGAATCCGCTGACCGCGATGCCTGCGGTCTTCAGCAAGAATTCAAGCGACTGCCGCACGGCCTCGTCATCATCGATGATATAGATGACCGGCTCAGGCTGCATCGTCGACATCCCCTTCGTTTACGACAACAAGCGTGAAATTGAAAATCGTGCCCCCGCCGGCATTCGGTTCCACCCAGATCTTGCCGCCATGCGCTTCCACGATGGTGCGGGAAATGGATAGGCCTACGCCCATGCCCTGCCTCTTGGTCGTGATGAAAGGCTGGAACAATTGCTCGGCGACTTCCGGCGCGATACCGGGTCCGGTATCGGCGACACTGACCCGCACATGCGTCGCATTGAATGGTATCACCGACACTATTAGTTCGCGCTTCGCTGTTGTCTCCATGGCGTCCATGGCATTGCGGATCAGATTGAGCAAGACCTGCTGAATCTGAACCCGGTCGGCGAGCACTTGATCGACGCTGGGGTCGAATTTGAACTGAACGCGAATGCCGCGGTCCTTGACGCCGACCAGCGCCAGCGCGCTCGCTTCCTCCACCAGCTTGGTGATGCTCTCCACCCGGCGCTCGCTCTCGCCGCGCGACACGAAATCGCGCAGCCGCCGGATGATCTGCCCGGCCCGCATCGCCTGGTCGGCGGCCTTGTCCAGCGCATCGCGCAAGGTGGCCGACCGGTCGTCGGCGGCGCCTTCCAGCATCCGCTTCGACCCGCGCAGGTAATTGGAGATCGCGGAGAGCGGCTGGTTCAGCTCGTGCGCCAAAGTCGAGGCCATCTCGCCCATGGCCGTGAGGCGCGAGATGTGCACGAGTTCCGACTGCAATTCCTGCAATCGCGCTTCGGTCTTCTGGCGTTCGGTGAGATCGCGGATGAAGCCGGTGAAGAATCGCTTGTCGCCCGAGCGCATCTCGCCGACGGCGAGCTCCATGGGGAAGGTCGAGCCGTCTTTACGCATGCCGACGACGACGCGGCCGATGCCGATGATGCGCCGCTCGCCCGTGTCGAGGTAGCGCATCAGGTAAGAGTCGTGATTCTCGCGATAGGGCGCCGGCATCAGAATCCTGACGTTCTGCCCCAGTGCTTCCTCGGCGCGATAGCCGAACAGCCGCTCGGCCGCGCTGCTAAACGAATTCATGATGCCGCGCTCGTCGATGACGATCATCGCTTCCGGCACCGTGTCGAGAATCGATTGCAGATGCGCCTCGCGCGCTAACGCGTCGCGGGTCATCACCAAGGTGCGCAATCGCGCGCTGTGCAGAATCTCACCGCCCCACGACACGCCACAGCCGATGATGGTGAAGGCCACGCCGTTGACAAGGAACGGCGTAAAATCGGCACCGGCTTCAAGGAATATGAAATAGGCGGCAGCGATGCTGAGCACCGTCGCAAGCAGGCCCGGTCCGAGGCCGCCGAGGCCGGCCGACACCAGCACTGCGGGAATGAAATAAAGAAACACGGTGTCGTCGTGGAGGACCGGCAGCAGCAAGGCACGCGCGGCCAAAGACAGTGCCACGACCGTCGGCGCGACCCCATAACGCGACACCCGGCTGTGCCCCCACTTTTCTAAAAATTGAGAGTAATCAATGATTTGGCCCATTGGCTCAATCGCAACCCGGTCTCGGTGCCCGCCCGCCGGCCACCTACGGTAAATCCCCTATGGAGATTATCTGAATTTCGATCCCCAGGCGCCAGCGGTATCCAAACATCATCGAATTTACCGAGGGCCAAGCGCCATGATTACCCAGAACGCTCAGATCAACCGGATTTCCTCGCGCCAGCCGGAAAGCCGTACGTCTCGTCCGAACGCGCCGCTCTCGTCCATCTTCAGCAACTCGATCGAGCTCATGGGCGCGCCCATGCCGTTTGCTCGCAACGCCGAAATCTATGGCGAGAACGAGCCGGCCGAATACCTCTACAAAGTGCTTAGCGGCACCGTGCGCACCTACAAGGTGCTCAACGACGGCCGCCGCCAGATCGGCGCCTTCTATCTGCCCGGCGACGTGTTCGGCCTCGAGATTGGCGACGAGCATTCTTTCTCGGCCGAGGCGATCGTCGACTGCAAGGTTCTGGTCATCAAGCGCAGCTCGCTCGTTGCGCTCGCCGCCCGCGATAACGAGGTGGCCCGCCAACTCTGGGCCATGACCGCCGGAGAATTGCAGCGCGCGCAAGACCACATCATGCTGCTGATCAAGACCGCGCAAGAGCGTGTCGCCGGGTTCCTTCTGGAGATGGCCAAGCGTTCGGCCGCCGCCACTGAGGTCGATCTGCCGATGTCGCGTCAGGATATTGCCGATTATCTCGGTCTCACGATCGAGACCGTGTCGCGCACGCTGACGCAGCTCGAAAATTCCGCCGCCATCGCCGTGCCGACCTCGCGCCGCATCGTGCTGCGCAATCGCGCCGCGCTGACCCGCTTGAACGCCTGAGAGTTTGACACCCCTCTAAGCCGAACGTCGTTCTCCCCGACTTACTGTTCGGCCAAACTGCCCCGGCACTTCGGTGTCGGGGCTTTTTTTATGTGCGGTGCGGTCTTTCACATGGCGTGCCAGGCGCGCGGATCTTCCGATTCTTGACCTGCATCAAGATACCAATACGGCCCGCATGGTGAGATGCATTCGCAATAATGGAGGATCGCTATGAAAGCCGCAGACGTGATGACCCGCAATCTTGTCTCAGTGAAGCCGGAGGCGACGGTGTTGCAGGCGGCGCGGTTGATGCTCCAGCAGCATATCAGCGGCCTGCCGGTGATCGACGCCGACGGCCGCTTGGTCGGCATCCTGTCGGAAGGCGATTTTCTGCGTCGCCGCGAGACGGCCACCGAGAAGCGCCGTTCGCGCTGGCTGGAGTTCCTCATGGGCCCCGGCAAGATCGCATCCGAGTACACGCATAGTCACGGCAACAAGGTTGCCGAAGTGATGACCACGGATGTGCAGACGGTCGAGGAAGATGCCCCGCTTGAAGCAATCGTCGAACTGATGGAGCGCCGCCGCATCAAGCGCGTGCCGGTCGTGCGCGGCGGTGAGGTCGTCGGCATTGTCACCCGCTCCAATCTCATGCATGCGATGGTCAGTCTGGCGCGATCGACACCGAAGGTCGCGCAGACCGACGCGGCGATTCGCGAGCAACTGCTGTCGGAAATGACCAAGCAGAAGTGGGCACCGATCGCGATGCTCAATGTCGTGGTACATGAAGGCATCGTCGAATTGTGGGGCGTGATCGTCGACGAGCGCCAGCGCGAGGCCCTGACCGTGGCGGCCGAGAACACGGCCGGCGTGAAGGCGGTCAAAGATCATCTGGTGTGGGTCGAGCCGACCTCCGGCATGGTGATCGAGCCTGCCGACCCGGCAGTTAAGCACTAGCGCCGCGGCGCTCGCCCGACATAAGCTGGTCGGACCACGTCGCGTGGTCGTTGATCGTCCCCTTCCTTCACCGAATGACGTGCCGCCGGGCTTTTTCACAGCCCGGCGTGTGGTGATCTGCGGCATTGGCCCGCATTATTCCTGCCTTAGCCTGGCCGGCATAGTATAAATTACCGTATCGTTTCTTTTGACGGGCGCCGCTCAGCCATTGGCAGGGCTGATCGCCTCAAGAAAAGCCGTTCGGATATGAATCTTCGATCGCTGGATCTGAATCTTCTTCTGGTCTTCGACGCTATTTTCACCGAACGAAGCATTTCGAAAGCGGCTCAGAAGCTGAATCTGTCGCAGCCGACCGTCAGCAACGCTCTGGCTCGGCTGCGTGAACACATGCAGGATCCGCTGTTCGAGCGGTCGCCGCAGGGCATGCTGCCGACGCCGCGCGGCAAGGTGCTCTCCAAACCGATCCGGCAGGCATTGGACGTGCTCGATCGTGGTCTACGCGGCGAGGCGGCCTTCAACTTCACCGACTCCAGCCGGGAATTCGTCATCGCGGTCGAGGACTATGGCGAGACCATCATCCTGCCGCGTCTGCTCGAATGGCTGTCCAAGGTCGCGCCGCACATCCGCATCAGAATCCGTCCCGAGCCGAGCGGGCAATTGAAGAATGCGTTGCGCGACGGCGAAGTCGATCTGGCGCTGGATTACTTCGTGCTGCGCGAGCCGGGCTTTCACAGCAAATGCGTGATGACGGAGACGCTTCTGAGCCTGTCGCGGCGGGATCACCCGCTCGTCGGCGAGAAGCTCAGCCTCGATTCATATTTGGCGCAATTTCACGTCGTGCTGGCGCCCCGCACGGACGCCATGCCGATGATCGATCTGGCTCTGTCGAAGCGGGGCTTGAAGCGGCAGATCGCGGTTATCGTACCGCACTTCCTGTCCATGCCGGTGATCGTGCAGAGTTCCGATCTTATCTGTACCTTGCCGCGGCGTATGGCCCATCTCTACGCCGACCATTTCAATCTCAAATCCTACGCGGTGCCGCTGCGCATTCCGCGCTTTCCGGTCTATCTCATCTGGCATGAATCGGCTGAGGCCGACGCCGGGCACCTCTGGTTCCGCAATTGCCTGATTGATTTCTGTCAGCGGCTCTGACGTTGCAGCCACCGTTCGATCATCTCGAACGATGGCTGCATGACTTCCGATGGACGATAGGGTTTGCTATTTATCGATCAGGTTGAGGTCTTCACCCAGCGATCGGTAGAGCTGAAACTGCTTGTGGATGAAGTCCTTCGTCGCTTCCGGCGACAGGATGTGGGGTACCGAGCCGGTGCGCGCGGTGCCTGCGAGCCATGTCTCGTCCTTGGCGATCGTCGCTACCGCCGCGACCAGCTTGTCGCGGATATCGGCGGGCAGGTTCGGCGGCGCCAGCACGGCGCTCCAGCCAACGATGCCTTCCATATCGGCATAGCCGAGCTCACGTGCCGTCGGCACGTCGGGCATCGACGCCATGCGCTTGCTGGTTGTGACCATCACGACCCGCATCAGGCCGCCCTGCACGAAGCCGAGGAACGAGCCGAGGCTGCCGCAGGAGAAATCGGTCTGTCCCGCCAGCAGCGATTGCGCGGCGTCGCCTGTGCCACGATACGGAATTTCAGTGGGCGTCTGCTCGGCGCTGACCTTGAGGAGCTTGAACAGCAGGCGCGGGCCCATGTCGTTGGTCGTCAATAGGCCGGCGGTGCCATAGTTCAGGTTCTTGCCCTTCGCCTTGATGGCGTCGGTGAGGTCCTTGAACGTCTTGTAGTCCGACTTGGCATTGACGACGCAGCCATAAGGATTGAGCTCGAGCGTACCGAGGAATGTGTATTGCTCCCAGCCGTATTTAGTTTTGGTCGGCTGGATGGCCGGCATGATCGCCTGTGAGCCGGTGCGCCCCAGGAGCAGCGTGTAACCGTCGGGAGGCGACGCAATCGCCGCCGCCGAACCGATGACGCCGCTGCCGCCGGTTTTGTTGAGTACCACCATCGGCTGGCCTAGCGCCTTCTGCGCGGCCGCGGCGAAATTGCGCGCCGCGAGATCGGCGTCGCCGCCAGCGCTGAAAGGCGAGACCAAAGTGATGGGGCGGTTCGGGTAGGCGCTCTGGGCGAGCACGCCATCCGCTGTGAAAACCGACGTGATAAGCGCCGTCTTGAAGGCAATGAGTGTCGCTATCCGAAGAGATTTAACGCGTTTCGAAAAGCCTCTTTTGATGGGCATGTTCGTTTCCTTCCCTGGTTTTTGATTGCAGCTTATCCGGCGGGTTTGTTCCCGCCTTTTCTCTGAAAACCATGACGCAATCGACGGCCACCGGGCCGGACGAGCCGACCAGGACCGGATTGAGATCGAGCTCGGCCAGCACCGGCTCCATCGCGGCCGCCCAGCGCGACAGCGTCGACAGCATGCTTGCGATCGCGTGCCGGTCGACGCCGCTCTGTCCGCGGACGCCATCAAGAAGTGCGGTCATTCGCAGCTCGCGCAACATCCGCTCGCCTTCCGCTACGTCGAACGGCGCGCGCCGGAAGGCGACATCCTTGAGCACTTCGACCAGAACGCCGCCGAGCCCCGCCATCACCACCATGCCGAAGACGGGATCGCGCTGGACGCCGACCACGAGCTCGATATGGCCGCGGCTCATCGCCTGCACGATCACGCCCTGCAGCTCGGCCTCGGGCTCCTTGTCAGCCGCTCTTTTCATGACGGTCTGGAAGCCGTTGCGCACGGCCTGCTCATCATTGAGGTTGAGCAACACGCCGCCGATATCCGATTTGTGGGTGATGTCGGGCGATTCGATCTTCAGGGCGACCGGCGCCGCGTAAGTGCGCCAGAGCTTTATGGCTTCGTCCGCATTCCGCGCCAAGGCCGCGGGCGCCATCGGGATGCCGGCCTTGCTGAGCCATTCGGTGGCGAGCGCGGTCGGCTGCACGCCTTCGGTGATGAGATCGGGAAGACCCGTCGCGGGTAATGCGGGCGACGGCGCGGCACCCGCGGCCTGGCGCAGAAACGCATGATAGCGCGCCAAGGCGGCCGCGGCTTCCACGGCGCGTTCGCCGGCGGTGAAGACGGTGATGTTCAGCTCGCGCAGCCGCTGCAGCGCTTCTGCCGGTGCTGCCACCCAGCAGACGAAGAACGGCTTGCTGGTGCGGTCGCGGATCTCGGTGAAGATGCGAACCAGTTTGTCGACATGCGCGGTCATCAATTGCAACCAGACGATCGCGATATGTACGTTTGGGTCGTCTAGCAGCGCCACCACGGATTCGGTCAGCAATTCGGGTCGCGCCACGAATTCACCGGTAACGTCGACGGGATTGCCGGCCGCGCCGAAGGCCGGCATCACGGTGGCTAACTTTGCTTGCGTGCTTGGCGCCAAGGTCGGCACCGTGAGGCCCACTTCCTCGGCGCGATCCGCCATCATGACGCCGGCGCCGCCCGACTGCGTCGCGATCCCTAAGCCGTTGCCGGTGGCGATGCGCGGACCGGCCAAGGCCTCCAGCATGTCGAGCATTTGCTCTTCATTGCGGGCGCGCAGCACGCCGAACTGGCGGATCACCGCGTCGAACACCGTATCCGTCACCGCCAACGCGCCGGTATGCGAAGCGGCGGCGCGCACGCCGGAGGCCATGCGGCCGACCTTGGTCAACACCAGCGGTTTCTTCAATTCCTGGCAGCGGCGCGCCAGCCGGACCAGTTCGTCGCCGTTTTCGAGTCCTTCGAGATAGCCGGCGGCGACGCGCACGCGCGGATCCTCGATGACGGCCATCATCAGCTCGGCAAAGGAAACGTCCGCCTCATTGCCGGTGTTGATGAAATAGCCGAGGCCCAGGCCACGCTGACGCACCAGCGCCGCGATCGCGGTGCCGAAGGCGCCCGATTGCGTAACGAAAGCGATGGGGCCGGCGCCGGTCGGGCCGTCGGCATATTGGCTGAACGTGGCGTAGACATTGCTGAAGGCGTTGATGAAGCCCAGGCAATTGGGGCCGCACACGACCATGCCGAGGGCATTGGCCTTTTCCGTTAGCGCCTCTTCCATCGCCTTGCCGGCCGCGCCCATTTCGCTGAAGCCGGAGGAGAAGATCACCACCGCGCGGATGCCGCGCTTGCCGAGGGCTTCGACATTCTTGAGGACGTCGCTCGCCGGCACCGCGACGATCGCGAGATCGGCCGCCTCCGGCAAGGCTTCGATCGACGGATAGCAGGTCAGTCCGGCAATCTCCGGATATTTCGGATTGACCGGCAGAATGCGGCCTTCATAGCCCTTGCCGATCAGATGCTTGAGCGGCCGGCCGCTGACCTTGGCGAAATCGGCGGAGGCGCCGATGACGGCAATGCTGCGCGGGTTGATCAGTCGCGCGATGATGTCGGAGCGGGATGGTGTCGTCATGGTCTCAATTGAAAGCCGAGATGCCGGTCTGCGCACGACCGAGGACGAGCGCGTGAATATCGTGCGTACCTTCGAGTGTGTTCACGGTCTCGAGGTTAAGCATGTGCCGGATGACGTGATAGCTGTCGGCGATGCCGTTGCCGCCGTGGATGTCGCGCGCCAGCCGCGCGACATCGAGGGCCTTTCCGGCGCAATTGCGCTTGAGCAGTGACACCATTTCCGGGCTGGCGCGGCCTTCATCGCGCAGCCGGCTCAAGTGCAGGCACGCGTGTAGCCCGAGCGTGATCTCGGTCTGCATGTCGGCGAGCTTCTTTTGAACCAGTTGGTTGGCGCCGAGCGGGCGGCCGAACTGGTGCCGATCGACGGCGTATTGACGGGCGGTGTGCCAGCAGAATTCCGCCGCGCCCATGGCGCCCCAGCAGATGCCGAAGCGCGCATTGTTGAGGCAGGCAAAGGGCGCGTTGATGCCGCGCGCTTCCGGCAGGCGTTGCTCCTCCGGCACGAAGACGTCGTCCATCAGGATCTGGCCGGTGGGCGAGGCGCGCACCGAGAACTTGCCTTCGATTTTGGCCGTCTCCAGGCCTGACATGCCGCGTTCGAGAATGAAGCCGCGCACCGTGCCCTCGTCGTCTTTGGCCCAGACAACCATGAGATCGGCGATCGGCGCATGCGTGATCCAGGTCTTGGTGCCGGAGAGCTTGTAGCCGCCGTCCACCTTGCGGGCGCGCGTCTTCATGCCGCCGGGATCGGAGCCGTGGTCGGGCTCGGTGAGGCCGAAACAGCCGAGCTTTTCCGCCCGCGCCATCGCCGGCAGGTAGCGCTCGCGCTGCTCTTGGCTGCCGAACAGATAGATCGGCATCATGCTCAACGTGGTCTGAACGCCGAGCGCCGAACGGAACGAGGTGTCGACGCGCTCGAATTCGCGGGCGATCAGGCCATAGGCCACATAGCTGATGCCAGGGCATTCGAAGCCGTCGATGGTGGCGCCGAGGAAGCCGAGCTCAGCCATCTCGCCCATCACGTCGATGTCGAAGGTCTCATGGCGGTTAGACTCGAGAATGCGCGGCATCAGCTTTTCCTGCGCATAGGCCCGCGCCGTGTCCCGGATCATCACCTCTTCCGGTGTCAGCAGGCTGTCGAAGCACAGGGGATCCTGCCAGTCGAAAGAGACGTCGCGCATCGCCGCCTTGCGCAGGCTCTTCGCGTCCGGCGTTTCGTAGTGCACGCTCATGCGGCCCCCGGCGCCTTGCTCACTGCACGGGACGGAATTTGGGAATGCCCGCCTCGTCGCTGATGTCCTCGAAGAAGGCCTCGACCCGCATGCCGATCTTCATGTCCTCTGGCTTGCAGCCTTTAACTTGGCCGTACAGACGCACGCCGTCATCGAGATCGATCAGGCACATCAGTACCGGCAGTTCGGCTTCCCAGCCGGGAAAGTTCATCGCCACCGAGCGCGAAATGGTGAACGAATAGACCGTGCCGCCGGTCTTGGCGTCGGTCCAGTTGAGCTCACGGCTGCCGCACTCGATGCACCAGGGCTTGGGGAAGAAATTGAAGGTCGAGCACTTGGCGCATTTCTGCAGCACCAGCTTGCCCTGCTTGGCGGCGGTCCAGAAGGGGCGCGTCAGGTCGGTGATCTGGGGCAGCGGCTTGCCCGAATTCGCGGTCGTCATGGCTCAGGCCTCGTTTCCGAAAATCATCGCGATGCAGGTGCGGCCGGGACGACCGTAGGGGATGCCGCCGAAGCCGCAGGCCATGCCGATGCTTGGGTCCTTGACCTGCCGGGCACCGGCTTCGCCGCGCAGTTGCGTAACCGCCTCGATCAGCGGTGCGAAGCCGCCAATGGCGCCGCCGGGCTGGCCACCCGACATCTGGCCGCCGTCGGTCAAGAGCGGGAAGTCGCCGTTGAAACGCAGGTCGTGTTCGTCGATGAAACGACCGCCTTCGCCCTTCTTGCAGAAGCCGAGATCCTCGATCGTCATCGACACGATGAACGGATAGTCGTCGTACGGCTCCAGGAAGTCGATTTGCTTGTGCGTGACGCCGGCATTCTTGAAGGCGCGTGGGCCGGACTCGCTGAAGCCGGTATAGGTGACATCCGGCAGTGAGCGCGAGCCGCGGTAGTAGTTGTTCGCTTCGCCGGCACCCAAGAGATAGACCGGCTTGTCGGTGATCTTGCGCGCGGTTTCCGCCGACGTGACGATGTAAGCGAGGCCGCCATTGACGATCGGCACGCAGTCGTAGAGCCGGATCGGATCCGACAACACGCGGCAGTTCATATACTCTTCGAGCGTATAGGGCGTGCGATAGATCGCGGCCGGATTGAGCGAGGCGTGATAGCGGGTGGTCACCGCCACCTTGCCCAATTGCTCGAGCTTGATCGGGTATTCATGCATGTAGCGCTGCTGGATCAGCGCGAATTGCGCGCTGGCGCCCATGACGCCGAACGGTCCCTGGAAATCCCAGAACACACCGCGCGTGCGCTCCGGTGATAGCGGGAGACCCGGGGCGACCGACGGCATGCTCAAGGGCGTGTCGGCGCCGACCACCAACACGCGATCGACGATGCCGGCTTTGATCATCGCGGAAGCGCGAATCAGCAGCGAGCCTGCCGAGCAGCCGCCTTGGTCGGCGCGCAGCAGCGATTGCGGGCTGATGCCGAGCATTTCGGCGACGGCGGCCGACCAATTGACGGTGTGCGCCACTTCGGCATGCGCGACGCCGAGGCCCTGCCCGTCGAAATCGCTCTTGCTCATGCCGGCGCTGGCGAGCGCCAGCTCGGCGGCCCAGGCAATGTATTCGTCGACGGTGAGGCTGCGCTCGCCGGGTTTGTTCCGGCTGTACGGCGTTCTTCCGTAACCAACGATGGCAACATCGGCAGACATTCAGACGTTTCCTTGCATGCGTCGTTGAAAGGCTCTGTGCTTCAGCGGCGGTTCACCGCTGTCCGAATTTCGGCGGCCGGCGTTCGGCGAAGGCCCGCATGCCTTCCTTCTGGTCCGCGGTATCGAACAGCAATTCGAAGGAGCGGCGCTCCAGCATCAGACCGGTATCGAGCGCGGCGTCGGCGCCGGCGAGTGCGACCTGCTTGATCAGTTGCGCGGCGAGCGGTGGCAGGGCCGCGATCTGCGCCGCCATCGCGACGGCGCGGGCATCGAGGTCTTCGTCGGCCACGACCTCGCTCACCATGCCCATGGCGAAGGCTTCGTCGGCGGTCACCGGGTCGCCGGTGAGCATCAGTTTCATGGCGCGGTATTTGCCGATGGCGCGCATCAGACGTTGAGAGGCGCCGCCGCCGGGCATGATGCCGACGCGGATTTCAGGCTGTCCAAGCCGCGCGCTCCGCGCCGCGAGGATGATGTCCGCGTGCAGCGCCAGTTCGCAGCCGCCGCCCAAAGCGGGACCGTTGACGGCGGCGATCAGCGGTTTGGAAAAGCCGGCGATGACCTTCCAGAAGCGTGGCACGGCCAGCCGCCAGACGCCGGCGGGCCCCAGCTCGACGATCTCCTTGAGGTCGGCGCCGGCGGCAAAGCTTGAGCCGGCGCCACAGACGATGGCGCAGCGCACGCTGTCGTCATCGTCTAATTCACGAACGGCTTCTGCTAAAGCTTTTCGCAGCGGTGTGTTGAGCGCGTTGCGCGCGTCCGGCCGGTTGAGCCGCAGCCGCGCGACGCCATCTGCCGGGCGGTCGCGCAGGACCAGCGTTGCACCCTCTCCCAAACGAGCCTCCCCCGGCGTCAGTTTTTTCTTTTGCTCGGGCGGCATTCTTGGGAGATGCCCGATATTCAGCAAATTTCATTTTTCAATAGAGAATATTTAGATCGAGAATAGACTGGGCCGCGACTATTGCGCTTTTATTGCCAGTCGGTGTGCGCGCCGGCGTGGCGGAGGATGCCCTCCAGGCGGCGGGTAATGTGGTTCTCGGTCAGCCGGCAGGCGCGCAAGGCGTTACGGTCCATGGCCGCCTCGAAGATCGCGACATGCTCCTCGTGCACGTCGCGGTCGAAGGTGCGGGCGACCCGGCGGTAGCGTTCGGCCCGCCGGTAGAGCGTCGCCCTGATATTGAGGAAGGTCGGCAGGCCGCAGGCGGCGATCAGCGTCGAATGGAAGCGCTCGTTGCACGTTTCCCATTGGTCGGACAGCGGCAGGTTCATCTGCGCGCCGCGATGCAGAATGTCCTGCTCGATCGTGGCGAGCGCATTGAACGCGTCGCGGACCTCGCGCTCCCAGGCCCCATCGCCCAGGCGGATGGAATCCTGCAGCGCCTCCACCTCGACCATCGCCCGCAGGCGGTTGACGGAGCGCAGTTCCTCGAGTGACAGCGGCGCGACCCAGAAACCGCGTTGTCCTTCGGCGACGACCAGGAATTCCCCGACCAGCCGCGCCAGGGCCTCGCGCAAGGGCGCGTGCCCGACCTCGTAGCGGCTGCACAGCTCGTCGAGCTTCAGCTTGGCGCGCGGCGGCAGCGCGCCATTGACGATGTCGTGGCGCAGAACGCGATAGGCCTTCTCGGTCAGCGTGCGATCGTTTTGCGTCATCCGTTGCTTCTAGATCATCCGGGCCGGGGACGTCATCCGGCCCCGGGAACATCGTCGCGCGCGGGCTGTATAAGCCAAAAATATCGATAAAAAATGGCCATTCAACCTGAAATAGACCTGATAGCTACCATAGTAAGGCTTTCGCAGCCAATAATATCGATTTTTTATTGACACCCCTGCCGCCGGTTCCTACCAGTCAGGACAGCTCGCGTCGGTCAGACGGGCGCAACAGGGAGATGTCATGCCGCAGGCGACAGACGGGTCCGAAACGATCGCGCGCGACGGCATGCGCATCATGACTGATGTGCCGATCGCGGCGTCCGACGGCACGACGTTGCGGGCGGATGTCTTTCTCCCGGCGGTCGAGGGGCGCTACCCGACGATCTTGAGCTACGGCTGCTACGCCAAGGGTCAGTCGTTCCAAGAGGCCTATGCCGGCCAGTGGAATCGAATGGTCGAGGATTTTCCCGACATCCTGACGATGAGCTCGAATCGCTATCAGTGCTGGGAGCTCACCGATCCGGAGCTGTGGGTCCGCGACGGTTACGCGGTCGTGCGCGTCGACTCGCGTGGCTCAGGTTCGTCGGAAGGTGTGCAGGACGTTTTCTCGTTCCGTGAAGTGCTTGATTATTACGACAGCATCGAATGGGCCGCGGTGCAGCCCTGGTCGTCCGGCCGCGTCGGCCTGCTCGGCATTTCCTATTACGCGGTGAACCAGTGGATGGTGGCGTCGCTGCAGCCGCCGCATCTGGCCGCGATGATTCCGTGGGAAGGCGCCGCCGACTCCTACCGCGACATGTATTACCATGGCGGAATCCGTTGCCAGTTCCTCGACGCGTGGCTGCCGCGCCAGTGGGCGATGCAGTACGGCTACGGCGATCGCGGCCGTAAGAGCGTGGTGACCGGGCGCAATGTCGCCGGTGCCGTCACGCGGTCCGATGAAGAGCTCGCCGCCAACCGCACCGATAAAGTCGCGCTGGTGAAAGCGCATCCGACCGCCGACGACTATTACAACGGCATCATCGCCGACTGGTCGAAGATCACCATTCCCTTCCTCTCGGCCGGCAATTGGGGCGGTGCCGGTTTGCATCTGCGCGGCAATGTCGAGGCGTTTACGCAAGCTGCGTCGACGCAAAAGTGGCTCGAAATCCACGGCATGGAGCATTGGACGCACTTCTACACGCCCTATGGTGTCGGTCTGCAGAAGCGTTTCTTCGATCACGTGCTCAAGGGCGAGGCCAATGGCTGGGATCGCCAGAAGCCCGTCATCCTGCAGGTGCGCACCGTCGACGGTTTCGTCGAGCGTCACGAGGATGCCTGGCCGCTGCCGCGCACCGTGTGGACCGAGCACTATCTCGATTGCGGCTCGTCCTTCATGTCGACGGCGAAGCCGGCCGTTGCCGCCGCCAAGACATTCGATGCCACCGGCCCCGGAATGACTTTCGAGACCGCGGCCATGGCGGCGGACACCGAGATTACCGGCCCGGTCGCGGCGACGCTTTATGTCAGCTCCGATACGGTCGACGTCGATCTGTTCTTGATGCTGCGTCTGTTCGATCCCGATGGCCGCGAAGTCGTGTTCCGCGGTGCGATGGACGCGCATGCGCCGGTCGCCCAAGGTTGGTTGCGCGGTTCGCATCGCCGGCTCGATCCGGAAAAGAGCCTGCCGTACCGACCCTATCACGCTCACACCGAGGCGGAGCCGATGACGCCGCACGAGGTCTATCGCATGGACGTCGAGATCTGGCCGACCTCCATTGTGGTGCCGAAGGGCTATCGGCTGGCGTTGACGGTAAAGGGTTCCGACTACGTCTATTCGGGCCCCACCAGTCCGGCCGCCGGTTGCCATCGCTATCCGTCGCGCGGCTGCGGTCCTTTCCTTCACAACGATCCCGACGATCGGCCGCCGGCTGTCTTCGCTGGAAAAACTACCATTCATTCCGGCGCTGCGCGTGCATCCAAGCTGCTGCTGCCGGTCATTCCTCTGAAGGGCGCCTAATCGCTATGGGCGAGTAAGACGAGACATGAAACCGGCGCGACGGTGTATCCCGCGTCGGCGACTGATAAAGCAACGGAACCACCAAGGGAGTTGATGATGACCAAGGATGAGAAGAACGAGGTGCAAGCGTTGGCAGGGCGCTTTGTGGCCTATGTTTCGACGGCGCTGAAGGCGGCGTGTGTCGTCGCCGCCGCGGGAGCGGTGCTGGCGCAGCCCGCGTCCGCCGAGACCTTTCCGCAGCGTGTCATCACGCTGGTTGCTGCGACCGCGGCCGGTGGTCCGGGCGATGCGGTGGCCCGCATCATCGCCGATCGGATGTCGGCTATTCTCGGCCAGCAAGTCGTGGTCGAGAACGTCGCCGGCGGCGGCGGCACGATCGGCGCTGCGCGTGTCGCGCGCGCCAAGCCCGACGGTTACACGATGCTCATGCATCAGACCGGGATCACGATCGCGCCCGCGCTGTACCCCAAGCTGGCCTACGATGTCGAAAAGGATCTCACCGCGGTCGGTCTGGTGAACATCAGCTACACGTTCCTTGTCGGCCGCAAGTCGCTGCCGGCGGGTGACATCAAGGATCTCGCCGCCTGGATGAAGGGTTCCGGCAAGCCGGCCAAGTTCGCGCATCCTGGCACTGGCAGCATGGGCCATCTTGCAACGGTGGCTTTTGCCAAGGCCATTGGCGCCGAGATCGACCCCGTACCTTATCGCGGCATTGGCCCGGCTATGAACGATCTCATGGGCGAGCATGTCGACCTGGTGTGGGCGGGCCCGGCCACCGCGCTGCCGCAGATCAAGTCCGGCAACGTGAAAGTCTACGCCTATAACGGCGATAAACGCTCGACGGTCCTGCCGGACGTGCCGTCGGCCGGTGAGCTTGGCTACAAGGATGTCGATGTCCCGTTCTGGCAGGCTTTGTTCGTGCCGGCGGCGACGCCGAAGCCGATCGTCGATCAGCTCAATGCGGCGTTGCGCACGGCGCTGGCCGATCCCAAAGTGGTGAAAGCTTTTCAGGACACCGGCGCGGAGGCATTCCCGGCCGACAAGCTTTCGCCCGAGGCGGCCAATGCGTTCATCCACAACGAACTCGTGCGTTGGCGCAAGGTGGTGACCGAGAACAACATCAAGCTCGACCAGCCCTAACTCCGTCGGCTGATTGTCAGAAGCGTTGCGAAGGCGCGTGGCCGTGGCTTTTGGCACGGCGCGCGCCTTTGTCGTTTTTCGAACGATTGACTTAGCTCAAGGCATGTCGCCCGCCGTCGGCCAACTCTCGATCGCCTGGAAAGCCGGGCGTCTCTGGACAGTTGGAAATCGATGGAGGTCGTCATGAACCTGAAGTCGCTCATCCCCGTCGGCCGCGAGCGTGGGGTCGCCGGTTCTGCCAATCCTTTCATGTCGTTGCAGCGCGAGATTGATCGGTTGTTCGAGGACTTCACACGCGGGTTCCCGACGTTGGCCGGCAACGGCGCCGCCAAGCTGTTGCCCAGCATGGACGTGACCGAGACCGACAAGGAGATCGAGATCACGGCCGAGCTGCCGGGCCTCGAGGAAAAGGACGTGCAGATCAACGTCGCCGACAATCTCCTCACCATCCGCGGTGAGAAGAAGGCCGAGAAAGAAGAGAAAGACAAAGATTACCGGCTGGTCGAGCGCAGCTACGGCTCGTTCGAGCGCACGCTCGAATTGCCGGACGGCGTCAATGCCGATGCGATCAAGGCCAGCATTGCCAAAGGCGTGTTCAAGGTGACGGTGCCGAAGCCGGCACCGGCACAGGCCAAGAAGATTGAGGTTAAATCCGCCGCCTGATCATCGGGGGCGTTGAGAAGGCGCGTTGTCGCGGCCTCATCAGGCGCGGCGCGCGCCTTTGTCTTTTATAAGGATTTGTACTTTGGCTTGCGATTTTGCGCGAGGCCAAGTCGTTCATGCGCATCGGCGGTGTGTTTGTTTGAGCGTGACAGATTTATTGCACCGCGATGCGCGACGCCTACGCATTTGTCCTGATCTTTGTACCACCATTCATTTGATCTTCCTCAACACGACGGTAAAGGCGCGGCAGATCATACGCCCCTAACAGGCGTCGTGCCTCGGAGGGATTCCATGTCTATTGCCGCTCAACCGACTGTTCAGCCAGCCGCGAAGACCGCGCCTAAGGAGAAGGGCTGGTTCGCGTCGAATTGGGGTCTGCTCGCAGCCATCGCCGTGCTTATCATCATCTTGATGCTGCCGACACCGGCCGGTTTGCCGGTCGCCGGCCATCGCATGCTCGCGATCCTCGCCTTCGCCGTTATCCTTTGGATGACCGAGGCGGTCGATTACGCGGTATCGGCGATCCTGATCGCCGCGCTGATGGCGTTTCTGCTCGGTTTGGCGCCGAGTGTGGCGGACCCGAAGGTTTTGCTCGGTACTAGCCGTGCACTGACAATGGCCTTCGGTGGCTTTGCCAATACGGCGCTGGTGCTAGTTGCCGCGGCTCTGTTCCTTGCCGCGGCCATGACGGCAACCGGCCTCGACAAGCGCATCGCGCTCAACATTCTCTCGCGAGTCGGCGTTGAGACCCGCAATGTCGTCATCGGCACCATCCTGGTCGGCTTTGTGATCGCCTTCATGGTGCCGTCGACCACCGCGCGCGTCGCCTGCCTGGTGCCGATCACGCTCGGCATCATCGCCGCCTTCGGCGTCGACAAGCGTGGTGCTTTCGCCAGTATGCTGATGATTGTCACGGTGCAGACCGCGAGTATCTGGAATGTCGGTATCAAGACCGCCGCGGCGCAGAACATGGTCGCCATCGGCTTTATCGAGAAGACCTTCAACAGGACCATTACCTGGGGCGAGTGGCTGATCGCCGCCGCGCCCTTCGGCGTGCTGATGTCGATCGCGCTCTATTTCGTGATGACGCGCATGATGCCGCCGGAAGTGAAGCAGGTGCCGGGCGGTCTTGAAGGCGTGCGCAAGTCGCTGGCTGAGTTGGGGCCGATGAAGGCCTCCGAGAAGAAGCTGCTCGCGTTGTCGCTGATTTTGATCGGCTTCTGGGCGACCGAGGGTATCTTGCACAAGTTCGATACATCGACCACGACCATCACGGCCGTGGCGCTGATGTTCATGCCGGGCATCGGCATCATGACCTGGAAGGAAGCGCAGCCGAAGATTCCGTGGGGCACGGTCATCCTGTTCGGCATCGGTATCAGCCTCGGCACCGCGCTGTTGCAGACCCAGGCCGCGACATGGCTCGCCAACATCGTCGTCACCGAGTTCGGTCTGAAGAATGCGACCGCGCTCTTCATTCTCGGTACGATGAGCCTGTTCCTGGTGGTGATCCATCTCGGCTTCGCCAGCGCTACGGCGCTTGCCTCGGCGATGATCCCGATCGTGATCGCCGTGCTCAAGAGCGTGGCGACGCCCGGCATCAACATCATCGGCATGACCATGGTGCTGCAATTCGTGGTCTCGTTCGGCTTCATCCTGGTGGTGAATGCGCCGCAGAACATGGTCGCGTACGGCACCGATACTTTCCATGCCCGCGACTTCGTGCGCACCGGTTTGGTGTTGACCGTAATCGCGCTGGTGCTGGTGATGGTGCTCGGCGCCACCTACTGGCACTGGCTGGGCTACGTTTAAGGAGCAGGCCAAGTGGCACGTACATCGATCGCGGTGGTTTTCGCGGGCAGCGGCGGTTCCGGCGCGATGAGCGCCGGAGCCGTGCTGCTCCGCGCCGCTGCCCATGCCGGTTATTATGGCCTGATGACGCAGCTTTTCGGCGCGCAAGTACGCGGCGGTGAGTCGGCGTCATTGGTGCAGGTCTCGATCGATCCGATCGAGTCGCAGCCTGATCGTTACGATCTGTTCGTCGCGCTCGACTGGGAGAAGGTCGAGCAGTTCGCGGCCGAAATTCCGCTCGATGAGGCTAGCGTCATCATCGCCGACCCGCAGGCCGGCACCGTTCCCGCCGGCATCGCCAAGTCGAAGGGCCGCGTGGTCCCGGTGTCGATGAGCGATCCCGCCGCGACCAAGCTGGAGCGCGGCGTGCAAGGCCGACGTGTCAACATGTTCGCCGCCGGTCTCGTCGGCGCGCTCGTCGGCCTAAATCCGTCTGATCTGCAGGCCGCGGCCGAAGCGGTTTTCTCCGACAAGGGCGCCGACATCATCGCCGCCAATGCCAAAGGCGCGGCTGCCGGTATCGCCGCGGCCGCTACGCTGACCTTGAATGCGCGGCTCGATCCGCCGAAGCCGGCCGCGCGCTGGCTGATCAGCGGCAACCAAGCCATTGCGCTTGGTGCTTTGCGCGGCGGCGTGCGCTTCGTCGGCTGCTATCCGATCACGCCGGCGACCGATCTCGTCGAATGGCTGGCGCCGCATCTCACCGCGCTCGGCGGGCGGCTCGTGCTCGGCGAGGACGAGCTTGCCTCCGTCAACATGACGCTCGGCGCGGCCTATGGCGGCACGCCGGCGATGACGGTCACCGCCGGCCCCGGCTTCTCATTGATGGTGGAGACGCTTGGCCTCGCGGTGGCCGCCGAAGTACCGTTCGTGCTGGTCGATGTCATGCGCGCCGGGCCATCGACCGGCATCGCCTCGAAGACCGAGCAGAGCGACGTCAACCTGGCGATCTACGGCGCGCATGGCGATGCGCCGCGCGTGGTCATGGCGCCGATCTCGGTCGCCGATTGCATCACCACCGCGGAATACGCGGTCTATGTCGCCGAATCATTGCAGACGCCGGTGATCGTGCTATCCGATCAGGCGCTCGGTCAGGCGACGACCGTCATCGATCCGAGCGACAAGCGTCCGCCGCCGCTCAAGCGTCGGCTCAATGGCGTCGCGCCGGCCACGCCGTTCAAGCGCTACGCGATCGGCACCGATCCAGTGACGCCGATGCCGTTGCCGGGCACGCCGGGCTTCGAATGGGTGGCGGAAGGGCTCACGCATAATGAGGCCGGGTTGCCGGCGAGCGGCGCCGGCGCGCATGTCGCGCAGATCAACAAGCGCGCCAAGAAGATCGCCCGCTTCGATCCCGGCCCTTATTGGGGCGAGACCTGGGGGGAGGGCGATACCGTGGTGCTCGCCTTCGGCTCGACCATCGGCCCGGCACGCGAAGCGGCGCGGCGACTGGCGGCGAGTGGCCATCAGGTGCGCATCGTCGCGCTGCGCGTGTTGTCGCCGGTGCCGATGGAAGCGCTTGCGCGCGCGCTCAGCGGCGCGCGCCGCATCATCGTGGTCGAGCAGAACCACGGCGCGCAGCTCTATCATCATCTTATCGGTCAAAAGGCCATTCCGCCGAGCGCTGAAAGCGTGGCGCGGCCAGGCCCGTTGCCGTTCCGCCCGTCCGAGATTGCAAGCTATGTGGTGTGACCTGCCATGACAGATACATTGACTCAATCCACCACCGCCGAACCGCATTGCGTCTATGCCGCCAAGGACTTCTCCTCCGGCGCGCATCCGGTCTGGTGCCCGGGCTGCGGCGATTATGGTGTGCTCGCCTCGCTCGAACGGGCGCTGGCCAAGCATGGCCGGCCGCCGCATGAGGTCGTGATGGTGTCCGGCATCGGCTGTTCGTCGCGGCTGCCGGGCTATATGAGCACCTATGGCTTCCATGGCGTGCACGGCCGCGGCCTTGCGGTCGGCACCGGCCTCAAGCTCACGCGGCCCGATCTCGAAGTGATCGTGGTTGGTGGCGATGGCGACGGCTATTCCATCGGTGGCAATCACTTCATCCACGCCTGCCGGCGCAACGTCGACATGCTCTATGTGGTGATGGACAACCGCGTCTACGGCATGACCAAAGGCCAGCCGTCGCCGACGACCGAGCCCGATTGGGACAGCGAGATCGCGCCCGGCGGCATCGGTTTGCGGCCGTTCAATCCGCTGGCGGTTGCGATCGCGTCCGGCGCCAATTACGTCGCGCGCGGCTTCTCCGGCGATCCGAACGGTCTCGCCGACCTGATCGTCGACGCGATACGCTGGCCCGGCTTCGCCTTCATCGAGGTATTGAGCCCCTGCGTGACGTTTCGCCCCGAGCAGATGCACTGGAAGAAGATGGTGCGCCCGTCGAGCCTGTCGATCGAGCAGGATCGTGCCGCCGCCACCGCGCTGGTGCTCGGCGACGACGGCTTCAGCCTTGGCGTGCTTTATCGTGGCGACCGCGCGCCCGTGGCGCCGCCCATAAAGCCGCAGATTTCGGTCGCCGATGTGGAGCGTGAATTCGCGTTGCGCGCCTGAGTGTTGACGTGCGTCAAAGCGCCCGTGTCGCGGGCGTCGCAGATTGCATGTAAATTTCCCTCAAGCTGGAGATGCGCCATGAACAGGCTCGTCGCTTTCGCCGTCGTCATGCTGGCCCTGACGGCTTCTGCGGTCGCGCAACCCGGTCCGGGCGGGGGTGGTTCCGGTGGCTGGGGCCCCGGCATGATGATGGGTCCTGGCATGATGGGCCGCGGTGGCATGGGGTGGATGTGCAGCCCGCAAGGCGCCGGCCTTGCCGAATGGCGCATGGAGCGGATCGAGACGCTCGTGAAGCCGACCGAAGCGCAACGCAAGTCGCTGGACGATCTGCGTGCGGCATCGACCAAAGCGGCGGAAAGCATCAAAGCCGCCTGTCCGAGCGAATGGCCCGTCAGCGCGCCGGCCCGCCTCGAATTCATGGAAAAGCGCATGGAAGCCATGCTGACGGCCGTCAAGACCGTACGGCCGGCCTTCGACGCATTTTACGCGACTCTATCGGAAGAACAGAAAGCCCGGCTGAACAGCGGCGGTCCTCGCCGTTGGGGATGGCGCGGCTGGCGTGGGGACCGTCCTAACTGATGGGTTTTCATTTGACGTGCGTCAAAGTATGGCTGTGTGCACCGCGATAACTACCACTCAGGCCTCGTAATTCCCTCCGGCCGGCGAAAAACGGAATCTCATCATGGCGAACGCGCTCGCTCCCCAAAAGACCATGACCATCGGCGAGGGAGGATCGGCGCTGGCCTTTGCCGCGCTGGCCATTCTCTCCATCGTTGTCGCAGCCAAGGCCTACACGCCAGAATACGCGTTCCATGCCTATTTGTTCACGGCGGCCAGCGTCGCTGCCGTGTTCGCCATCATGAACCGCTACTTCGAGCGGCCGGCTGAGCGGCCGCCGCTCGAGATCGACGGCAAGCCCAACTACAACATGGGCCCGATCAAGTTCTCCTCGGTCGCGGCGATGTTCTGGGGCATCGCGGGCTTCACCGTCGGCGTCGTCATTGCCTCGCAGCTCGCCTTCCCTGAGCTCAACCTCGGCATTCCCTATACGACCTTCGGCCGCCTGCGCCCGCTGCACACGTCGGCGGTCATCTTCGCCTTCGGCGGCAACGTGCTGATCGCGACCTCGTTCTATGTCGTGCAGCGCACCTGCCGCGCCCGCCTCGCCGGCGACATCGCGCCGTGGTTCGTCGTGCTCGGCTACAACTTCTTCATCGTCATCGCCGGCACCGGCTATCTGCTCGGCATCACGCAGTCGAAGGAATATGCCGAGCCGGAATGGTATTCGGACCTCTGGCTCACCGTGATCTGGGTGACCTACTTCCTCGTCTTCCTGGCGACGGTCATGCGCCGCAAGGAACCGCACATCTATGTCGCCAACTGGTTCTATCTCGCCTTCATCCTGACGATCGCGGTGCTGCATCTCGGCAATAATGCCACCGTGCCGGTGTCGCTGTTCTCGCCGAAGTCCTACATCGTCTGGTCGGGCGTTCAGGACGCCATGGTGCAGTGGTGGTACGGCCACAACGCGGTGGGCTTCTTCCTCACCGCCGGCTTCCTCGCCATCATGTACTACTTCATCCCAAAGCGCGCCGATCGTCCGGTCTATTCCTACCGCCTGTCGATCATCCACTTCTGGGCGCTGATCTTCCTCTACATCTGGGCCGGCCCGCATCACTTGCATTACACGGCGCTGCCGGATTGGGCGCAGACGCTCGGCATGACCTTCTCGATCATGCTGTGGATGCCTTCCTGGGGCGGCATGATCAACGGCATCATGACGCTGTCGGGTGCCTGGGACAAACTACGCACCGATCCCGTGTTGCGCATGATGGTGGTGTCGGTGGCGTTCTACGGCATGTCGACCTTCGAAGGTCCGATGATGTCGGTGAAGGTCGTCAACTCGCTGTCGCACTACACCGACTGGACCATCGGCCACGTGCACTCGGGCGCGCTCGGCTGGGTCGGTTACGTCTCCTTCGGCGCGCTCTACTGCCTGATTCCGTGGCTGTGGAATCGCCCGCTGTATTCGCTCAAGCTCGTCAACTGGCACTTCTGGATCTCGACGATCGGCATCGTGCTCTACATCACGTCGATGTGGGTGTCGGGCATCCTGCAGGGCTTGATGTGGCGCGCCTACACCAATCTCGGCTTCCTCGAATACTCCTTTGTCGAAACGGTCGAGGCCATGCATCCCTTCTATGTCATCCGTGCGCTGGGCGGCCTCTTGTTCCTTGCCGGCGCGCTGCTGATGGCCTGGAATCTCTGGAAAACCGTGACCGCAGCAGAAGAGGCCAAACCGGCCGATCTGGCGCTGGCGCCGGCGGAATAAGCGGGGGAATCAATGTCGCTCTGGCAAAAACACGCGATCTTCGAGAAGAATTCGATCATTCTCGTGATCGGCATCCTGGTCGTCATCGCGATCGGCGGTTTGGTCGAAATCGTCCCGCTGTTCTATCTCAAGAACACGATCGAAAAGGTCGAGGGCGTGCGTCCTTACACGCCGCTCGAACTGGCCGGCCGCAACATCTATGTGCGTGAGGGCTGCTACCTCTGCCACTCGCAGATGATCCGTCCGCTGCGCGACGAGGTCGAACGCTACGGCCACTATTCGCTCGCCGCCGAGAGCATGTACGACAAGCCGTTCCAGTGGGGTTCCAAGCGCACCGGTCCCGATCTCGCCCGCGTCGGCGGCAAGTATTCGGACGACTGGCACCGCGACCACCTGCGCAATCCGCGCTCGGTCGTGCCGGGCTCGGTGATGCCGGAATACTCCTGGCTGGCGCAGAACGAGCTCGATACCAAGAACATCGCGCAGGACCTGAAGGTGCTGGCGCTGGAGGGCGTGCCCTATACGCCGGACATGATCGCCAACGCTGCCGCCGATGTCGCCACCCAGGCGACCGCCGACAGTCCCGAGGCCGTCGATCTCGCCAAGCGCTATCCCAAGGCGCAGGCGCGTGACTTCGACGGCAATCCCGCCCGCGTCACCGAAGCCGATGCGCTCATCGCGTATCTGCAGATGCTGGGCACGCAGGTCGACTTCAAGCTCTACGACGACAAAGCCAATATTCGGTGACCGTCATGGATCCGACTTATCGCGCCGCAGCCGAGTTCGCCCAGACCTGGGGGCTCGCTTATTTCGTCATCGTTTTCCTGATCGTGCTCGCTTACGCGCTGTGGCCTTCGCGCAAACAGCAGTTCGACGAAGCGGCCCGCATTCCGCTGCGAGAGGACTAAGTCATGGCTGAAGATCACAAACACATCGACGCCGTGACCGGCACCGCGACCACGGGCCATGATTGGGACGGCATCCAGGAACTCAACACGCCGCTGCCGCGCTGGTGGCTGTGGATGTTCTATCTCTGTATCGTCTGGGCGATCGGTTATTGGGTCGTCTATCCGGCTTGGCCGCTGATCACCAATTCGACGCAGGGGCTCACCGCCTGGCATGCGCGCGATGCCGTGGTTACCGATCTCGAGCAACTGCACGCCCAACGCGGCCCGATGATGCAGCAAATCTCGACGGTTCCGACCGCCGAGATCGCCGCCAACCCGCAACTGCTTGATTTCGCCCGGGCGGTCGGCCGCACTGCTTTCGCCGACAACTGCGCGCCTTGCCATGGCGCGGGCGGCGGTGGCGGCAAGGGCTATCCCAACCTCAACGACGACGATTGGCTCTGGGGCGGTACGCTCGCCGACGTCGAACAGACCATCCGCTATGGCGCACGCGCCGGTGATGATAAGGGCCGTAGCGGCAATATGCCTGCTTTCGGTCGGGACGGTACCCTGAAGCCGAATGAGATTTCGGCGGCAGCGGATTTCGTCCGCACCTTGTCCGGTCTCCCGCCGGATGCCGGCGCCGATCTCGCGCTCGGCAAGAAGGTGTTCGCCGACAACTGTGCCGTCTGTCACGGCGAGGCGGGTAAGGGCAACCGCGAGCTCGGTGCGCCCAACCTGACGGACAAGATCTGGCTCTACGGGCCCGATAAGCAGACCATCGTGCAAGGCATCCAGAATGGCCGCGGTGGCGTGATGCCGAACTGGGGCGCGCGTCTGCCTGAGCCGACCATTAAAGCGCTCGCCGTTTACGTGCATACGCTAGGCGGCGGCGAAAAATAAGGTCGGCGGCGCCAAGAAAGGGCCGGTTCCTTCGGCTTGCGAGGTCTCATCCGGGCCTCGCAAGCCGAGCTGTTTGTCTCATCGGCCGTGCATGGCTGACGGGCCGATTTGGCTATTTCCGATTGAGGCAGATCAAGGCTAGGTGACGGCGCTCAGCTACCTTGCATCGCTTCTTAAAGGTATCTTAAGTATATGACTGGCCTCGAAAATCTCGTGAAGGAAGCGGAGCTTAAGCCTGCTCCGCAAGCTGCGGCCGCACTGTCGCCCGAGACGGATGTCGTCGAGGATGTTCCGCTCTATGCGGCGCGCCAGAAGATCTATCCGCAAAGCGTCGCCGGCTTCTACCGCCGCATCAAATGGGCGGTGCTGCTCGTCACGCTCGGCATCTACTATTTCCTGCCTTTCGTGCGTTGGGACCGCGGGCCGAATGCGCCATCGCAGGCCGTGCTGGTCGACTTCCCCAACCGCCGTTTCTATTTCTTCTTCATCGAGCTCTGGCCGCAGGAAATCTACTATCTTACTGGCCTCCTGATCCTCGCGGCGCTTGCGCTGTTCCTGATGAACGCTGTCGCCGGCCGCATCTGGTGCGGTTACCTCTGCCCGCAGACGGTGTGGACCGACCTGTTCTTCGCCATTGAGCGTTGGACGGAAGGTGATCGCCGCGAGCACATGCAGCGCGACGCCAAGAAGTGGACGGCCGAGACCTGGGCCCGCAAGGGCCTTAAGCATTTCATCTGGCTGATGATCGCGTGGTGGACCGGCGGTGCCTGGGTGCTCTATTTCGCCGATGCGCCGACGCTCGTGAAAGAACTCGCCACCGGCGACGCGCCGTTCCTCGCTTATGCCTGGATCGGCATCCTCACCTTCACGACCTATTCGCTCGCCGGCCATATGCGCGAGCAGGTCTGCCTTTATATGTGCCCTTGGCCGCGCATCCAGGCGGCGCTCACCGACGAATACGCTCTCAACGTCACCTACCGCTACGATCGCGGCGAGCCGCGCTGCTCGGTCAAGAAGGCCGAGCAATTACGTGCGCAGGGTGCGCCGGCCGGTGATTGTGTCGACTG
Organism: Pseudolabrys sp.; assembly: GCA_029255525.1. Lineage (GTDB taxonomy): Bacteria > Pseudomonadota > Alphaproteobacteria > Rhizobiales > Xanthobacteraceae > Pseudolabrys. The sequence continues at coordinate 28,187 of JANLJK010000282.1, forward strand.
CCTGCAATGCGTGCACGTGTGTCCGACGGGCGTCGACATCCGCGGCGGCGCCAATCTCGGCTGCATCCAGTGTGGCCTGTGCATCGACGCCTGCGACTCGGTGATGAAGAAGCTCGGTCGTCCGACGCGGCTGATCGCCTACGACACCGACCTCAACATCAAGCACCGCCTGGAAGGCACGCCGACCGTCATGAAGTTGGTGCGCATGCGCACCGTCCTCTATGCCGCGATCATCGCCGTTGTCGGTGGCGTCATGCTCTATGCGCTCGCCACCCGCGAGACCGAAGGCCTCAACGTCATCCACGACCGCAACCCGATGTATGTACGGCTGTCGGATGGTGCCTTGCGCAACGGCTACACCATTCGTATCGTCAACAAGCAGCTCAAGCGGCGTGAGTTCATTCTCAGCTTCGACGGGTTGCCCGCGACGCTCATCGATTTCGTCGGCGTCCCGCCGCGTGACGACGGGCAGTTCCTGATCGACATCGGTCCAGACCAGACCCGTGAAGTGCGCATTCTGGTGACGGACTATGGCGATACGCCGCGGACGTCGACTCGCGTCGTGTTCCGTTTGACCGACGTGGCGACCGGCCAGCAGAGCGAGGCGCGCGACCACTTCTTCGCGCCGTAAGGAGGAGACGATGGCTCTACTTCGTCGCAACAAGCCGTATGAAGTGACCGGCCGGACCGTGCTGATCTGGCTGTTCGGCTTCTTCGCGGCGGTCTTCGTCGTCAATGGCGTGATGGTGAAGGCCGCTATGTCCACCTTCGGCGGCGTCGAGACGACGAGCTCCTACAAGGCCGGTCTCCAGTTCAAGCAGGAGATTGCCGCTGCCGAGCAGCAGGACGCCCGGCACTGGAAGATCGACGGCAAGCTGACGCGCAACGGCGTCGGCGATGCCGTGATCGATTTCAGCGCCCGCGATGCCGCCGGCGCGCCGCTCACCGGCCTTACCGCGGTCGCCAGGCTCGCCCATCCGGCGGACGAGCGGCTCGACCATGTCATCCCGCTGAGCCGTATCGGCGCCGGCCAGTTCCACGGCGAGGCGTCCGCGCAGCGCGGTCAGTGGGAGCTGCTGGTCGATCTCTACCGAGGCGATGATCGCGTGTTCCGTTCGCGCAGCCGAGTCACTTTGCAGTAATCCCATGCCCGAGGCACTCGACCTCTCGCTCTATGCCAAGCCGGACGGCGACGGCACGCTCGGGGTCGACCTCGCCATCGACGGCATCACCTGCGCCGCCTGCATCAATCGCATCGAAGGCGTCGTGCGGCAATTGCCGGGCGTGAAAGACGTCAGGTTAAACTTCACTAATCGTCGTCTGCACGTCGCCTGGGAAGAAGGTGCGCCGGCACCGGCTCAGATTCTGACCGCGCTGGAGAGCCAAGGTTATCACGGTCATCCTTTTGTGCCGTTGCGTGCCGAGCAGGAAGAGGCCGCGGAAGCAACCAAGCTGACCCGTTGTCTCGGCGTCGCCGGCTTCGCGGCCATGAACATCATGCTGCTGTCGGTGTCGGTGTGGTCCGGCAATGTCACCGACATCACGCCGGAGACGCGCGACTTTTTCCATTGGGCGTCGGCCTTGATCGCGCTGCCGGCGGCTGCTTACGCCGGCCGGCCATTCTTCTCGAGCGCCTGGCGTGCGCTGAAGGCGCGCACCACCAATATGGATGTGCCGATCTCAATCGGCGTCATCCTTGCGCTCGGCATGTCGGTGGTCGAAACGGCGAACCACGCCGAGCACGCCTATTTCGATTCCGCCATCATGCTGTTGTTCTTTCTGCTGCTCGGGCGAACGCTCGATCACGCCATGCGGCGGCGGACGCGGGCGGTGGCCGGCAATCTCGCGGCGTTGCGCACCGATGTCGCGCATCGCTTCGACGGTGATGAAGTCGTGAGTGTGCCCGTGTCGGTGCTGCGCGCCGACGATCGCCTGTTGGTGCGGCCGGGCGAGCGCATTCCCGCCGACGGCGTCGTGATCGGCGGTGGCTCGGAGATCGACGAGGGCCTGATCACCGGTGAAACCACGCGCCGCAAGGTCGCGGCCGGCGCCACAGTCTACGCCGGCAGCCTCAATTATTCCGGCACGCTGACCCTCAAGGTCACCGCCGCCGGCGGCAGCGCTCTGATCGACGAGATTGAGCGGCTTCTGGAGAAGGCGGCTAGCGCCAAGTCGAAGGCCATGCGGCTTGCCGACCGCGCCGCGCGCGTCTATGCGCCGGTCGTGCACGTCACCGCCGCGCTGACCTGCATCGGCTGGCTGATCGCCGGAGCCACCGCCCACGACGCCATCATCACTGCAATCTCCGTGCTCATCATCACCTGCCCCTGCGCCTTGGCGCTGGCGATCCCCGCCGTGCAGGTAGTGGCGTCCGGCGCGTTGTTCCGTAACGGCGTGATCCTGAATGCCGGCGACGCCATCGAACGGCTGGCGGAAATCGACACGGTGATCTTCGACAAAACCGGCACGCTGACGCTGCCGGAGCCGCGTGTCGTCAACGCCGCGGCGATCGACAGCGCGCTGCTGCAGAAAGCGGCGCGGCTCGCTTTGTCGAGCCGGCATCCGCTCGCGGTCGCGCTCGCGCGCGAAGCTGCGCCGCGTGTGCCGTATGACGGCGCGGTGGAAGAGCCGGGGCAGGGCGTGCGTGCGCTCATCGACGGCATCGAAGCGCGTCTTGGAAGTGCCGAATTCTGCAGCCTCAATGACGTCGCGGCGCCGGAGGACGGCGCCTCGTCGATCTGCTTCGTGCATGGTGGGCAGTCGGCCGTCATCGCAATCGCGCAGCAGCTTCGTCCGGATGCAATCAATGTCATGAACGCCTTGCGTGCGCGCGGTCTCGATCTGCGCGTCCTGTCCGGCGATCGCATAGAGGCCGTGGCGCCGATCGCGCAAGCGCTCGGTATCGCTCAGTGGCAGGGTGCTTTGAAGCCGGCCGACAAGATCAGCGCCATAGAGGAACTGAAACGACAGGGCCGCCACGTGCTCATGGTTGGCGACGGCCTCAATGATGCGCCGGCGCTCGCCGCCGCGCATGTCTCGCTGTCGCCGATATCGGCCGCCGACGTTACGCAGGCGCAGGCCGATGCCGTGTTCCTCGGCGAACGTCTGCAGCCGGTCAAGGACGCGGTCGTCATCGCATACCGCGCGCGCCGGCTGATGGTGGAGAACCTGTGGCTCGCCGTGCTCTATAATATGGTGGCGGTGCCGGTCGCCATTGCCGGCCTGATCACGCCGTTGATCGCGGCTTTGGCCATGTCCGGCTCTTCGCTGTTGGTCACCCTCAACGCCCTGCGGGCGGGAGGCAAGAAGTCATGAACGTTCTGGTCTATCTGGTGCCGATGGCGCTCGGCTTGGGCCTTGC
>JANLJK010000282.1:31647-41860 GCA_029255525.1 Pseudolabrys sp.
AAGTCATGAACGTTCTGGTCTATCTGGTGCCGATGGCGCTCGGCTTGGGCCTTGCCGGTCTGTTTGGCTTTCTGTGGGCGCTCAAGAGCGGCCAATATAATGACGTCGAAGGCGCCGCCTTGCGCGTGCTGTCGGACGACGACATTGAGCCGACGCGCGACAAATAAACTACCCGGCCGCGACCACGGCGCAAGTGGTGACGATGTCGTCCACGCTTGCCCCGCGCGACAGGTCGCTGATCGGCTTAGCAAAGCCCTGCAGGAACGGCCCGATCGCCTGCGCGCCGCCGACCCACTGCGTGAGTTTGTAGCCGATATTGCCTGAATCGAGATCGGGGAAGATCAGCACATTGGCCTGACCGGCGACGGCACTGTCGTCTTTCACCTTCTTGAGCGCCACGCTCGGCACCAGCGCCGCATCGGCCTGCAGTTCACCATCGATGGCCAGCGTCGGCGCGCGTTCGCGCACGATGGCAAGTGCTTCGCGCACCTTGTCGATGCGCGCATGTTGCGCGCTGCCCTTGGTGGAGAACGACAGCAGCGCGACGCGCGGCGTTTCGCCGAGCAGCGCTGCGGCGCTGCGCGCCGAGGCGATGGCGATGTCGGCAAGCTCGCTTGCGGTCGGATCGGCATTGACCGCGCAATCGGCGAAGACGAGCGGCCGCGCGCCTTGTCCGAGGAAGTTCGGCACCACCATCAGGAAATAGCTCGACGGCAAAGCGATGCCTTCCGCCAGTCCGACCGTCATGAGCCCGGCTTCGATCACGCGCCGCGTCGGATTGGCCGCGCCCGCCACCATGGCGTCGGCATGGCCTTGCCGCACCATCATGCCGGCGAAGTAGAGCGGCTTCGCCGCGAGCCGTGTCGCCATCGCCGGCGTCATGCTGTCGCGCGCCGCCGAAAGCGCCGTGCCATAATCATGCAAGCGTGCATCTGTCTTCGGATCGACGATCTCGATCCCATCGAGTGAGACTTTTGCGTCGTTCGCGACCATTGTTGCGATTGCATCACGTGCACCGAGCAGAATCGGCTGTGCGACTTTCTCATCCCGTAGACGCAAAGCGGCGGCAACGACGCGCGCATCGTCGCCTTCCGGCAAAACGATTTTGCGATAACGCCGTCGTGCGATATCAAACAACTTACCAGTTAAGTCCATACATCTCACCACGTGAGAAAGCGTTGGTCGGGAGCAAACGCATGACCCCGAAAAGTGGTTTCCGGTTTTCGGACGAGGTCATGCGCAAAGGAAGGGAGGATCAATGACTGAAACAGCCGAGGCGATCAAGATTCATCGCGGCCTCACGGGCGTCTACTTCGACCGTTCGCCCTGCACTTTCATCGACGGCAAGGCCGGAGAGCTGCGGTATCGCGGCTATTCAATTCATGATCTGGCCGAGCATTCGAGCTTCGAGGAAACCGCCTGGCTGCTGATGAACGGCGACCTGCCGAACAAGCAGCAACTTGCTACCTTCGATGCCGAGTTGAAGGCCGCGCGCGCGCTGCCCGGGCCGGTGCTGGATATCGTGCGCTCGATCAAGGACGCGCATCCGATGGATGTGCTGCGCACCGGCGCTTCCGCGCTCGCCGCTTTCGATCCGGACGTTGGTGACAATTCGCGCGAGGCGAACTTGCGCAAGGGCGTGCGGCTCACCTCGCAGGTGCCGATGATCGTTGCCGCGCATGCGCGCATCCGCGCCGGCCTCGAACCGATCCCCGCCGATCAGACGTTGTCGCACCCCGGCAACCTGCTGTGGATGCTCACCGGCAAGAAGCCGAGCGCCGATGCGACGCAGCTCATCGACCGCGATCTCATCCTGCATGCCGAGCACGGCTCCAATGCCTCGTCCTTCACCGCGCGCGTGGTGATCGGGACCCAGGCGAATCTGCACGCGGCCGTCACCGCCGCGATCGCCGCGCTGTCGGGTCCCGCGCATGGCGGCGCTGCCGAGGATGTGATGAAGATGGCGGAGGAGATTGGCGATCCCGCGCGCGCCGCGGACTACGTCAAGGAAAAGCGCAAGGCGGGCGTGGCCATTACCGGCTTCGGCCACCGCGTCTATCGTGCCGAAGATCCGCGCGCGCGTCACATGCGCGCCGGCGTCGAGCGGCTGTCCAAGGAAATGGGCGAGCCGAAGTGGTTCGAGATTCTGCAGGCGGTGGTGCAGGCCATGGCGCCTTATGCGCGCCACGGCGTCAACGTGAATGTCGATTTCTATTCCGGCGTCGTCTACCACCTGCTCGGCATCAAACGCGATCTGTTCGTGCCGATCTTCGCCATCGGTCGCGTGCCCGGCTGGTGCGTGCAGGTGCTCGAGCAGTTCGAGAATAACATCCTGATCCGCCCGCTCACGCTGTACAACGGTCCTGACTTGCGGACTTACGTGCCGCTCGAGAAGCGGTAAGGCGAATAATCGAAGACGTCATGCCCGGGCTTGTCCCGGGCATTCACGTTTTTTGGATGTGCAGATAATCCAATTGCGAAAGGCCGGGGCGCTCCCGGCCTTTTTTATGTGGGGTCGCCGTCATTGCGTCGCATCATATCCCGCGCGTTGAGAATCCAACGTCTGCGCGGTCGTTTTCTTGGCCCAAGTCTCAAACTGCGAGACGCTAGGCCTCATTTTCCCCATTGCGGCTCTGAGGTCCTCTGTTATCGTCATGAGAATACTGGTCTCATTGAGTGAGACTTTGTCACGCAGGTCTCTGCGTGACTCAAGCCGGCAGCATAAGCCGGCAGAGGCGTTCATGCCGGGCAAGGCCGCAGGCGGATGAACGAATAACAGGCGGCCATAGGGAGGACTGTCATGCGTTCGATCGCGCGAACTGCCGCTTTCCTTGTTGCCGCTTTTACCGCCGCGCTTTGCAGCGGCCAGGCCGTCGCCGCCGGTTATCCCGAGCGGCCCATCGAAATGATCGTGCCCTGGGGGCCGGGCGGCGGCGCCGACCAGCTCGCCCGTCTGATCGCCAAGCTGATGGAGCCGATGCTCGGGCAGGGCATTCCGGTCGTCAACGTGCCCGGCGGCACCGGCGCCACCGGTATGGCCAAGCTGATGGCCGCGCCCGCCGACGGCTATTCCATGGCTGTCTATATCGCCGACGCCCATGCGCTCCTCGCCGGCAAGAGCCCGCGCTGGACGATGAACGACATCACGCCGGTCGCTGTGATGATCAAGGGCCCGTCCTTCATCTTCGTGAAGCAGGATTCGCCGTTCAAGACCTGGGCCGACTTCGAGAAGGAAGCCAAGGCCAATCCCGGCAAATTGAAGGTCGCGACGCTCGGCTTCGGCAGCGTCGACGATTTCTCGCTCAATGTGCTGTCGCGCGGTGGCGTCAAGGTGGTGCAGGTGCCCTTCGCCAAGCCGAGCGAACGTTATGTTTCGATCCTCGGCGGTCATGCCGATGCGCTCTACGAGCAGGCCGGCGACGTTGCCCAGTTCATCAAGGGCAATCAGATGCGCCCAATCCTGCTGTTCGGCGAGAGGCGGATGGACAGCTTCAAGGACGTCCCGGCGTCGCACGAGATTGGCTACAAGGTTGCGTTACCGCAGTTCCGCGCCATCGTCGTGCGGTCCGGCACGCCGCCCGATGTCGTGAAGAAGCTGTCGGATTCGCTCGCCAAGGTCGCGGCGACGCCCGAATACAAGAAATTCCTCGAAGAACAGTATGGCTTCGACGACAGCTTCGTCGACGCGACTAAAGCGCCTGCCTACGTGCAGGAGCAGCTCGATGACATGAAGAAGACGTTGGCGACGAACTGAGCCCGGGCCGAGAGGCATAGTTATGGACAAAGCCACGATCCGTTTCACCTTGCCGTATGTCATCGGCCTTGGCGTGGCCGCGCTGCTGTTCCACTTCGCGCAGCAGATCGAATTCACGCCGCGGCCCGGCAGCCTGGGGCCCGATTTCTGGCCGAAGCTGGCGATCGGGCTGATGGCGGCGGTGTGCCTGTTCGAAATCGCCCGCGGGCTGCTCGGCATGCGAACCGAAACGCATGGCGTCGCCGATGCGCTCGAAGCCGAAGAAGAGACCGAGGAGAATGCCCCGACCTATCCGATGCTGCTGATCGGTGGCGTGGTGCTGGTGGCGGTCTATGCGCTGGTTGTCGAAACCCTCGGCTTCCTGCTGTCGACCTTCCTGTTCCTCGCCGCTTTCATGTATCTCGGCCGCTACCGCCGGCATGCCGCGGTGTGGCTGACCAGCGCCGGCGTGACTTTGGCGGCCGCGGTGTTGTTCATGCGCATCGCCTACGTTTCGTTGCCGCGCGGCACGCCGCCATTCGATGCCGTCACCGACTTCATTCGCGTCATTCTCGGCGGTTAAGGGCAGGCACGCGCATGAGTCATATTCTGCTCCAGCTCGGTCAAGGCTTTCTCGACTGCCTGACACCGCTCAATCTGCTGATGCTGCTGGTCGGCATCGTCATCGGCCTGCTGATCGGAGTTCTCCCCGGTCTCACGCTGGTGATGGGCGTCGCGCTGGCGCTGCCCTTCACCTACCGCATGGATGTCACCGCCTCGATCGTGCTGCTCAGCGCGATGTATGTATCCGGCACCTATGGCGGCGCCTTCACGGCGATCTTGTTCAGGATACCCGGCGAACCGATCGACGTGCCCATGCTATGGGACGGCTACACGATGGGCCGCAAGGGCCAGGCCGCCAAGGCGCTCGGTTGGACGCTGATCGCCGCGCTCGGCGGCGGCGTCCTCTCCGCCATTATCATGGTTCTGCTCACCCAGCCGCTGGCGCATTTCGCGCTGCGCTTCTCGACGCCGGAATATTTCGCGGTGCTGATGTTCGGCCTCTCCAGCGTGGTCGCGCTCGGCAAGGGCTCGCTCAGCAACGCGCTGATCAGCCTGTCGGTCGGCTTGTTGATCGCCACCGTCGGCACCGACGAAACCTATGGTGCCGCGCGCTTCACCTTCGATTCGCGCATTCTTGCCGATGGCATCGAGTTCCTGGTGGTCATGGTTGGTGCCTATGGCGTCGGTGAGGTGCTGTCGCGGTTGGAGACCGGCTTTGCCTCGAAGCCGATCGAGAAGATCGGCAATGCCCGCACCGAATTGCCCAGCCTGCGTGAGGTCGGCGCGCTGAAGGCGATGTTCCTGCGCGCCAGCGTGCTCGGCAACGTCATCGGCCTGATCCCCGGCGCCGGCGCCACGATCGCCTCCTTCGTCAGCTATGGCCTCGAGGCGCAGTTCGGCAAGCGGCGTCACGAAATGGGCACGGGCGTGCCGGAGGGCATCGTCGCCCCGCAGGCGGCCGCCACCGCCTCGGTCGGCGGCGCGCTGGTGCCGTTGCTCGCGCTCGGCATTCCAGGCTCGGGCGCGACTGCGATCATCCTCGGCGCCTTCATGCTGCACGGCATCCAGCCGGGCCCGGAGGTGATGACGAACTCGGCGCCCATCGTCTACGCGGTGTTCGCCTCGATCTTTCTCGGCCTCGCGCTGATGTGCGTCATCGGCTACTTCGCCATCCGGCCGCTGGTGAAGATCCTCGACCTGCCGGAAGCGGTCGTCTCCGCTTATGTGCTGATCCTGTGTTTCGTCGGTGCGCTGTCGATCCGCGGCAGCATCACAGACCTGTGGCTGATGATCGGCTTCGGCGTCATTGGTTATCTGTTCGAGCGTTTCAAGTTCCCGATCGCCCCCTTGGTGCTGGGCGTCATCCTCGGCCCGCTCGCCGAGGCCTCGTTCATGAACTCCATGATCAGCTTCGGCAACGACTGGACGGTGTTCTTCACGCGTCCGATCGCCGGCGCGGTCATGCTCTTCACCTTCATCATGCTGCTGCTTCCTTTCGTGCAGCAGTGGCGCGCCAAGCGCGTCGCCACAGCGTCAGTCGCCAGGTGATCCATGGCCAATAACCTCACCGCCCTCCCAGCCCGCGAGCCGGCGCGCCCGCGTCCGGCGGTCGCCGAGCGCAAGCCGTCACCGCGCGTCAAGTCGCCGGGGCGGGAGCATAAGCTCGGCGCCACCGCGCGTTCCTTCGCCATCCTCGAGCATGTGGCCAAATCGCGCGCGCCTATCGACGTACTCGACATCATTGCTTCGCTGAAGCTGCCGAAAGCGACGGCCTATCGCCTGGTCGACTGGTTCGTCGGCCACGGCTATCTGTCGCGCGAGCCCGGCCGCCGCCGGCTGATCATCGGCCCGCGTCTCACCGAGTTGGCCTTCGGCGCGCTCTCGTCGTCGATGCGCAACGATACGCCGCATGTCGTCCTGCAGCGCCTCGTGAATACGCTCAACGAGACCTGCAATATCGGCACCTTGCTCAATGGCGAAGTCGTCTATCTCGACCGCGTCGAGGCCGAGCATTGGCCGCTACGGCTGCATTACACTTCGGGCTCGCGCGTGCCGCTGCATTGCAGCGCGATCGGCAAGCTCTACCTCGCGCTGGCGCCGTCGGCGCGCCGCAAGCGGCTGCTGCAAAGCCTGGAGCTGCGCAAGTTCACCGAGAACACCATCGGTGACAGCATCCAGCTCGACGCCGAGTTGCGGCAGATCCGCAAGGAGCAGGTCTCTTTCGATCGCGAGGAATATCTCATGGGCGTGGTCTGCATGGCTGTGCCGGTGATGGGCAGGAACGGCGAGCTGTTGTCGGCTCTGGCGATCCAGGCTCCGGAAGCGCGCATGAGCGTGCAGACGGCGCGCCGGCATCTGCCGGCCCTGCGTAATGCGGCCAACGAACTGGCCGAAATTTTCCAGGCGAAAGCCTGATCCCTTTCAAATCGCGTTTCCGGGAGTGATGAAGCGATGAAGATGACGACGGAAGAAGCCTTCGTGAAGGTGCTGCAGATGCACGGCATCGAGCATGCCTTCGGCATTATCGGATCGGCTTTCATGCCGATCTCCGATCTGTTCCCGAAGGCGGGCATTACGTTCTGGGATGTGGCGCACGAGACCAACGGCGCGCTGATCTGCGACGGCTACACCCGCACGACCGGCAAGATGGCCATGGCGATCGCGCAGAACGGCCCGGGCATCACCAACTTCGTGACGCCGGTGAAGACGGCCTACTGGAACCACACGCCGATGCTGTTGGTGACGCCGCAGGCGGCCAACAAGACCATCGGCCAGGGCGGCTTCCAGGAAGTCGAGCAGATGGCGCTGTTCCGCGACATGGTCTGCTATCAGGAAGAGGTGCGCGATCCCTCGCGTATCGCCGAGGTGCTCAACCGCGTCATCTCCAAGGCCAAGCGCCTGTCGGCGCCGGCGCAGATCAACGTACCGCGCGATTACTGGACGCAGGTGATCGACATCAACCTGCCGGCGATTGTCGACTTCGAGCGTCCGGCTGGCGGTGAGAAGGCCGTCGCTGAGGCGGCGAAGCTGCTGTCGGAAGCGAAATTCCCGGTCATCCTGTCGGGTGCCGGCGTCGTCATCGGGAATGCGATTCCCGATTGCGTTGCGCTGGCTGAAAAGCTCGATGCGCCGGTCTGCAACAACTACCAGCACAATGACAGCTTCCCCGGCAGCCATCGTCTGGCCGTCGGCCCGCTCGGCTACAACGGCTCGAAGGCGGCGATGGAACTGGTCGCCAAGGCCGATGTCGTGCTGGCGCTCGGCACCCGCCTCAACCCGTTCTCGACTTTGCCGGGCTACGGCATCGATTATTGGCCGAAGACCGCCAAGATCATCCAGGTCGATATCAATGCCGACCGCATCGGCCTGACCAAGCCGGTCGCTGTCGGCATCTGCGGTGACGCCAAGCTGGTGGCGCAAGCCATCCTCAAGCAGCTTGCGCCGTCGGCCGGCAATGCCGGCCGCGAGGAGCGCAAGAACCTGATCCACGACACCAAGTCGAAGTGGCTGCAGACGCTCTCCAGCATGGATCACGAGGACGACGATCCGGGCACCACCTGGAACGCCGATGCGCGCACGCGCGACGCCGACCGCATGTCGCCGCGCCAGGCCTGGCGCGCGATCCAGGCCGGCCTGCCGAAGAACGCCCTCATAAGTAGCGACATCGGCAACAACTGCGCCATCGGCAACGCCAATCCGACGTTCGACCAGGGCCGGAAATATCTTGCGCCGGGCCTGTTCGGGCCTTGCGGCTATGGCTTTCCGTCGATCATCGGCGCCAAGATCGGCAATCCGGATACGCCTTGCGTCGGCTTTGCCGGCGACGGCGCCTTCGGCATCTCCATGAATGAGATGAGCTCGGTCGGCCGCGAGGAATGGCCCGGCGTCACCATGGTCGTGTTCCGCAACTATCAGTGGGGCGCCGAGAAGCGCAATTCGATCCTCTGGTACGACAACAATTTCGTCGGCACCGAGCTCGATCCGCATCTCTCTTACGCCAAGGTGGCGCAAGGTTGCGGCCTCAAGGGCGTCACCGTGCGCACCCAGGCGGAATTGACCGAGGCGCTGCGTCAGTCCTGCGAGGACCAGAAGAAGCGCATCACCACCTTCATCGAGGTCGTCCTCAATCAGGAGCTCGGCGAGCCGTTCCGCCGCGACGCTATGAAGAAGCCCGTGGTCGTCGCCGGCATTCGGCGCGAGGACATGCGGCCGCAACAGGTGGCGTAATTGGAATGATCGTGCCGCACACTCCGTTCATTCCCGCGAGCAGACATCGGGTTTACCCGATGTCTGCCACTTACAGTGCGCAAGTCGGCTACAGCCGACTTGCGGCGGGAATCCAGTGCTGGGTCCCCGCTTTCGCGGGGACGAACGGAAATGTGGGCGCGGGCACTAGGGAGTGACAAGCAATGACGGTAGCAGTGAAACCGGTGGCCGATCCGGCCGGGCTCGCGGTGGTCGAGGAACTGGTGCGCAAGGGCAGGGCGGCGCAGAAGGCCTTCGCCAACGCCGATCAGGCGACGGTGGATGAAGCGGTCACGGCTTTGGCGTGGTCGCTCTACAATCCGGCGCACGCCAAGGAACTGGCGGAACTGGCGGTCGCGGACACCCATCTCGGCAATGTCCCCGACAAGATCATCAAGAAGACGCGCAAGACCTTCGGCACCTTGCGCGATCTTCTGCGGGTGAAGTCGGTCGGCATCATCGAAGAGGACAAGAAGCTCGGCATCACGAAGTGGGCCAAGCCCGTCGGCCTCGTCGCTGCCATCACGCCGTCGACCAATCCCGGCGCCACGCCGGTCAACAAAGCAATGATGGCGATCAAGGGCCGCAACGCCATCATCATCGCCTCCTCGCCGGCCGGCATGAAGACGACGGGCAAGACCGTGGACTATATGCGCGCCGAATTGCGTAAGATCGGCGCGCCGGAGGACCTGGTGCAGATTCTGCCGCCGCCGGCGTCCAAGGACATGACCCAGGCGCTGATGCGGGCCGCCGACCTGATCGTCGCCACCGGCTCGCAGGACAATGTGCGCCGCGCCTATTCGTCGGGCACGCCGGCGATCGGCGTCGGCACCGGCAACGTGCCGGTGATCATCGACGAGACCGCCGATCTCGACGACGCGGCCGCCAAGATCTGCGCCTCCAAGATCTTCGACAATGCCACCTCCTGCTCGTCGGAGAATTCCATCACCATCGTCGACGCCGTCTACGACAAGGCCATCGCCGCGCTCGAACGCGCCGGCGGCTACATGGCCTCCGCGCCTGAGAAGGCGAAGATCCAGGAAGCGCTGTGGCCGGATGGCAAGCTGTCGCGCACCTTGATCGCGCGCGATGCCGACGTCTTCGCCCAGGGTTGCGGCCTGCCGGCCGAGGCGCAATCGAAGAAGTTCTTCATGGTCGAAGAAACCGGCGTCGGTCGCGATTATCCGTTCTCCGGGGAGAAGCTGTCGCTGGTGCTCACCATCTACCGCGCCGAGAATTTCGACGCGGCGGTGACGCAGGTGGAGGATATCCTCAATCACCAGGGGCGCGGCCATTCGCTCGGCCTGCACACCAAGGACATGGCCCGTGCCCGCAAGGTCGCCGAACAGGCCGACGTGGTGCGTGTGCTGGTCAATCAGGCGCACACTTTCGCCAATGGCGGCGGCTTCGACTCCGGGCTGAACTTCACCCTGTCGATGGGCTGCGGCACCTGGGGCGGCAACAGCATCACCGAGAACCTGAACTACAAGAACTTCCTCAACATCACCCACCTCGTCACCACCATCCCCGAGGACAAGCCGAGCGAAGAAGAGCTGTTCGGCAAGTACTGGGAAAAATACGGGAAGTAAGACGCTGTCGTCCCCGCGAAAGCGGGGATATCTGGGTTCTTTGGACTGCGCACCAGTTGAGATTCACGAATCCAGGCGCTGC
>JANLJK010000283.1 GCA_029255525.1 Pseudolabrys sp.
TCTCGCTCTACCTGACCTTGGCGCCCTATGGCGGCAATCTCGAAGGCGTCCGGGCTGCCTCGCTGGCTTACTTTGCGAAGGAGCCGAAGCGGCTAACCCTTTCAGAGTCCGCGCTTTTGGTGGCGCTGCCGCAGGCGCCCGAGAGCCGCCGGCCCGACCGTTTCCCGGTGGCCGCGCGCGCGGCGCGCGATGCCGTGCTCGATCGGGTGGCGGCGCAGGGCCTTGTCTCGGCGGACGACGTCGCCCGCGCCAAGGCGCAGCCGGTGCCGACGGAGCGCAAGCAACTGCCGATGCTGGCGCCGCACGCCGGCGATCAGGTCGTCGCCGCCGAGCCGGACCGCTTCGTGCACCGCCTGACCATCGACGCGATCCTGCAGCGCAAGCTGGAGGAGCTGGCCAGTGAGCGCGCCCACGCGCTGGGTCCCGAGCTGTCGGTCGCGATCATCGCGGTCGACAACGCCACCGGCGAGGTGCTCGCGCGCGTGGCGTCGTCCGGTTACTTCGACCTGCGCCGCGCCGGCCAAGTCGACATGACGCAAGCGCTGCGGTCGCCCGGCTCGACGCTCAAGCCCTTCATCTACGGTCTCGGTTTCGAGGACGGTCTGATCCATCCCGAAACGCTGATCGACGACCGGCCGACGCGCTACGGCGGCTACACGCCGGAGAATTTCGACCTGAGTTTCCAGGGCACGGTGACCATCCGCAAAGCCCTGCAATTGTCGCTCAACGTGCCGGCCATCGCCGTGCTCAGCAAAGTCGGCGTCAACCGGCTCGGCGCGCGGCTGACGCAGACCGGCGCGGCCTTGGTGCTGCCGAAAGGCGAGGCGCCGGGACTGGCGATGGGCCTGGGCGGCGTCGGCGTGAAGCTCGCCGACCTGACCATGCTCTATGTCGGGCTGGCGCGGCTCGGCGCGGCGGTGCCGCTCACCGAACGGTTCGGCGCGCCGCTGGCGAGCCCGCGGCGGCTGATGGATCCGGCGGCCGCTTGGTATGTCGGCAACGTGTTGATCGGCGCGCCGCCGCCGGAGAATGCCCCGCATGGCCGTCTCGCCTTCAAGACGGGCACGTCCTACGGCTACCGCGACGCTTGGTCGGTCGGCTTCGATGGCCAGATGACCATCGGCGTCTGGGTCGGCCGGCCCGACGGCAATCCGGTGCCCGGCCTGGTCGGCCGCAGCACGGCCGCGCCTATTTTGTTCGATGCCTTCGCCCGCTCGGGCCGCACGGCGGTGGCGCTGCCGAAGCCGCCGAAAGGTGTGATCTTCGCGCCGACCGCCAAGCTGCCGCCGCCGCTGCAGCGGTTCACTCCCGCCAACGAGATGGGCGGCCCGGTCGAGCCGCCGCGTATCATGTTCCCGCCCGATGGCGCGCGCCTGGAACTTTCCAGTACCGGCGCGCCCGATGCGGTCGCGCTCAAGATCAGCGGCGGCCGCGCCCCGCTGACGGTGATGGTCAATGGCGTGCCGCTGGGCCTCGCCGGGACCCGCCGGACGCTGTTTTTCCACCCCGATGGGCCGGGTTTTGTCCGCCTGACGGTCATGGATGCGCGTGGCGCCGCCGATAGTGTGACCGTAAGGTTGCAGTAGCCGCCGAATAACGGGGGCTATCCACGAAAGCTTATTGTCTGCGGGCAGTTAGTGGGCGAGAACCCGGTCAAGTCCATGAGCACGACCATCAACGAAGAGCCGCAATCGCTGGCTCCCGCGCGGGGGCTCGCCGCCGCACTCGATTGGGCGGTGACGTCGCATCGGCGCGCCGCGGCGCTGCTGCTCGCCTTCGCGCTGCTCGCCTTCCTGCCGGGCTTCTTCCAGATTCCCGCCGTCGACCGCGACGAGGCCCGCTTCGCGCAGGCCACCAAGCAGATGCTGGAGAGCGGCGACTATATCGACATCCGCTTCCAGGACGAGGTCCGTTACAAGAAACCGGTCGGCATCTACTGGCTGCAGGCCGCCGCGGTGAAAGCCGGCGGCGCCATCGGCGTGTCCGAAGCGCGCACCACCATCTGGCTCTATCGCCTGCCGTCGCTGTTCGGCGCGATCGGCGCCGTGCTCGCCACCTACTGGGCGGCATTGGCCTTCGTCTCCCGGCGGTCGGCGCTGCTCGCGGGGCTGATGATGGCGAGCGCGGTGCTGCTCGGCGTCGAGGCG
The DNA here is from genome assembly GCA_029255525.1 of Pseudolabrys sp. Classification (GTDB taxonomy): domain Bacteria; phylum Pseudomonadota; class Alphaproteobacteria; order Rhizobiales; family Xanthobacteraceae; genus Pseudolabrys. The sequence goes on from JANLJK010000283.1 coordinate 2,148, forward strand.
CGGCTGGCCAAGACCGATGCCGCCTTGCTGTTTGCCTCCGTCGTCGCGATGGGCGCCATGGCGCGGGTCTATCTCAGCGCGCGCCGCGCGCCCGATAAGCCGATCGGCTGGCGAGATCCGATCGTGCTGTGGACGGCGCTGGCCTTCGGCGTGCTGCTGAAGGGGCCGGTGATCCTGATGTTCGTGGGATTGACGGCGCTGGCGCTGTCGATCCTCGATCGCTCGGGCCGCTGGATCTGGTCGTTGCGGCCCTTCGCTGGTCTGGCTTGGCTGATCCTCCTGGTGCTGCCCTGGTTCATCGCGATCATCGCCAAGTCGGGCGACAGCTTTTTCGTGCAGGCGCTCGGCCACGACATGCTCGACAAGGTGACCAGCGGTCAGGAAGCCCATGGCGCGCCGCCGGGCTACTACTTCCTCTTGTTCTGGGTGACGTTCTGGCCGGGCTCGGTGCTGGCGGGGCTTGCCGCGCCGATGGTGTGGCGCGTGCGCAAGGAGCCCGGCGCGCAGTTCCTGCTGGCGTGGCTGATTCCGTCCTGGCTCGTGTTCGAGGCGGTGATGACCAAGCTGCCGCATTACGTGCTGCCGCTTTATCCCGCCATCGCCATCCTGATGGCCGGCATCATCGAGAAGGGCGGGCTCGCCAAGAAGCGCTGGATGGTGCGCGGCACGGTCGGCTGGTTCCTGTTTCCGGCGATCATCTCCATCGCGGTGGTGGTCATCTTCGTCATGTTCAGCCGCGATCTTGGGATCGCCGCCTGGCCCTCGGCGGGCGTCGCGGTGATCCTCGGTCTGTTTGCCTGGTGGCTTTACGAGGTCGACGGCGCGGAGCGCGCGCTGTTGCGCGGCATGATGGCCTCGGTATTCGTGGCGATCACGGTCTACGCCGTGACCTTTCCGCTGCTGCCGATGTTGTTCCCGAGCGCGCTGATCGCCAAGGAGATCCGCGCCTCCGGCTGCAAGGTGGCGCATGTGGCCTCGACCTTCGCCTATCAGGAGCCGAGCCTCGTCTTCATCGCCGGCACCGACACGCGTTTCACCGACGCGGCCGGCGCGGCCGAATTCCTCCGCCAGGGCTCCTGCCACTTCGCGCTGATCGACCCGCGCAGTGAGCGCAGCTTCGTCCAGCGCGCCGATGCCATCGGCCTGCGCTATGTGCTGAGCCAGCGCATCGAAGGCTTCAATATCAGCATCGGCAAGCCGGCGGTCCTGACGCTGTTCCGCTCGATGGAAACGCCATGACGACGGCGAACGGCATCGGCCACGGGCCGGGCAGCGCGATGCCCGCCTGGCGCCGCTGCGCCAACAACGTGGTGGCGGCACTGACCGTGCTGGTACGGCCGCCGCGCATCACGCCGGCGAAATCCTGGCTGATGCCGACACGGCAACTGATCGTCGCCGCGGTGGTGGCGATCGGCGTGTTCGTGTTCGTCATGATCCTGTTCGATTCCGGCACCAGCACTGCCGCCACGCGCCTGCCGCGCTGGCTGATCAGCCTGTTCGACGACATCACCGACTTCGGCAAATCGGGCTGGTTCCTCTGGCCGCTCGGCCTGTTGTTTCTGGCGCTCGCCGCGTTGCCGCCGGTGCTACCGCGCTTCACGCAACTCGTGGTCGCGGCCGTCATGGTGCGTGTCGGCTTCCTGTTCCTGGCCATCGCCGTGCCGGGCCTGTTCGTCACCGTCGTCAAGCGCCTGATCGGCCGCGCCCGTCCCATGGTGACCGGTCTCGCCGACCCTGACGTGTTCTCTCCCTGTAGCTGGCGCTCCGAGTACGCCAGCCTGCCGTCCGGCCATTCGACCACGGCCTTCGCAGTGCTGGTGGCCTTCGGCACGTTGTGGCCGCGCGCCCGTACCGTGCTGCTGATCTATGCCGTCCTGATCGCCATCAGCCGCGTGGTGGTGACCGCGCATTACCCAACGGACGTCGCCGCCGGCGCGGTGGTCGGCATTGTCGGCGCGCTCCTGGTGCGGCGCTATTTTGCGTTGCGCCGGCTCGGCTTCTCGATCGGTCCGGACGGGATGCCGCACCAGTATCCGGGGCCCTCCCGGCGGCGGATCAAAGCTGTTGCCCGCGCCCTCCTGGCCCCATAGAACGCGGCCTTGGGCTACCCCCGGCAGGACTGATTTGACCATGAATACGACTGAACCGGCGGTTTCCGTCGTGGTGCCGGTGCGCAACGAAGCCGGCAATATCGCCCCGCTGGTGGCCGAGATCGCCAAGGCGCTCGAGGGCCAATGGCCGTTCGAGGTCGTCTACGTCAATGACGGCTCGACCGACGGCACCGAGGCCGAGCTACAGCGGCTGATGGCGCAACATCCGTGGCTGCGCCGCGTGCGTCACCGATCGTCCTGCGGCCAGTCGTCCGCCGTGCGCTCAGGCGTTGCCGTGGCGCGCGGGCCGATCGTGGTCACGATCGACGGCGACGGGCAGAACGACCCGGCTTTCATCCCGGCGATGATCCGCGCGCTGGAAGCGGGCGGCCCCATGATGGGCCTCATCGCCGGCCAGCGCGTGGGTCGCAAAGCCTCGGGCTTCAAGAAAATGCAGTCGCGTATCGCCAATGCGGTGCGCGGCGCGGTGCTGCGCGACGGCACCCGCGACACCGGCTGTGGACTGAAGGCGTTCCGGCGCGATGTGTTCTTGGGCCTGCCGTATTTCGAGGGCCTGCATCGCTTCCTGCCGGCGCTGGTCAAGCGCGACGGCCGGACCATCGGTTCTGTCGACGTCGTCGATCGCCCGCGCGGCAGCGGCGTGTCGAATTACGGGATGTGGGACCGGCTGTGGGTCGGCATCCTCGATCTCGCCGGCGTGTGGTGGCTGGTCCGCCGGCGCAAGCGCGTTCCGGACATCGTGGAGAACTAGCGCGGAAGCATTCGCGCATGCGTACTGAGGAAAGACAATGCTGGTCGATATCACAAACGCCGTTGGCGGCTATCTGCACGACGTGTTCGTCGGCAACCTCGATTGGGGCATCCTGATCGGCTATATCGCGCAGGCTTTGTTCGCCATGCGTTTCGTGGTGCAGTGGATTGCTTCGGAGCGGGCGGGCAAGAGCGTCGTGCCGACCGCGTTCTGGGTGTTCTCCATCGGCGGCGGCCTGATGCTGCTCGGCTACGCGCTCTACCGCAAGGACCCGGTCTTCATCATCGGCCAGGCCTTCGGCGTGTTCGTTTATTTGCGCAATCTGCAGTTCGTCATGCGCAGCGGCGGGCAGGGTGCGCCGGCCTGATCACTTGGTGGCGTTGAACACCGCGAAACCGCGCTCCAGATCGGCGATCAAATCGGCTGGATCCTCCAGGCCGACATGGAAGCGCAACGTCGGCCCGCCCGGCGCCCATGTGGTCGCGGTGCGATACTCGTCGCAGTCGAACGAGATCACTAAGCTCTCAAAGCCACCCCAGGAATATCCGATCCCAAAGAGCGCCAGTTCGTTCATGAAGGCGTAGACGGCCTGTTGCGACACGGGCTTGAGCACGATGCTGAACAGGCCGCAGGCGCCGGTGAAGTCGCGCTTCCAGATGGCGTGGCCGGGATCGCTTTCCAGCGCCGGATGCATCACCCGCAACACCTCCGGCCGCGCCTCCAGCCAGCGGGCGATGGCGAGCCCGGACTCGTGGTGCCGCCTGAGGCGCACACTGAGCGTGCGCAAGCCGCGCAGCGCCAGGAACATGTCGTCCGGGCCGACGCAGAGGCCGAGCGTGTAGACGAAGTCCTTCAACGCCGGCAGCGCCTTGGCGTTGGCGGCCACGCAGCCGAACATGATGTCGGAATGACCGCCGATATATTTGGTGCCGGCCTGGATCGACAGGTCGACGCCCTTCTCGAAGGCGCGGTAATAGAGCGGCGAGGCCCAGGTATTGTCGGTCAGCACCAGCGCGCCGCGGTCATGGGCGACCTTGGCGATGGCCGGGATGTCCTGCATCTCGAAGCTCTGCGATCCCGGTGACTCGGTGAACACCGCGCGGGTATTGGGTCTGAACAGCTTGGCGATGTCGGCCCCGATCAGCGGGTCGTAATAGGTGGTTTCCACCCCCATGCGCTTGAGGATGCCGTCGCAGAAGGTGCGGGTGGGGCGATAGACGCTGTCGGTGACGAGGATGTGATCGCCGGCACCGACGACCGCGAGCAGGGCCGTGGTGATCGCCGCCAGCCCCGACGGCAGCAGGGCCACCCCGGCGCAGCCTTCGCCCTCCAGCGCCGTCAGCGCATCTTCCAGGGCCTCGGTGGTCGGCGTGCCGCGCCGGCCGTATTGGTAGCGGGAACGGTGCGCGACCTGGTCTTCCGCCGAGGCAAATAGCAACGTGGACGCGTGATAGACGGGCGGGTTGATGAAGCCGTGTGACAGTTCTGAGTCACGGCCGGCATGCGCGAGCAGGGTGTCCGGCTTGATCGGCGTCTTCGGTTTCTTCGACATGGTCGGGGGGCGTCTTCCGGCGAATAACGGTGCACGGCCATATACCGACGGTTCAGCATGCAGCGTCAACCCCTTGACCTTGCAATCCGTTCGTTCTGAGATGCAAATGCCGAGGGGATCTCGGGGCTATGGCTCGAACGAGCGTTTCCGTCGCGGCGCTGCGCGACAGAGACGTCATTCGGGCTGCCTGCGAGAGTGCCGTACCGCGTTTTGCGCCGAAGGGGTCATTCGATGAAAAAGATTGCTGCATTGCTCGCGCTCGCCGTCCTTGTGGTGGCGCAAAGCGCATCCGCGCAAACGCTCAAGACGGTCAAGGACCGGGGTATTCTCAACTGCGGGTCGAACGGCACGTTGGCCGGCTTCGGCCTGCCCGACGCGCAGGGCAACTGGACCGGCCTCGACGTCGATCTCTGCCGCGCCATCGCCGCCGCGATCTTCAACGATCCCAAGAAAGTGAAGTTCGTGCCGCTGTCGGCCAAAGACCGCTTCACGGCCTTGCAGTCCGGTGAGGTCGATGTGTTGGCGCGCAACACAACCTGGACGTCCTCGCGCGATACCTCGCTCGGCCTCAACTTCACCGGTGTGAACTACTATGACGGCCAGGGTTTCGTCGTCCGCAAAGCGCTGAAGGTGAACTCGGCGCTCGAGCTCAACGGCGCCTCGATCTGCGTGCAACAGGGCACCACGACCGAACTCAACCTCACCGACTACTTCCGCTCGCACAACATGCAGATGAAGTCGGTGACCTTCGCCACCGCCAACGAGGCGGTGAAGGCCTATGACGCCGGCCGCTGCGACGCCTACACCAGCGACGCCTCCGCGCTTTATGCCGAGCGGCTGCGGCTCGCCAATGCGAACGATCACATCATTCTGCCCGAGATCATCTCCAAGGAGCCGCTCGGCCCGATGGTGCGCCAGGGCGACGACCAGTGGTTCGATATCGTGAAGTGGACCTTGTTCGCGATGCTCAACGCCGAGGAGCTCAACGTCACGTCGAAGAACGTCGACGAGGCGGCTAAGTCCGACAATCCGGAGATCAAGCGTCTGCTCGGTACCGAGGGCAATTTCGGCGAGCAACTCGGCCTGACCAAGGATTGGGTCGTGCGCATCGTCAAGCTCGTCGGCAATTACGGCGAGAGCTTCGAGCGCAATGTCGGGCAGGGCTCGCCGCTCAAGATCGACCGCGGCCTGAACCGCCTGTGGAACAAGGGCGGCATCCAATACGCGCCGCCGGTCCGTTGATCGGCGCGGATCCGACGAAGCCCAAAGGGCAAGGGAGATTGACGGGGGACGTTTGCTGAGACCGACGGCGTAAAGCGCGGCAAGAGGGGCATATGTCGACGACAGACCTGACGAGGGGCGATCCCCCCGCGCGCGTTCCGTTCTACAACAATCCGAAGGTCAGGAGCCTCGCCTATCAGTTCGCGTTGTGCGTCGTCATCGTGTTGCTGGTGTGGGGCGCCGCCAGCAATGCGATCGATCACCTGCGGCGCGCGCATATCGCCTCCGGCTTCGGCTTCTGGAACACGACCGCCGGCTTCGACATCAGCCAGACGTTGATTTCGTATTCGGCACAGGCGTCGACCTATGGCCGCGCCTTCTGGGTCGGCCTGCTCAACACGTTGCTGGTGGCCGGGCTCGGCATCGTCTTCGCCACCATCATCGGCTTCGTTGTCGGCCTCTCGCGGCTGTCGAAGAACTGGCTCCTGGCCAAAGTCGCCGGCGGTTATGTCGAGACCATCCGCAACCTGCCGCTGCTCCTGCAATTGCTGTTCTGGTACAACGCCGTGCTCAAGGCATTGCCGGAAATCCGTGACAGCCTCACCATCGGCGGTGCCGTCTATCTCAACAACCGTGGCCTGTTTCTGCCGAAGCCATCGGCGCTGAGCGGCTTCGGCTGGGTAGAGATCGCTTTCTTTGTCGGCCTCGTGCTGTCCATCGTGTTCACCATATGGGCGCGCCGGCGTCAGGAGCGCAGCGGCGCGCAAACACCGGTGCTATGGGTGACGCTCGGTCTGGTGGTCGGCCTGCCGGTGATCGCGTTGCTGGCGACCGGCGTGCCGGTGCTGTTTGAATCGCCGCAGGCCGGCCGCTTCAACATTAGCGGTGGCATCGAGGTGCTGCCCGAATTCGCCGCGCTCTTGTTCGGCCTGTCGATCTATACCGCGGCCTTCATCGCCGAGGTGGTGCGCGCCGGCATCACGTCGGTGTCGCGCGGCCAGGTCGAGGCGGCCTATTCGCTGGGTCTGCGGCCGCGGCCGACCTTGCGGCTGATCGTGGTGCCGCAGGCGATGCGCGTGATCATTCCGCCGCTGACGAACCAGTATCTCAACCTCGTGAAAAATTCGACGCTGGCGGTGGCCATCGGCTATCCCGATTTGGTGCAGGTCTTCACCGGCACGGTGCTCAATCAGACGGGGCAGGCGGTGGAGGTCGTCGCCATCACCATGCTGGTTTATCTGACGATCAGTCTCGCCACATCCGTTGCGATGAACGTCTACAACAGCCGCATGACTTTGGTGGAGCGATGAGGGCGCCATCATGAGCATGTCCGACGAGGGCGAACTGGCGATTGCCAATATGGGCTTCGTGCGCCGCGAGCAATTGCCGCCGCAGCCGCCGCCGCGGCGCATGACCGGGCCGATCGGCTGGGTGCGTGAGAACCTGCTGTCGACGCCACTCAACATCGTGCTGACGATCCTGGTGGCGCTGCTGCTCGCCTGGGTGATCCCGGAGATTGTGAACTTCCTGTTCATCGATGCGGTGTGGACGGGAATGGATCGCGATGCCTGCCGCGAGGTGGTGCAGCACCGCGAGATCGGCGCCTGCTGGCCCTTTGTCTGGGAGCGGCTGCCTTACTTCATCTACGGCTCCTATCCGGGGCCGGAGCGCTGGCGCGTGGATGTGTTCTTCGCGCTGCTGGCCGTCGCAGTCGTCTGGACCTTGTGGCTTGGCGCGCCGCGCCGCGACATCGGCATGGTCTACGCTTTCGTGCTGATGCCGGTCGCGTCCTTCATTCTGCTGCACGGCTTCGAGGTCATCGGCCTGCCGGTCGTCGACACCGTGCTGTGGGGTGGCGTGCTGGTGACCATCGTGGTGGCATCGGTCGGTATCGTGGCGTCGCTGCCGCTCGGTATCCTGCTGGCGCTCGGACGCCGCTCGCACATGCCGGCGGTGCGGCTGTTCTCCACCATCTTCATCGAGTTCGTACGCGGCGTGCCGCTGGTGACGGTGCTGTTCATGGCAAGCGTCATGTTGCCTTTGTTCGTGCCGGACAATTTCGAACCCGACAAATTGCTGCGCGCATTGATCGGCATCGCTTTGTTCGCCTCGGCCTACATGGCGGAAGTCGTACGCGCCGGCCTGCAGGCCATTCCGAAGGGCCAGTTCGAAGGCGCGATGGCGGTCGGTCTGACCTATTGGCAGCGCATGCGTCTCATCATTTTGCCGCAAGCGCTCAAGACGACGATCCCGAACATCGTCAACAACTACGTGGCGCTGTTCAAGGATACGACTTTGGTCTTCATCGTCGGCATCTTCGATTTGTTGCGCACCATCGAGGTGGCGCGCATCGATCCGAAATGGGCGGCGCCGGTGACCAGCACGACCGGCTATGCGGTCGCGGCCATCTTCTATCTCGTCTTCTGTTACGGCATGTCGCGCTATGCCCGCGCCGTCGAAACCCGCCTTGCCCAGAGCGATAGACGTTGAGGTCATGCCCATGAACACTGTCGCAAGCACCGCACCGCAGAAACGCACCAGGCTGACCACACCGGTGGCGGTGGACATCATCAACATGAACAAGTGGTACGGCGACTTTCACGTGCTGCGCGACATCAATCTCAAGGTGATGGGTGGCGAGCGCATCGTTATTTGCGGGCCTTCGGGCTCCGGCAAATCGACCATGATCCGCTGCGTCAACCAGCTCGAGGAGCACCAGAGCGGTCGCATCATCGTCGACGGTGTCGAGCTGACCAATGACCTCAAGAAGATCGACGAAGTCCGGCGCGATGTCGGTATGGTCTTCCAGCACTTCAACCTGTTTCCGCATCTGACCGTGCTGGAGAACTGCACTTTGGCGCCGATCTGGGTGCGCAAGATGCCCAAGCGCGAAGCCGAGGAGCTGGCGTTGCGCTATCTCAAGCGTGTCAAGATCCCGGAGCAGGCCAACAAATATCCCGGTCAGCTATCGGGCGGTCAGCAGCAACGCGTGGCGATCGCGCGGGCTTTGTGCATGAACCCGAAGATCATGCTGTTCGACGAGCCGACCTCGGCGCTCGATCCGGAAATGGTCAAGGAGGTGCTCGACACGATGGTCGGTCTCGCCGACGACGGCATGACGATGTTGGTCGTGACGCATGAGATGGGTTTTGCGCGCCAGGTCGCAAACCGCATCGTCTTCATGGACGAGGGGCAGATCGTCGAAAGCAATGTGCCCGAGGAATTTTTCGCGCATCCGCAGCACGAGCGGACCAAGCTTTTCTTGAGCCAGATCCTGCGCTGAGGCGCATCCTTCGCGGCGATCAAGAAGCTGATACCGTCATGCGACGCAATTTCGCCGCCATCGCTCAGCATGTGTTGTGTCGTCACGCTGACGGCTTGCCCGGCGGCTGTGCATTGTAATTTATCTTATGAATGTAGTTTAAGCCGCTGCGTTTCGACGCCGCTAAATGCGGATGGGGCCGGGTCGCCAATGACCGGCGCATAATGACCCACCGTCATAAATAACAGTACCGTCAAGTTTAACAATGCCTTAAGCGGCGACGTCCTGACATGCTACCTCTCTCGGGCGATATCGGAAACCGTTCTTGCGTCGTATTTGTGCCGATCGGCGATGGCTTTGAGTAGCGAGCCATGCCTGTGAATTCCCGCCGGGGTGCGGGCAGCAAGATATATTCGCTCACTGCGCGAGAGATGGAAGTGCTGACCTGGGTCGCTCGCGGCAAGTCTGCCTGGGAGATCGGCGAGATCCTCCACATCGCCAAGCGTACCGTGGACGAGCACGTCCAGACAGCCGTGCGCAAGATGGGTGCGGTCAACCGGGCGCACGCGGTTGCGCTCGCAATCCGCGATCGCATCATCTCAATCTAAGCGAGTGCGCCGTTATAAATCACAGTTACGCGCATGCTTGGCGGCTTTTTATAATTTTGAAAACAAAGCGAATCCAAAACGGATAGTGGGGAATCCTGATGAAGTCGCTGATCGTGAAACGCTCCGTCACCATTGGGGGGCACAGAACGAGCATCACTCTCGAGGACATGTTCTGGCATGCGCTGCGTGAGATAGCCGATTACCGTCGTGTCTCGATGTCGGCGCTGCTCAACGAGATCAATGTCGGCCGGCAGGCCACGAACCTCTCGTCGCATATCCGGCTGTTCGTGCTCGATCACTACCGGTCCCGCGTGGCGGTTTGATGAAAAGGCCGCTCGGCAGGCGGTCGCGGCGCTCAGCTTTTCTCGACCGGAAGGTCGGGGCGGGCGCCCCATTCCGACCATGAGCCGTCATAGATGCGCGCCGGCTTCTTGCCGAGGGCATCGAGGCCGAGCGCGAGGATGACGGCGGAAACGCCGGAGCCGCAGGTCGTGATGATCGGCTGGTCGACGTCCACGCCGGCCTTGGCAAAGGCGGCGGCGATGCGCTCCGCCGGGATCAGGCGGCCGTTCTCAACCAGCTCGGAAGAGGGCACGCTCAACGCGCCGGGCATGTGCCCGCCGCGCAGGCCGGGCCGCGGCTCCGGATCGCGCCCGGCGAAGCGTCCGGCCGGCCGCGCATCGACGACCTGCGCGCTGCCGTCGTTGAGCGCCATCTGAACGTCGGGTTGCATCGCCACCGCGCGGGTGTCCATCTCGGCATTGAAGGCACGCGCGGGCCGCTCAACTGCACCGGCTTCGACCGCACGGCCTTCGGCTTTCCAGGCGGGCAGGCCACCGTCGAGAATGAACACGTTCTTGGCGCCGAAGATGCGGAAGGTCCACCACACGCGCGGCGATGAGAACAGGCCGAGCCCGTCATAGACGACGATGGTGTCCTTATCGCTGATGCCGAGCCGGCCTGCGGCTTCGCCGAATTGCTTCGGCCCCGGCAGCATGTGCGGCAGGTCGGTCGAGTGATCGGCGACCGCGTCGATATCGAAGAACACCGCGCCGGGGATGTGGCCTGCGTCATACTCCGCTTTGGCATTGCGGTTCTGCGTCGACAAATAGAACGAGCCGTCGACGACGACGACATTCGGCTTGCCGAGTTCGGCGGCGAGCCATTCGGTGGACTTCAGCCATTTGCTCGGCGGCGTCGGGCTCATTGATGTCACTTCATGGTTGCTTTGGGGCTGGCTGCGTCAATGCGCAGCATCGGACAATCGTTCCGCGCAGGCAAATCGATGGAACGCCCGCGCGCTCAGACGATGGGTGGCTTGATGGTCGACTTGCGTTCGAGCCAAGCCGGTACCGGCAGGTTCTTCGATCGCAGGAAATCCGGATTGAACAGCTTGGATTGGTAGCGCGCGCCACCGTCGCACAGCACGGTGACGATGGTGTGGCCGGGGCCGAGATCCTTGGCGAGCCGGATCGCGCCGGCGATGTTGATGCCGGACGAGCCGCCGAGGCAGAGCCCTTCGTGTTCGAGCAGATCGAAGATGATCGGCACGGCCTCTTCGTCGGGAATGAGATAGGCCTTGTCGACCTTCATCTGCTCGACGATCGCGGTCACGCGGCCAAGCCCGATGCCTTCGGTGATCGAGCCGCCGTCGCTCGCCTTCACCTCGCCATGGGCGAAATAGTTGTACATCGCCGCGCCGCGCGGATCGGCGACGCCGATCGTGATGTTCGGATTCTTCTCTTTCAGAAAAGTCGAGATGCCGGCGAGGGTGCCGCCGGAGCCGACGGCGCAGATGAAGCCGTCGATGCGGCCGGCGCAGTCGTTCCAGATCTCCGGGCCGGTCGAGACGTAATGCGCCTTGCTGTTGTCGAGATTGTTCCACTGGTCGGCGAAGATGACGCCGTTCGTCTCGGTCTTCTTCAGCGCGTCGGCGAGCCGGCGGCCGACATGCTGGTAGTTGTTCGGGTTGGAGAAGGCGAGCGCCGGCACTTCGACCAGCTCGGCGCCGCACAGGCGGAGAAAATCCTTCTTCTCCTGGCTCTGCGTTTCCGGGATGACGATGATGGTGCGATAGCCGCGCGCATTGGCGACGATGGCGAGCCCAATGCCGGTGTTGCCGGCGGTCGATTCTACCACCAGCCCGCCGGGCTTGAGTTCGCCGCGCGCCTCCGCCTCCAGGATCATCTGCTTACCAGCGCGGTCCTTGACCGAGCCGCCCGGGTTCATGAATTCCGCCTTGCCCAGAATGGTACAGCCGGTCGCTTCCGAGGCTGCTTCGAGCTTAATGAGAGGCGTATGCCCAATGGCATCTACGAGGCCGTCGCGAATTGTCATGCCCGATTCCGGCAGTTGGCAGGGTGGGAACTGAACGTAGTGGAGGCCGGCGAGGCTCACAAGGCCGGGTCTCCAGGGTGAAATCGGTTGAAATCCATGGATGTTCCACCCGGCCGGCGGGTTTTCGGCGCGAAACGCGCCGGAATCAATTGTCGGCAAGGCGGCAATACACTCGAAACCATACCCCCGCATTGGTTCCGCGGAGGCCGCGCCATTCACTACTTCTTTCCCCCGGGTCCCTATGAGTGAGCCGGGGACAATCACCAGCGTCAAAGGCCCCATTCGCAATGGGCGGTAGCGAGCAATGAGTCTCGACGTCAACACCCTGTTCATGGTCACGATCTACGTCGAGGCCATACTCGGGCTGTTGCTGTTGTTCGCCTGGGCGCAGAACACGGCGATCACCGCCGTCTGCTGGTGGGGCTTCGCGCATCTCATTCGCGCCGCCTCCGTCATGCTGTTCGGCATGTATGGCGTCGCGCCCGACCTGATCACCATCGATCTTGCCAACGCGCTGCTGTTCACCGCCTTCGCGGTGACCTGGACCGGCGCCCGCGTGTTCGACGGCCGTCCGGTCGAGCCGGTTTATCTGGTGACCGGCGCCGTGCTGTGGCTGCTGGTCTGCCGGTTGCCAGTGCTCGCCGACGCCTATGATATCCGCGCATTCATCGCCTCCGGCATCATTACCGCTTACACGTGGCTGACGGCCTATGAGTTCTGGCGCGGACGCAGCGAGCAACTCGTGTCGCGCTGGCCGGCGATCTTCATGTTGTTCGCGCACGGCGCGCTGTTCCTGCTGCGCACGCCGCTGGTGTCGATGCTGCCTTGGTCGCCGAGCAACAAGGAGATGTTTGGCAGCGTGTGGCTGACCGTGCTGTCCTTCGAGGCGCTGCTGTTCACGATCTCAATCGCGTTCATTCTGCTCGCCATGGCGAAGGAGCGCACCGAATTGCGCCATCGTACGGCGGCGATGGTCGATCCCTTGACCGGCATCGCCAATCGCCGCGCTTTCCTCTACGAGGCGGGCCAACTCGCCAAGCGCCATCTCGCCAAGCCACAGCGGACTGCTGTGCTTCTGATCGATCTCGATCACTTCAAGTCGATCAATGACCGCTTCGGCCATGCTCTCGGCGACCGGGTGCTGGAAGTCTTCACCGAGGCCGCGCGCCAGTCGCTACGCTCCTCCGATCTCATCGGCCGCCTCGGCGGTGAGGAGTTCGCCGCGATCATGCACGATGTCGATTCCGAGAAGGCCGTGGCGACCGCTGAGCGGATCCGCGAAAGCTTCGCCCAGGTGGCGCAGGAGGTCGACGGGCGTCCGGTCTGCGCGACGGTCAGCATCGGCATCGTGATCTGCGAGGCGCCGGCGCTCGACATGCCGGAGCTGCTGGCGCAGGCCGACCAGGCGCTGTATTTCGCCAAGGAGCGCGGCCGCAACCGCGTCGAGGTGGCGTCGCTCGAGATGCTGCTCGACCGTAAGGAAGAGCAGGACGCCGCCGCGGCGCAGGCCGCGAGCCAGACCGCGGCCGCCAAATCGGCCGCCGCCTAAACCCGCGTCCGGCGTTCTCCGTCTTAAGCGTTATTGTTCGGCCACCGGTGGCGTGCCGTGGGTGTGAAAGCTCTCGATCGTCTTAAGCCCCCACGCTTGGCCCTTGCGCCGTTCGGCCTCGGTCCACACCACAGGCTCCCAGTCGGGTGCCAGGATCAGCCGCGCGCCGGCATTCGCCAGTTCGATGCGGTTGCCGGCAGGCTCCCAGACATAGAGGAAGAAGGTCTGCTGCACGGCGTGCTTGTGCGGCCCAGTCTCGATGTGCACGCCGTTCTCCAGAAAGATGTCGGAGGCCTGCAGGATGTGCTCGCGCTGGTCGACCGCGTAGGTCACGTGATGGAAGCGGCCATGGCCGTTGGCCATGTCGCGCGTATAAGCCACATCGTAGGATTTGTTGTTGCAGGTAAACCAGCAGCCGCCGAGTGCGCCGTCGTCGAGCTGGATCATTTCGGTGACGCGGCTACCAAGCGCCTGCGGCAGGAAGCGGCGGATGGCGTCGACGTCCTTGGCCAGCAGGTTGAGGTGATCGAGACGGCGCGGCGCGATCGCCCGGTTGGGTGTGCGGTGCGCCTGGTTCTTGAGCGCCGGCCGCGCGTCGGGCCCGGGCTGGTAGCGTCGCGTCTCGTAGTAGATCTCGAATTCGTGGCCGTCCGGATCGTGGAAACGATAAGCGGGGCCGTGCGCTTCGTCGGCGTCGCGCCAGCCGATGCCGGCGCCGAGCGCTTCGATCGCCTTGACCCGCCGCTCAAGCGCCTCGGGGCTCGCGGCGCGATAGGCGACATGACGGATGCCCGTCGTCTTCGCCGCGGTCAGCTTGAGCGAATGATATTCGTAGTCATCGAAGGCGCGCAGATAGACGCTGTCGTCCGTGCGGCCGCTCTCGATCAGACCGAAAACGCGGGTGAAGAAGTCGAGGCTGGCCTCGGGCTTGTTGGTCAGCATCTCGATGTGGCCGAGATGGGCGATGTCATAAATGGGTTCAGCCGGCATGCCTGTTCCTTCCGCGCGGGCCGCGCAGGTCTGTCGTGACGAAGCGGGCGTGCATCCTTTCGAAAGAGCGCTTGCGCGACAAATGGGAGTTTTAGGCCTATTCATGAACTGAATGCATGTGAGCTTTTTTGCCGCGATTTGAGGGGGCACCGTGATGCGCATCGACTTTCTCGGGCTGGAGGCTTTTCTCAGCATCGCCGAGCGCGGCAGCTTTCAGCGCGCGGCGGCGCACCTGAACCTGTCGCAGACCGCCATCAGCCACCGGATGCGCAAGCTCGAGGAGGAACTGGGCTTGAAGCTGTTCGCGCGCACGACGCGCGAGGTGACGCTGACGCGGGCCGGCATTGATTTCATGCCCAAGGCGCAGAAGGCCATCGCCGAGCTGGAGCAGTCGTTCGACGAGCTCAAGCAACAGGGCGCCAAACGGCGCGAGCGGCTCGATATCGCCTGCCTGCCGGTCTTCGCCGTGAACTATCTGCCGCCGATTCTTGCCAAGTTTCACAAGCTGCAGCCGCGCGTGCAGGTGCGCATCTTCGAAACGCCGTCCGCGGCTATCGCCGAACTGGTGCAGTCGGGCGAGGTCGAATTCGGCCTGAGTGTCGTCCAGACAAATCGCTGGGACCTTGAAGTGGAAGCGATCTCCGTCTCGCCGTTGGCGCTTACCTGTCCATCGCGCCATGCGCTGGCGAAGAAGCGGTCGGTCGGGTGGGGGGATCTGCGCAACCTGCCGCTGATCCGGGTCGGTTCGAAGACGGCCGTCCGGGCGATGATCGACGATGCGGTCAACGCCGCGCGCGTGACCTTGAGCTGGCAATACGAAGTCCAGCACGTCGAGACGGCGGTCAGCCTTGTCGAAGCCGGATTGGGTTTCGCGGTTGTGCCGAGCATCGATGTTGCGCTGCACGGTGGCCGCGGTCTGGCCGCCATACCACTTCGTGGGCCTAAGCTGACTTGCACCTATGGTCTGGTCAGTCGGCGCGGGATTCCGCTATCGCCGCCGGCCACCGCGCTGCGGGATCTGCTCGTCGAGGAATTGAAGGCTAAAGTCGGTCTTCATGCATCAAATACATGAATAGCCAGATTATATTCATTTGATTAGCCGCGATCCGCCCTGCATTTTCTCACCCGTTGCAAGTTACGATTGATCGAAGTTGGTGTTTGGAGGATCGGATGGTTGCGATTGCCGATGCCGCGATGTCAACGTCCTGCGTGTCTAAATTCGCGGGTACAAGGCCAAGCGCGCCCGGCAGGCGATGCGCAAACAAGAGGCGGCAGGCGGTGCGCTGTGGCGACTTTGACGATTGACCTCGGGTGCCCAGTTAGTCCACTTTACCGGCGAACGAGCCGGACCACCGGCCCACGGATTAGTGGGATTCCAAACTAATTCAATGCACTAAGGGAGGATGCGATGAACCCATTTAAATGGCTTGGCGCTGCCGCGCTCGGCTTGGCGCTGAGCGCCGGGGCCCAGGCGGCGAATGTGAAGATCGGCATCATGCTGCCCTTCTCGGGCGTCAATGCCGATCTCGGCGACGCCAACATCAAGGGCATGGAGCTTTTTCTCAAGCTGCACGCCAAGGACATCGCGCCGCACACGATCGAGATCGTGAAGCGTGACGAAGGTCCGCCGTCGGGCGCCAACGCCAAGACGGTGGCGACCGAGCTGATCACCAACGACAAGGTCAAGATGATCGTCGGCGTGGTGTTCTCGCCGTCGGCGATCGCGATGGCGCCGGTGGTCACGCAGGCCAAGGTGCCGCTCCTGATTTCCAACGCCGGCACGGCGTGGATCACCCAGCTCTCGCCCTATATCGCGCGCGTGTCCTTCAGCATGTGGCACGACGGCTATCCGATGGGCACCTTCGCGGCCAAGGACCTGAAGTGCAAGACCGCCGCCATGGGCTACACCGACTTCCCTCCGGGCAAGGACTCCACCGAATCCTTCAAGACCGGCTTCGAGAAGGCCGGCGGCCAGGTGATCGACGCGATCCCAATGGGCAATCCGGCGCAGGTGCCGGACATGACGCCGTTCTTCCAGCGCGTGAAGGACAAGAAGCCGGATTGCTTCTACGTCTTCATTCCGTCGGGCAATCACGCTTCGGCGGTGGTGAAGGCCTATGGTGAAGTCGGCCTCAAGCAGGCCGGGATCAAGCTCATCGGCCCGAAGGACGTCGTGCCCGACACCAAGCTGCAGGACATGGGTGACGCCGCCATCGGCACCATCGTCATGAGCAACTACGCCGCCGACCTCGACAACGCGCAGAACAAGGAGTTCGTGAAGGCTTGGCATGACGCCTACGGCGCCAATTCCAACCCGGACTTCATGTCGGCGGCCGCCTGGGATGCCATGGCCGCGACCTTCGCCGTCATCAAGAAACTTGACGGCAACCTTGACGATCCGGAAAAGGTGATGGCCGCGCTCAAGGGCTGGTCCACCAACGGTCCGCGCGGCAAGGTTTCGATCGATCCGGAAACCCGCGACGTCGTCAACGACGAGTGGGCGCTGGAAGTGATCAAGAAGCCCGACGGCAAGCTTGGCACCAAGGTCCTCGGCAGCATCAAGGACGTCAAGGATGAGTGCAAGGCGCTGAAGGTCGGCCGCTGCGGCGGCAAGTAAGGGCCTTTCGGTCGGCGTCGATCGACGCCGGTCACTTGTGAGAAAACGGCGCCGCCGCGCTGACGAAGTGCGGCGGCGTCTCTTGTAGAAGACTTAAGAGAAGACGCCGTGTCCGCCAGCGCCATCGTCAGTATTCTTTTCGACGGGCTCGCCTACGCGATGGTGTTGTTCATCATCTCGGTCGGCCTGTCGATCACCATGGGCCTCATGGGCTTCGTGAACCTCGCCCATGGCGCTTTCGCCATGGCGGGAGGCTATCTCGTCGTGTCGCTCACCAAAAGCCTCGGCGTGCCGTTCCTGCCGGCGCTGATCATCGCCGCGGTCGTCGTCGGCGCGGCCAGCATTCCCTTCGAGCGGCTGTTGTATTCGCGGCTCTACAAGGCGACCGAACTCGACCAGGTGCTGCTGACCATCGGCTTGGCCTTCATGGCGATCGCCAGCTATACCTATTTCTACGGCCCGGCGCCGCTTACCGTGCCGCTGCCGAGCTTCCTCACCGGGCAGATCGATATCGGCGTGCGCACGGTGCCGGCCTATCGCGCCTTCACCATCGTCGTGGGCGCGGTGCTGATCGCGCTGCTCTGGTACGGCTTCGAGCGCACCAATATCGGCGCCAAGATCCGCGCCGCGGTCGACAACCGGCGCATGGCGCAGTCGGTCGGCATCAATGTCGACCGGCTGTTCACGCTCACCTTCGCGCTCGGCTCGGGGCTGGCCGCCTTCGGCGGCGGCCTCGCCATCCAGACCTTCGGCCTGACGCCGAGTTTCGCCGTGCTCTATCTCGTCTTCTTCCTGATCATCGTCTCGGTCGGCGGCCTCGGCAGCCTGAAGGGCACGCTCGTCGCTTCGGTGCTACTCGGTGTTTTCGATATCGGCGGCAAGTATCTCTATTCCGATGCGGGCGGCTTCTTCATCTATGTGCTCACCGTGCTCGTCCTTCTGATCAAGCCGGCAGGTCTCTATGGCCGCGAATGAGACCCCGACCGTGACCGCGCCCGTCACGTCCACCGCGGCGCCGTCGGCGCGTGCGCGCGCCATGGAATTCATCGTCAAGCGCCATTACCTGCGGCCGTGGGAAGCGCTGCCGTGGGTGCTGGTCATCGCGGCCTATTTCATCTTCCCGGACCGCATGACCTTCGGCACGCAGGTGCTGATCGGCATCATGTTCGCGCTGTCGCTCGATCTGGTGCTCGGCTATGCCGGCATTGTCACGCTCGGCCATGCGCTGTTCTTCGGCATCGGCGCCTACACGGTCGCGTTGCTGACCGCGCGGTGGAACTGGGGCGAGCCGATATCGTCCATGCTGGTGGCGATCGTGTTGTCTGCCGCGGCCGGTTTCGCCTCGGGCTGGTTCCTGTTGCGCTACCGTAACCTGACGCTGCTGATGCTGACGCTCGCCGCCGCCATCCTGGTGCAGGAGGCGGGCAACTACCGCTCCGACATCACCGGCGGCTATGACGGCGTGCCGGGCATGGAGATCTGGAAGCTGTTCGGCGTCTTCGAGAACGATCTCTACGGCCGCACTTATTACGTCTATGTCGGCGTGCTGCTGTTCGTCGTCTGGTTCGTGCTGCGGCGGATCGTCTATTCGCCGTTCGGCGCGGCGCTGACTGGCATCCGCGAGAACGTGCGGCGCATGCATGCGATCGGCTCGCCGGTGCATCTGCGGCTGGTGACCGCCTATACGATCGCCGCCGGCATCGCCGGCATGGCGGGCGCGCTGTTCGCGCAGTCGACCGCCTATACGACGCTCGGCGTGTTCGACTTCGACAACTCGGCCAAGGTGATGGTGATGCTGATCCTCGGCGGCACCGGGCGGCTCTATGGCGCCTTCATCGGCGCCACGGTCTATCTGGTGCTGGAGGACAATCTGTCGAAGATGAGCCCGACCTTCTGGCAGTTCGGCATCGGCCTTCTGCTGGTGCTCACCGTGCTGTTCGCCCGGCGCGGGCTGCTCGGGGTGATCGAGGATGCGCTCAAGCTGTTCGGCCGGAGGTCGAAGTCATGACCGCCGCGCTGCAAGTCGAGAAGCTCAACCGCAGCTTCGGCGCGCTCGCCGTGACGCGCGACGTCGATCTGGTCCTGGAGCGGGGCGCGCGCCACGCGCTGATCGGGCCGAACGGCGCCGGCAAGACGACGCTCGTCAACCTGATCACCGGCGTGCTGCGGCCGAATTCCGGCCGCGTGCTGCTCAACGGCGACGACATCACCACCGTGAACCAGGCCGAGCGGGCGCGGCGCGGTCTGGCGCGCACGTTCCAGATCAACCAGTTGTTCCGCGGGCTGTCGGTCCTGGAGAACATCTGCATGGCCATCGGCGAGCGCGATGGCGAAAACAACAATCTCTGGCGCCCGGCCGGCGCCAAGCCGTCGGTCATCGAGGAGGCGCTCGACCAACTCGAGTCGCTCAAGCTGGTCGACGACGCGCTCAAGCTCGTCAAAGAGCTGCCTTATGGCCGCCAGCGCCTGGTCGAGATCGCCATCGCGCTGTCGCAGAAGCCGCGGGTGTTGCTGCTCGACGAGCCGGCGGCGGGCGTGCCGTCGTCGGAGAGCCATCTCATCCTCGATGTCGTGGCGGCGCTCGATCCCGACATCGCCGTGCTGATCATCGAGCACGACATGGACGTGGTGTTCCGCTTCGCCAAGGAGATCACCGTGCTGGTGCAGGGCGCCGTGTTCACGCATGGCACGCCGCAGCAGATCATGGCGGACGAGCAGGTGCGCGCCGTCTATCTCGGCCAGGAAGGCCTCAGCGGGGGAGCGCACCATGGCTGAGCCCGCGCTCACGCTCGACAATGTCCGCGCCGGCTACGGCGAGACCGTCGTGCTGGAAGACATCCGTTTCACCGTGGCGCCCGGTGAGACGGTGTCCATCATCGGCCGCAACGGCGTCGGCAAGTCGACCTTGCTTGCCACCATCATGGGCCATACGACCTTGCATGGCGGCCGCATCGCGCTGCACGGCAAGGACATCTCCAAGCTCGCCGTCTACCGGCGCGTCAGCGCCGGCCTCGGCTACGTGCCGCAGGAGCGCGAGATCTTCCCCTCGCTCAGCCTGCGCGAAAATCTCGAGGTCGCGACCCGGCCGGGATCGTGGACCTTCAAAACCGTCTGCGACCTGTTCCCGCGGCTGGCTGAGCGCGCCAGCACCATGGGCAACCAGCTCTCCGGCGGCGAGCAGCAGATGCTCGCTCTCGGCCGCGCGCTGATCGGCAACCCCAGCGTGCTGCTGATGGACGAGCCGTCCGAAGGGTTGGCGCCGGTCATCGTCGAAGAACTGGCCCGCGCCATCAAGCGGCTGACTCAGGCCGGCAATCTGTCGATGGTCGTGGTCGAGCAGAACTCGCGCCTCGCGCTCGACATCGCGCAACGGGTGATCGTCATGGACCGCGGCCATATCGTCTATGACGGCCCGAGCGAGACTTTGCGCAACGATCCCGCCAAGCTCGAGCAGTTCATCGGCGTGATGAAGGCGTAGGGCCAAGGTGGCGTAGGCGCCCGCAGCGCTCCTTCGCGTTTTCGTGCATTGCCTTTGTCGGCCCGTGCGGGCATAGCGGTCGCGCGGAATGACAAAGGGCAGGAACAATGAAGCACAGCACGGACCGCATCCTCACCACCCATGTGGGCAGCCTGATCCGACCGGATGATCTGCAGGTTTTCATCCGGGCAAAACAGTCCGGCAAACCCTATGACGAGCCCGGCTACAACAAGTGCCTGACCGACAGCGTCGCCGAGGTGGTGCGCGAGCAGGCCGAGGCCGGCATCGACGTGCCGAGCGACGGCGAATTCGGCAAGTCGATCTCCTGGGCGCAATATGCGCTGACGCGCCTGTCCGGCTTCGAGCGTCGCCCGATCCAGACCGACAAGGCCAACCCGTTCAAGCGCGGCGCCGACCGCACCAAGTTCGCCGCTTTCTACGACGAGCTGGATGCCAAGGAAGCCGTCTCCACGACGATGGAAGCGATCTGCACCGGTCCGATCAAGTACACCGGGCACGCGGAGCTGCAGACCGACATCGACAACTTCAAAGCGGCGCTGAAGAAGGTGAAGGTGGAAGAGGCTTTCATGCCGGTCGCGGCGCCGGCCAGCGTCATTCCCGATCGCAAGAACGAATATTACAAGTCGGACGAAGAGCTGCAGACGGCCATCGCCGCCGCCATGCGCGACGAATACAAGCAGATCATCGATGCGGGCTTCCTGGTGCAACTCGACGATGCGCGGCTCGCGGTCACCTATGACCGTATGGTGCCGCCGGCGACGTTCGAGGATTATCGCAAGTGGCTGGCGCGGCAGGTCGACATCATCAACCACGCCATCGAAGGGCTGCCGGCGGACCGCATCCGCTATCACGTTTGCTGGGGCTCATGGCCCGGCCCGCATACGAGCGACGTGCCGCTCAAGGACGTGGTCGACCTCATTCTCAAGATCAAGGTCGGCGCTTATGTGATCGAGGGCGCCAATCCGCGCCACGAGCACGAATGGCAGGTGTGGAAGAACGCCAAGCTTGGGCCCGGTCAGGTGCTCATCCCCGGCGTCATCAGCCATGCCACCAACGTCGTCGAGCATCCGGAGCTGGTGGCCGAGCGTATCGTGCGCCTCGCCAAGCTTGTCGGCCGCGAGAACGTCATCGCCGGCACCGATTGCGGCTTCGCCCAAGGGCCGTTCTATCGTCGCGTCCATCCCTCGATCATGTGGGCGAAGCTGGAAGCCTTGAGCGAAGGCGCGCGGCTGGCGAGCAAGGAACTCTGGGCTTAAGGCGGGGGCCTGACCGCTACGCGAACAAATCTCCGACGTCACTCCGGACGCCGCGCAAGCGGCGATCCGGAATCCAGAAAATTGCCGATGGCCGATGTGGCTGGATTCCGGGTTCGCTCGCCATAGCGCGTCGAAGACGCGCGTAAACGCACTTATGGCTCGCGCCCCGGAATGACGGAGAAGATGTCCCGAGCATGACGCCGCGTGTGCTGCGAAATGCTAGCCCTTCGTATACCGATCCGCTTCCTTCGCCAGCGCCTTCAATGCCTCGGCGACCTGCACTGGATAAGTGACGCCTTGCTCGAGTTGCCGCAGCGGCTCGGGCAGCCTTGCAAGATCGCGCGCCGCGCGGGCGCGGATGTCATCGAACGACGGCGCGGGCGCCAAACGTTTGCCGCCGCGCATCACCGGCACGATGAGCTTTTCACCTGCCTGCGTGTCGGTCTCGATCGACAGAATGTCGCCGGCCATGCGGCCGTCCGTATCGTAGGTCCGCCACACTTGCTTACGGCCCGGCCAGGTCGCCTTGCCTTCGGACAATTTGCGCTTCGGCCGGCCGCCGTAATCCTGCATCTTGTAGGCGCAGTCGAGCGACGGCGCATCGATCGAGGCGTCGAGATTGACGCCGATGCCGAAACCGTCGATCGGCGCCTTCACCGCCATCATGCCTTGCAGGACATCCTCGTTGATGCCGCCGCTCACCAGAATGATGGTGTCCTTCAGGCCGCCGGCGTCGAGGATGCCGCGCACCTTGCGCGCGCTTTCGATCAGGTCGCCTGAGTCGATGCGCACGCCGCGGATGGCGATGCCGTCGGCCTTCAACTTGGGCGCCAGCGCCACGGCTTTGCGGGCGCCTTCCTCGGTGTCGTAGGTGTCGATCAGGAGGATCACGCCCTCGGGCCGCGAGCGCGCGAAGTTCTCGAAAGCCTGCGTCTCGTCGTCGTGCACCTGCACGAAGGAGTGCGCCATCGTGCCGACGATCGGAATGCCGTAGCGCTCGCCGGCGAGCACATTGGCGGCGCCGCCAAAGCCGGCGATGTAGCTGGCGCGCGCCGAATAAAGCCCGGCCTCGGCGCCATGCGCGGTGCGCAGACCGAAATCGGAGAGGATCTTGCCAGGGGCGGCCAGCACCATGCGCGCCGCCTTTGAGGCGATCAGCGTCTGGAAATGCAGGATGTTGATCAGCCGGCTCTCGACCAACTGCGCCTGCGGCAGCGGCGCGGTGATGCGGAGCAGCGGCTCGTTGGGAAAACACACGCTACCTTCGGGAATTGCGTGCACGTCGCCGGTGAAGCGGAAGGCTTCGAGGTAGTCGAGCAGGTTGTCGCGGAAGCGCCCGGTGCTTTTCAGCCAGGCAATCTCCTGGGCGGAGAAGCGCATCGTCTCCAGGTAGTCGAGCGCATCCTCCAGGCCGGCGGCCAGCAGGAACCCCCGCCGCGCCGGCAGGCGCCGCACGAAGAATTCGAATGCCGCTTCCTTGTCCTCGCCGCGGTCCAGATAGGCCTGGACCATGTTGAGTTCGTAAAGGTCGGTGAGGAGGGGGCTGGTCACGGACGTCATCGGTGTGGGCGTATCCCGCTGTGTTTGGGGTGGCGACTATAGCCAATACCGCCCGCTGCCGCACAGGGATCAGCCGGCCATGACGCAGATCAAAAGTTGCCGGTTTCGCTGTGCAATGATGTGCGGGCCTTACAGTGGGATCATTGCCGTATCGTGAACGACCTGCCGCCCTGCGTCCGAAACATAGGAACCGAGCATTCGCACATGGCGTGCGGGGGAGCCGCCTGTGCCGAAGGCGCGCAGCAACTGGGTTGCCAGCGCCGTAAGCTGCAGCCGCGCCAGCACCTGTTCCTGCAAGGCGATGCGCAGAGTCATATCTATCTGGTGCAGTCTGGCGCCGTCTGTCTGTACAAGCTCATGCGCAGCGGCCGGCGACAGATCGTCGGCTTCAAGCTTCCCGGCGAGTTCATTGGATTGGGGCATGAGGAGCGGCTGCGATTCTGCGCGCAGGCCATGGGCCCGACCGAATTGCGCTGCTTCGCGCTGCAGCCGTTTCTCGCGGCGGCGTCCGGCGATCCGCGTTTCCTGCTGAAGCTCTACGAGTCGGTGTCGCACGATCTGTCGCGTGCCTATGAGCTGGTGCTCAGCGTCGGCCAGCGCGACGCCGGCAGCAGCGTGGCGGCCTTCCTGCTCGGCCTGGAGGCGCGCGCCCGCGCGCAGCGCGAGCCGACCGACTTGGTCGCCTTGCCGATGTCGCGTGGCGACATCGCCGATTATCTCAGCATCAGCTTCGAGACCGTGTCGCGCGTCTTCACCAGCTTCAAGAAGCGCGGCTACATTGCGCTGCTCGGCCGTCGCGGCGTGCGCCTCATCGATCGCGACAGTCTGCGCACCATCGCCATGTCGGAAGACAGCGGCATGCGCCGGGCTGCGGTAAGCTGATAGTGCCTTTTGTTGCGCTGGGGCAACAGGCCATCCTGAATCCATCCGCGAGGCTGTGGAGCACCGGGCTGTCCCGGCTCAATTTGACCCGCGTCAATTTTCGGCGCGGGAGGATCGCGTCCCCTGTCGGCAGGCTACGCAAAAGCTTGCGGGGCGTGAGAAAACTTCGACATGGGGCTGAACAATTATGAACAGTGTGGTCAAGCTATTACCGTCGCTCGTCACCGCGGCGGCGTTGAGCGTCGTCGCTTTGGCGCCGGCATCGGCGGCTGACGTTGCGGCGCCGAAGCCGGTCTACAAGGCGCCGATCATCGAGCCGTGGAATCCCTGGATGATCCGCGTGCGCGCTCTCGGCGTGGTGACGCGCAATTCGGGGTCGGTGGATACCGTCGCGGGATCGGATCTGAGCACGGACGACAAGGTGATCCCCGAGCTCGACATCACCTATTTCTTCACCAAGAACATCGCGGCTGAGTTGATCCTCGGCACCACTAAGCATTCGATCACCGGCGCGGGCTCGATCAATGGCCTGCCGGTCGGTTCGGCCTGGCTGCTGCCACCGACGCTCACCTTCCAGTATCACTTCACCGACTTCGGCGCGTTCAAGCCCTATGTCGGCGCCGGCGTGAACTACACCATCTTCTACAGCCAGTCGGCGGGCAATCAGACGGTCGGCGGTCTCACCGTCACCGACAGCCATCTGAAGAACTCGTTCGGCGCTGCGCTGCAGGTCGGTTTCGACTACATGCTCGATCGCCACTGGGGCATCAACGTCGACGTCAAGAAGCTGTTCCTGCGTCCTGACTGGGATGGCACGATCAACGGCGCACCCTTCACCGGTAAGGTCAATCTCGACCCCTGGCTGATCGGCGCAGGCGTCACCTACAAGTTCTAAGAGACCGGCGGGGGCCGATCAGGACCGTTCCGGCGGACGTACCCGCGGCAGCGCAACGCGCAGCCGCAGGCCGCCGCCGGGGCGGTCTTCGATTTTGACCGTGCCACGATGGCTTTCCACGATCTGCCGCACGATCGTGAGGCCGAGCCCGGCGCCGCCGCGCTCGCGGTTGCGTGAAGCCTCTAGCCGGAAGAACGGCTCGAACACCTGACCGCGCTCGTTCGGCGGAATGCCGGGGCCGCGGTCCTCCACCCACAATTCGGCGTTGTCCTTGTCGGCGTGCAGGGAGACCTCGGCGACGCGCCCATAGGCGAGCGCATTATCGACGAGGTTCGCCGTGATGCGGGCGAGGCCTGCCGGCGAGCCTTGCACCATCAACGGCCCCTCGGTGCCCGTGCAGGTGATGGACAGGCCTTGTGCCGCGCGTGAGTCGCATTCGGCCTTGACGATACGGGCGAGGTCGACGGCTTCCTCGCTGCCGCCGTTGAATGAGGCGCGGGCGAAAGCGAGCGCGTCGTCCATCAGCGCCTGCATGGCGTCGAGATCGGCCGTCACCTTCTGGCGCTGCTCGCTGTCCGGCATCAGTTCGAGCCGCAGGCGCAGTCGCGTGACGTAAGTGCGCAGATCGTGGCTGATCGCGCCGAGCACCAGAGTGCGGCCGCGGATCAATTCGGCGATACGCAGTTGCATGGCGTTGACGGCGCGGATCAGCGTGCGCACGTCGGGCGCGCCGCGCTCCGGCACCGGCCGCGCCTCGATCGCGGTGCCGAACCGGTCGACGGCGGCGGCGAGATCGGACAGCGGCTTGGTCTCGTGCCGCACCGCGATCAGCGCGGCGAGCGCGACGACGAAGCCTAAGATGCCGGCCAGCAAGCCGATCGGCACGCCGTAGAGACGCAAGGTCAGGCCGCCGCGCGCCTCGACATCCAGATAGCCGCCGGAGGTGAGGGCGATCACGCCATGGAGCTGCGCGCCGACGAGATCACGCAGCCGTCGGACCGGTTGGCCGCCGCGCTGCTCGTTGCTGATGATGGAGAGCGCCACGTAGCGGTCGGGCGCTTGCAGCGAGTTGCGCAGCCTTTGCTCGGCGCCGCGCAACATCGCAGTGTGCGCTTCGACCGGTTGTTCGCGGACGATGCGCGGCACGAAGCCGACGGCGGTCGCCGCGCGTAGCGCCAAAGGACGCTCGGCTTCCGGCAGGCGATCGAGCAGCAGCGCGAGCGCGGCCATCTGCTCGACCAGCGGCTCGATGCGCGGCATGCCGCTCGTGCCGCGATTGTCGATGAAGTAGGTCGCCGCCAGCAGCATCTGCACCAGGACGACGGCGCCGACGACGATGAGGGCAAGACGGCTGGCAATGCGGATGCGGCCCACGCGCTGATGCCTCAGACTGAATGCACGTCGGCGACGAACAGATAACCGCCGTTGCGCACGGTCTTGATGCTGATGGCGGCCTGCGGATCGGCGGCCGCCAGCTTCTTGCGCAGGCGGCTGACGGATACGTCGATGGTGCGGTCGAAAGGATCGGCGGTGCGGCCGCGCGTCCAGTCGAGCAACTGATCGCGCGACAGCACGCGCTTGGGCCGTTGCAGGAAGCACGCCAGGAGATCGAATTCGGCCGAGGTGAGCTCGACCGCGCTGGCGTTGCCGCCGGCGAGGCTGCGCCCGTCGAGATCGGCGACCAGCGCGCCGAAGGCGAGGCGGCGGGAGGTCGACGACGTGCCGTTGCCGTCGGACCGGCGCAGCACGGCGCGGATGCGCGCCAGCAATTCGCGCGGATTGAACGGCTTGGGCAGATAGTCGTCGGCGCCGATTTCCAGGCCGACGATGCGGTCGACGTCGTCGGCCTTGGCCGTGAGCATCAGGATCGGCAGGCCGCCTTGCGCACGCAGTCGGCGGCAGATCGACAGGCCGTCCTCGCCGGGCAGCATCAGGTCGAGCACGATCAGGTCGGGGCGCGTGTTGATCAGCGCGCGATCCATTTCGGCGCCGTCTTCGGCGCAGACCGTGGCGTATCCCTCGCGCGTGAGAAAATCGGCGAGCAGGGAGCGAATCTCGCGATCGTCTTCGACGATCATGATGGTGCGTTCAGGCATCGGCGGCACTCTAGGACGCCGCCGCGCGGTGGCAACCGCGACGTTTTCCAACGGGGCTTCCCGTAACAAAACGTTACAAATCCTGGAAATCCTGAAATCCGCGGGCAAAAGACGTGCGGCAAGGTCCTCTCATCCCGATGCAGCCGCGTCTCGAGCGGTTCGCATCCCACAATGGAGGCCCCGATGAAACTCGCTCTGATCTCCGGCTCGCTCGCCGCGTTGCTCTGTGTCGCCACGCTGACACCGGCCAATGCCTGGACTCGCAACGGCAGCGTCACGACCGCGCGCGGCACCTATACCGGTAGCGCGTCCGGCAGTTGCGCCGGCGGCACCTGTTCGCGCTCGGCGTCGGTCACCGGGCCTTACGGCGGCACGGCCTCGCGCTCGGGCAGCGTCACGCGCACCGGCACGAACGGCTACGCCTATTCGCGCACGACGACCGGGCCGAACGGCAACAGCGTGACGCGCAGCGGCTCGGTCACTCGCTACTAAGAGTCGGCCACCCATCGGTGCCGCTCCCGTGGCCGCCGGACTGGATATGTGTGCCCCCACCGTTCGGTCCGGCGCGCCGCCTTCGCTCATTGTTCAGCGAATGCGAAAGGTTCAAACCATGCACAAGCTCGTTCTCGCGGCCGCGCTGGCGGTCGCCTCAGTGGCCGGCGTCTCGGCGGCGCAGGCCTTCCCCGCATCATCGTCGTTAGCGGCGTCGAAAGGCGACGTGATCCAGGTGCGCAACGGCTGCGGTGCCGGCTGGCATCGCGGCCCCTGGGGCGTCTGCCATCCGAACGGCGCGCCTTATGTCTACCGGCCTTATGCCGCCTATGCGCCGCCGCCTTATCCGGGCCGCTGCTGGTGGGTCGAAACCGCCTGGGGGCCACGCCGCGTCTGCGCGTGGTGACGACCCTTCTTCCATCCATCGCTTCGTGAGAGACACCCATGCCATACGAACTTGCTCGACTGCCCACGATCCGCGCCGGCCGCATCGTGCGCCGGACGCATCTGATGCTGCTCGGCGCGCTGATGGCGGCCGTCGTCAGCGGCGGTGGCGCGGCGGCTCAGGCCGCGTCCGGCCCGCGTGACGCCTTGAAGCAGGCCTGCGCCGCCGATGTCCGCACATTGTGCGCCGGCATTATGCCCGGCGGCGGCCGCATCAAGAAATGCGTGGTCGAAAAGCATGATCAGTTGTCCGACGGCTGCAAGAGCGCCATGAGCACGGCGCGTGCCACCGCGGGCAAATAACGACCGCCGCGCGGCCGCGCGATGATGGGTGTATTGCGTCATCGGCGCGCGGCCGCGCGTTCTACCTGAGGTCGGAGTCATGTCGCCGCTGCTGTCCGCCCTGCATGAGGGCAGGGCGCTCATGCCGCTTGTCGCGGTTGGACTGATGCTGGTCGAATATCTGTTCCACCGGCTCAATCGCGACGACAGCTATGATCTGCGCGAGACCGCGACCTCGCTGGTCATCGCGGTCGGCAACAAGGTCATCGGTTTCCTCACCGCTGGCATCGTGGCGGTGCCGATGCTGTTCCTCTATCGGCACCGGCTGTTCGATATTCCGCTCGACAATGCGTGGTCATGGCTGGGGCTCTTTCTCGGCGTCGAGTTCAGCTACTATGTCCACCACCTCGCCATGCATAAGGTCGCCTGGCTGTGGGCGAGCCACGCGGTGCATCATTCGCCGACCCGGCTGAATTTGAGCGCGGCGGTGCGGCTCGGCTGGGGCGGCAATATCACCGGCGGCTTTCTGTTCTACCTGCCGCTGATCGTTCTCGGCTTTCATCCGATGGCGGTCGTCGTGATGCTGGGCCTCGGGCTGCTGTATCAGTTCTTCCTGCACGTCGCCCATCCGCCGCATCTCGGTCCGTTGGAATGGGTGCTCAATACGCCGCGCCATCACCAGGTGCATCACGCCTCGAACGTGGCCTGTCTCGACCGGAATTTTGGCGCGGTGCTGATCGTCTTCGACCGGCTGTTCGGCACGTTCGCCACGGCGCCGAAAGATGAGACCATACGATTTGGCGTGGCCGGCATGCCGCCGACAGCCAATCCGTTGCGCGTGGTGTTCGGCGGCTGGCTGAAGCTGCTCGACGCGGTCTATCGTGCACCGGGCCTTGCCGCTAAAGCACGCGCGATGTTCGGCGCGCCGCAATAAACTTAAGTGATCGTCTTCGCCGCGCTCAGGTCTGGATATCTTCGAGGTCCGTGATTTCGTAATAGCCCTCGGGGACGGCGAAGCCGGTCGATTCCTGCGGGCGCGGACGCCGGCGGCGGGCCGGCGCACCGGTTTCGAGCGGATCAAAAGTGCGCAGCTTCTTGGCGTCGTCCTGGCCGCAGACGAAGGTCAGGCCGGTCAATCGCTCGATCTCGGCGATTTTCGTCTGGAAGGTCTTGTAGGCGCCGAACGGCACTTCCGTCACCTCGATGCCGAACTGGGCAATGACCTCTTCCTGGCCGGCGATATAGGCGGTGGCGAACAGCTTGCCATCCGCCTTCAGCGCGGCGACCACCTTCCAGAACTGCAATGGATACTGGATTTCCCGGTATTCCGGATCGCCCTCGTCGAGGATCGGACCAGTGAAGATCTGCGTATTCACCTCGCCCTCGATGATCGACTTCTCCAGGACGTAACGCTCGATCCCCTGCCAGATCTCCTTGTTCTGATTGAAGCGCTCGTGTTGCGGCGTGCAATTGGACCAATGGCAGGTATCCGCCGCCGAGATGAGCGCGTCCTTGGGTTTCTTGCCGTATTCGAGATCCTCGCGTCGCGTCAGGTGGCCGCGGTCGAACTTGTTGCTCGCGTAGTACCAATTCTCGAGCTGATGGTCGGCGAGGATGCGGGGATCGCGGCGCCAGACGTCGGTCGGCCGGCTCAATTCGAAGCGATCGCCGAAGGAGATATTGGCCGCGCTGTAGATCGCCAAGCGCCGCTTGGCGTGCATGACCACGCTGTAGTTGTGATAGTGCAGCACGTTTTTGTTGTTCGCCTGCGGTTCGATCAGCGGCGCGGCGACCGCTTTGAGCGCGGGGCTGAGATGCGGCAGCCCCACGCGCTTGTCGCCGGTGCCGAGGAAGTTGGCGTTGTAGCCTTTGCGGGCCGAATAATCCTCGTCAAAGGGTGCATCGAAGCGGGCTGTCGGCTTGGTTCTCTTCTCGAGAAATGAGATGGCGGGGCCGGTGCTTTCGATGGCGCCGCGCGTGTTGGCGATGACCGAACCGGGCCGGCCATCGGGCCCGATCTGGATGGAGAGTTCGAGCGGCACGGAGATCGTACGCGTGTCGGCCATGGGGCCCCCCTTCGGCGATAGAGCAATGGTGCTGATTTCCTTCGGCGGCGCAGTGATGCGGGCCGAGGCGGGCGTCGCCGCGTAGAGCGGCAACAGCAACGGATGTTGCGGGTGCGTCTGCTTGAGCGTTTCGAAAATACGGCTGGCGCGGGCGCCTTCGTTGGCGATCCAGTTGACTGTGCCGTCGGACCGCTTCTGGACCACGCCGTCGCGCTTCTCGGGAACGCCGGCGTGATGCAGTGCGACAACGTACCAGTCATTGTTGAAGACGGGCGAGCCGGACGAGCCCGGCTTGGTGTCGGTCGTGTACCAGAGAAAATTGTCGTCGCGCTTGATGAACTGATTTTCGCGGACGCAGATCTGCTTGCGCAGGCCGTCCGGGTGTTGAATGGCCGTGAGCCATTCGCCTTCGGAGACTTTGCCGACAGTTTCGAGCAACGGCAGATAGCCGAATTGCGCGAGCGGCACGCCGTCGTGTGACGTCGGCTCGACCGCCACCACGGAGAAGTCGAGCTCGGGTGAAGTGAAGAACAGGTCGGACGGCCTGAATCCATAGACGACGGGGCCGACTTCGACGTCAGCAATGTCGACCTCGAAGTGGAAGTTTGCGACGGCGCGGGCGGCGATGCCGCCGTCGGGCAGGACGTGATTGTTGGTGATCAGCACATGGGGCGCGATGAGAAAGCCGGTGCCGTAACCGCCACCGCGGAGGTCGACTCGCGCCACGGCGCGCGCGGCGATCGCGCCGCGCTCAAGGTAAGCGACGGGCTGTAGCTCGTCGCCGCCGATGATGCGCTCGAAAGCGTCCTTCGCCTCGGTGCCGCCGAGGCTCTCTTGCAGGAATTCCTGACGCGTCTTGAGCACCGATGTAGGTGCAACGTCGCTCGGGCCCTTGTTGCGCAGCGTGATGGCGAGGCGGATGAGCTCGGCGAGCACGGACGGGTCGAGCGAAGCGCTCGCTCGGTTCGGATCCTCGCGTCCCCCCAGGATCGTCATGCCGCCCCACGTCATGGGCCGCCGTCCGCGCGTCGGCTTTCACCGCGCGCTTTTACCTATGCGTGCCCATTACGCATAAGACTAACACCAGGTTGTGACAAATCAATGTAAGCGCGCAGGAAACAATGCCGCAGGGGGCTGATCGCGGTCGTTTTGGGTGCTGGCTGGAAAGGATTGGCTCCCGAGGCTGGGATCGAACCAGCGACCATTCGATTAACAGTCGAATGCTCTACCGCTGAGCTACTCGGGAACAGGCCCGTGGGCCGGTGCGAGGGGCCTATAACAAAGCTCGTCCGCTTTGCAAAGCCCGGATGACGGTCTGCACCGGACGAAAATCGGGTCGTCCGCCGCCATCCAAAGGTGAAAAAGGTGAGTGGAGGCCACGCCCGGAATCGAACCGGGGTGCAAGGATTTGCAGTCCTCTGCGTAACCACTCCGCCACGTGGCCTTGAAAAGGGGCGTCGCCGTACCGGGCGGCCGCTCCCTTTCGTCCCCAGCCTATATAGGAGAGAACGCCGGTCGACAACGCCGCTTCCCTTGCCTTTTCCAAAGCCTTGCCGCAGAAAAGCCGCGCATCCTTAACCGCCCCCGAGAATCGCGATGACTGATTTCGCCACGGCGCGCCGCCATATGGTCGACGGCCAAGTCCGCACCGCCGATGTGACCGATCTGCGCATTCTGGGCGCGATACAGGACGTGCCGCGCGAGCGTTTCGTGCCGGCGCAGGCGGCGGGGCTCGCTTACCTCGATCTCGATCTGGCGGTCGGAGCGGGGGCTTCTGTCGGACGCCGGCTGCTGCGGCCGATGCTGCTGAGCAAGATGATGCAGGCCGCCGATATCGCGGCCACCGACCGCGTACTCGATATCGGCTGCGCCACCGGCTATGCGGCGGCCATCCTGGCCCGCTTCGCCGGCGAAGTCGTGGCGTTGGAAGAAGACGCGGGCCTGACCGAAACGGCGCGTTCGGTGCTGGCGTCGGAAAAGAACGTGAAGGTCGTCAGCGGCGCGCTTGCGCAAGGCTGGGCCCAGGGCGGCCCCTACGACGTGATTCTGCTCGAAGGCTCGACCGAGGTACCGCCTCACTCGCTGTGCCGCCAGCTCAAGGACGGCGGGCGGCTGGTCTGCGTGCTCGGCTCCGGGCCCGATGCGAAGGCCGTGCTCTATCGCCGCAGCGGCGAGGACGTCGGCTACCGTGCGCTGTTCGATGCGGCCGCGCCTCTGCTGCCTGGGTTTGCGAAAGTGGCCGAGTTCGCCTTCTGAATGCAGCCGCGCCAAGCCGGGTTCCAAAACGTGACCGAAAAGTCCCAGGGGTCCGCTTTCTGTGGGCGGGAGGTCCCTGGGGGGTTTTAAGCACCTGCAGGGCCGCTTATGTTTCCCGCTCAATGATTTGACGCGGTGCACGCGTGAGTCTCGGTTGCGTGCAGGGTTGGGTGGTGAATGCGGTCGGGTAATCGAAGCAAGTGGTTTCGCGGTGTTGCGGCCGGAGCGCTGATGTGCGCCGCCGGGGCGCTTACGGCGATGCCCGTATCGGCTGAAACCCTCGATTCCGCGCTCATCCAAGCCTACCAGAACAATCCGAGCCTGAATTCGCAACGCGCCGCGGTGCGCGCCACCGACGAGAACGTGCCACAGGCGCTCGCCGGTTATCGGCCGAAAGTGACGGTCACGGCGTCGGGTGGCGAGCAGTCGGCGTCGTCGACGACGAAGACCAACTCGTCGATCTCGCCGAATTTGCCGGCCACGTATTCGACGCTCAGCGGCTATAATTCGCCGGCCTCCGCCGGTGCGACCATCACGCAGACGATCTTCAACGGCTTCCAGACCGCCAATCGTACGCGCCAAGCCGAGGCGCAGGTGCTGGCGGCGCGCGCCACTTTGTACAACACGACGCAAACGATTTTGTTCAATGCGGTCGTTGCGTACATGAACGTGCTGCGTGACGGCGCGGTGCTCGATCTGCAGAAGCGCAACGTCGAAGTGTTGCAGGAGCAACTGCGGCAGACTCGCGATCGCTTCAATGTCGGCGAGGTCACACGCACCGACGTCGCGCAGGCGGAATCGAGCTTGGCCACCGGCCGCTCTCAGGTTCTGACCGCGCAGGCCAATTACACGTCGTCGGTGGCGACCTATCGCCAGGTGATCGGCACCCAGCCGGGCAAGCTGACGCCCGGCACGCCGGTCGACCGTTTCTCGCCGACCAATGTCGATCAAGCGGTGTCTGTCGGTACCGGCAGCCATCCCTCGATTGCCGCCGCGCAGTACAATGTCGATGTCGCTCTGCAACAGGTGAAGGTGGCGGAAGGCGCGCTCTATCCGACTTTGTCGGTGCAGGGCAGCTTCCAGAAGAACTGGCTGAGCACGTCGAGCCTTGCCTCCATGGAAAGCTACAACGCTTCGGTGTTGGGCACCTTGAGCGTTCCGATCTATCAGGGTGGTTCTGAATATTCCTTGATCCGCCAAGCCAAGGAAACACTCGGCCAGCGCCGGCTCGATCTCGATACCGCGCGCGATTCGGTGCGCCAAGCCATCCTGGCCGCCTGGGGCCAGTTGGATGCGGCGAAGGCCAATATCGAGGCGACGACAGCCTCGGTGCAGGCCTCGGAGATCGCGCTCAACGGCGTGCGCGAAGAAGCCCGCGTCGGTCAGCGCACGACCTTCGACGTGTTGACCGCGCAGCAGACGCTGGTGAATGCCCGCGTGTCGCTGGTCACCGCGCAGCGTGACCGCGTGGTCGCGTCCTACAGCCTCTTGTCCGCGGTCGGCCGGTTGGTGCCGGAAGTGCTCGGCCTGCGCGTACCGGCCTATCAGGCGCAGGTGCACTACGAGCAGGTGCGCGACAGCTGGGCCGGCGTGCGCACGCCGGCTGGCCGCTGAGCCGCCGCGGCGGTTCTTTCTCCTCGTCCACAGTTCCTTGCATGTGATCACGGCTTGGCCTGCGCAAGCAGCGCAGGGCTGGCGTATAAAGGGTACGTGACGACGATTCGCTGCGTGGCCGAGGGGTTGTTCCCTGGGGCCCCGGCATCGTCCGCGGGGCGATCGCTATTACGTTCAGGGCTATGCGTTCGGGAAACAGGGAATGACGCAACCGGCGAAGGCACAAGAGCCATCGATGGAGGAGATTCTTGCCTCCATCAGGCGCATTATTGCCGACGACGACGCGAGCAAGGCTCCAAAGCCGCCGGAGCCTGCGCCCAAGCCCGCGCCGCCGCCGATCGCGGCCGTGCCGAGCAAGCCGGCTCCGCCGCCGCCACCTCCGCCACCACCCCCGCGCGTCGTGGCGCCGCCGCCTCCACCGCCACCGCCACCGCCGCTGCCTGTGAACAAGCAGGAAGACATCGACGCGATGTTGGCGGATCTCGACGCGCCGCCGAAGATCGCGCCGAAGCCGATGCCGGTCCCGCCGCCCGCGCCGCCGATGGCGATGCCGGCGCCGGATGTGCTGGATCTGACCGAGGCGATGGCCGCGCCGCCGCCGCCGGCGAGCTTCCGCACCATCGACGGCGCTTCCGATGTCTTCTTCACCGACCGTGCGCCGGAGCCGCCGATGCGTCCGGCGCCGATGCCGATGCCGATGCCGGAGCCGCGCCCGATGGCGGCGCCGCCGGTCTATGACCGCAGCATCATCTCGAACACGACCGCGGCGGCCGTCGACAGCGCCTTCAATTCGCTGGCGCAGACGGTGCTCGGCAACAATGCCCGCACGCTCGAGGACCTGGTGAAGGAGATGCTGCGGCCGCTGTTGAAGTCGTGGCTCGACGACAACCTGCCGGGCCTCGTCGAGCGTATCGTGCGCGCCGAGATCGAACGCGTCTCGCGCGGGCGGTAACGCCTCTCCCGTTCGTCCCCGCGAAAGCGGCGCGGGAATGAGCGGAGGATGCTGCAATGTCCGGCCTAAACCGGCGTTGCTTCATCCCCACGCCGCCTGAGCGCGCGCGCGAACCACAGGCCGAGCGCCAGCAGCAACACGCTCGTGATCAGGAAGACCGGTACGGCGCCGAAGCGGTCGAAGACCAGCCCGTAGACCGCGACACCCAAGGTTTGCCCGAGATACAGCGCGGATGAGAAAGCGCCCAACGCTGTGCCGCGCGCTTCCGGCGCCATCTGCGTGGCGTTGGTCTGCAACGTGTTGTGCAGCATGTAGAAGCCTAAGCCCACGCCGGTAATGGCGATCGGCGCCAGGTAAGCGTGCGGCTCGACGGCGAGCAGCAGGAAGGCCGCCGCCAGCACCACGCCGCCGGTGGTGGCAAGGCCGGTCTGCCCGAGACGGTTCACCAGCGGCCGCACCGACAGGCTGTAGATCAAACCGCCGATGGCGAAGGTGCCGACGAACAGGCCGACCAGCGTGAAGCTCACGCCGAAGCGCAGATGCAGATCGGCGCCGACATAGGTGAAGGCGCCGAACATCAGCCCGGCTTCGATGGCGCCCATGGCGATGATCGCGCGCGCCCAGGACGAGCGCAGGACGGTGGCGTAATCGGTGAAGAAGCCGCGCGAACGTGTCGCGGTGGCGTGACCGGCGCGCGTGATCGGATTGCGCCAGAACTCGTAGAGCAAGGCCACGGTCGCGATGGCGAACAGACCTGAGAGAATGAAGAACACGTTTCGCCAGCCGAACAGATCGCCGAGGACGCCGCCGGCGGCCTGGCCGAAAAGCTGGCCGAGGATCTGTCCCGACAGGAACGTGCCCAACACCTGCTGGCGGCGTTCATAGGGGATGACGTCGCCGAGGAAGGCCATGGCGAGCGGGATGATCCAGCCGGCGGCCAGCCCGCAGGCCAAACGCGCCGCGACGAGTTGCGGCAGCGATTGCGCCAGACCGCACAGGAACACCAGGATCGTCGCCATGCCGGCGCCGGCGGTGACGCAGGCATATTTGCCGAAGCGGTCGCCGATCGGGCCGATGATGAGCTGCACCGAGCCGTGGGTCAGCGAATAGGCGGTGACCACGATCGAGGCGGCCCCGACGCTGACGCCGAGGTCGGTCGCGATCTGCGGCAAGAGCGAATCCGAGACCCGCACCATCGACTGGCTGGCGAATCCGGCAAGGGCGAGGAGCGCGATGGCGCTGGTGGCGCTGCCGCGGGAGCGTGTTTCCGGCACAAGTTGACTCTCGGTGGCGTGGCGGGCTTTCTACCCCGCCACGCAATCCAGACAAAGAACGATGATCGAAAAGACCTACCAACCCTCGGAGGTCGAGGGCCGCATCTCACAGGCTTGGGAACAGGCGGGCGCCTTCAAGGCCGGTCGGCCCGAGCGCGCTCAGGCCGACGCTTACTCTATCGTCATCCCGCCGCCCAACGTCACCGGCTCGCTGCATATGGGCCATGCGCTCAACAACACGCTGCAGGACGTGCTGTGCCGGTTCGAGCGCATGCGCGGCAAGGACGTGCTCTGGCAGCCGGGCACCGATCACGCCGGCATCGCCACGCAGATGGTGGTCGAGCGGCAATTGATGGAGCAGCAGCAGCCGGGCCGCCGCGACATGGGGCGCGAGAAGTTCCTCGAGCGTGTGTGGGCCTGGAAGGCGGAATCGGGCGGCACCATCGTCAACCAGCTCAAGCGGCTGGGCGCGTCCTGCGACTGGTCGCGCGAGCGATTCACCATGGATGAGGGGCTGTCCAAGGCGGTTCTTAAAGTTTTTGTGGAGCTTTATCGGGAAGGGCTGATCTACAAGGACAAGCGACTGGTCAATTGGGACCCCAAGCTGCTCACGGCCATTTCCGACCTCGAAGTGATGCCGGTCGAGACCAAGGGCCACCTGTGGCACTTGCGCTATCCGATCGAGGGCAAGACCTTCAACGCCGAAGACCCGTCGACCTTCATCGTCGTCGCCACGACGCGGCCGGAGACGATGTTGGGCGACAGCGCGGTCGCGGTGCATCCGGACGACGAGCGCTACAAGGCGCTGATCGGCAAGCACGTCATCCTGCCGCTGGTCGGCCGCAGGATCCCGATCATCGGCGATGAATATTCCGACCCCGAAAAGGGTTCGGGCGCGGTGAAGATCACGCCGGCGCACGACTTCAACGACTTTGAGGTCGGCAAGCGGCATGGGTTGCCGCAGATCAATGTGCTGACCATCGAGGCGAAGATCACGTTCGCGGAGAACGTCTTTCACCAACCGGACCAAGTGTCCGCCGACTTTGAAGAGACGAAGAAGCTTGAAGGCCTCGACCGCTTCGCCGCGCGCAAGGCCATCGTCGCGCGGCTGGAAGAGATGGGGCTGGTCGAGAAGATCGAGCCGCACACCAACGTCGTGCCGCATGGCGACCGCTCGAACGTCGTCATCGAGCCGTTCCTCACCGACCAATGGTACGTCAACGCGGCCGAACTGGTGAAGCCCGCCATCGCCATGGTGCGCGAGGGCAAGACCAGTTTCGTGCCGAAGAACTGGGAAGCGACCTATTTCAACTGGATGGAAAACATCCAGCCGTGGTGCATCTCGCGCCAGCTTTGGTGGGGCCATCAGATCCCGGCGTGGTACGGGCCGGACGGCAAGGTGTTCGTCGCGCTGAGCGAGGCGGAAGCGCAGACGGAAGCCGACAAGCATTACGGCCAGACGACCGCGCTCAAGCGCGACGAGGACGTCCTCGACACCTGGTTCTCATCGGCGCTGTGGCCGTTCTCGACGCTCGGTTGGCCGGACAAGACCAAGGAGCTGGAGCGCTTCTATCCGACGTCGGTCTTGGTCACCGGCTTCGACATCATCTTCTTCTGGGTCGCCCGCATGATGATGATGGGCCTGCACTTCATGCCCAAGGAGCGTCCCGGCGCGCCGGCCGAACAGATCGTGCCGTTCAAGGACATCTACATCCACCGTCTGGTGCGCGACGCCTCCGGCGCCAAGATGTCGAAGTCGAAAGGCAATGTCGTCGATCCGCTCGGCATCATCGATGAATTCGGCGCCGACGCGCTGCGTTTCACCTTGATGCGGGCCGTCGCGCCGAGCCACGACATCCGGCTCGGTCCGCAGGACGTCGAGAACAACCGTAACTTCGCGACCAAGCTCTGGAACGCGGCGCGCTTCGTCGAATTCAACGGCGCCGTGCGCGTCGAGGGCTTCGATCCGAAGTCCGCCAAGGAGACGCTCAACCGCTGGATCGCGCACGAGACCCAAAAGGCCGCTGCCGAGATCACCGCGGCGATCGAGACCTATCGCTTCAGCGATGCGGCGGGCGCGGCTTATCGCTTCGTCTGGAACGTCTATTGCGACTGGTATGTCGAACTGTCGAAGCCGGTGCTGACCGGCGCCGATGGTCCGGCCAAGGACGAGACGCGGGCCATGGCGGCCTGGGCGCTCGACGAGATCATCAAGTTGCTGCATCCCTTCATGCCCTTCATCACCGAAGAGCTGTGGGCGGTGACGGCCGAGCAGGGGCCCAAGCGCGGCGCCATGCTGGCGCTGAGCGACTGGCCCGCGCTTGCGGGGCTTAGTGACGACAAGGCTGAAGCCGAGATCGGCTGGGTCATCGACCTCATCACGGCGATCCGCTCGATCCGCGCCGAGATGAATCTCAACGCCGTTATTCCAGTCGTGCTTGCGGGCGCATCCGCCACGACGCAGGATTTGGTGCAGCGCTGGGCCGACGTTATCAAGCGTCTCGCGCGCGTGTCGGAGATTTCCTCGGCCGCGACCGCGCCGGCGGGCTCGGTGCAACTCGTCGTGCGCGGCGAGGTGGCGGCCTTGCCGCTCAAGGGCGTCGTCGATCTTTCCGCCGAGCGTGCGCGTCTGGCCAAGGAGATGCAGAAGGCGGAGGCCGACATCGTCCGCGTCGACGCAAAGCTCAACAACCCGAACTTCATGGCGCGCGCCAAGGAGGAAGTTGTCGAGGAGGAAAAGGAAAAGCGCGAGGAAGCGGTCGGCCGGAAGGCCAAGATCGCCGAGGCTTTGGAGCGGCTGCAGGGGGGTGGAGTAACTTCTTTATCCCTCCCCCGCAACCGAACTCGGGTTTACCCGAGTTCGGCATTTTAAGTGACCGAAGTCGGAAACATCCGACTTC
>JANLJK010000284.1 GCA_029255525.1 Pseudolabrys sp.
TCTTCATCTCGTCGAAGGCCCAATCGAGATAATAGTTCGGCGCGCGTTCGTCCTTGCGGTCCACCGGCGTTGCGGGATGCCGCCTCGCACCAAACACTTGGCCTTCTGTCATAAAGTTCGTCTCGACCAGATTGTCGAGGACGACGTTGGCCCGCGCGCGCGCCGCCGGCAGGTTGACGTTGGGCGAGAACTTGGTCGGCGCCTTGAACAGGCCGGCGAGCATCGCGGCTTCCGCCAGATCGACGTCGCGCGCCGACTTGTTGAAATAATACTGCGCCGCCGCGTCCACGCCGAAGGCGCCACCGCCCATATAAGCGCGGTCGAGATACAGCTTCAAAATCTCGTTCTTGGTCAGACGCGCCTCCAGCCACATGGCCAGGAACGCCTCCTTGACCTTGCGCTCGATGGTGCGCTCGTTCGACAAAAACAGGTTCTTGGCGAGCTGCTGCGACAGCGACGAGCCGCCCTGCACGACGCCGCCGGCGCGCGCATTGGTGACGAAGGCGCGCGCCGTGCCGGCAAGATCGATACCGAAGTGCTCGTAGAAGCGCCGGTCCTCGGTCGCCAGCACGGCCTTGATCAGGTGATCCGGGAACTGGTCGAGCGGCACCGAGTCATTGTGCTTGATGCCGCGGCTCCCGACCTCGTTGCCGTAGCGGTCCAAAAACGTCACGGCCAATTCGGACTTCTTCAGCCAGTCGTCGTCCGAGGTCTCGCGGAAGGCCGGCACGGCGAGCGCCAGCATGAGGATCAGGCCGGCGGTGCTGAGCGTGGCGCCTTCGGAGGTCAGCTCGGTGACCAGCCGCCGCCAGCCGGAGACGTGGAAGCGGTCCATGAAGGTGGAGAAGCGCTCATAGGCCTCGCGCGCGCCGGTGAGGCTGCGGAACAGCGAGAAATCGACCCAGGCGTCGACGGCGAGGAAGAATCGCTTGAGATTGGGCTTCCAATCCTCGGGGAAAAGGTCGCGCAAGGCTCTGCTCTGTTCAAAAAGGGGCCCAAAACGGGCTCAAGGCGGCTCAAACCGCCGCGACGAGCCATTTTAGCCGATCGGGACCCGCCCGGCCATGGCCGGCGAGGGTTACCCCACGCCAAGGTGAACGGCAAATGCGGGGGAAAAGGGGCGGATTCGTCCGTTTCAGTGGTGTCGTCCCCGCGAAAGCGGGGACCCAGTACCCCCGGTCTGTCCAGATCACGGGTCCCGGGTCTCCCTCGCATTCGCTCGGTCGCCCGGGACGACAGCCCGAAGGGGGAAAGGGCCCCAGCGCCTCGCCCCGGCGCCTCCCGGCCGCTATATGGGGCGCAACCGAGGATTCCTTTGATGGCCGATGAGACGCCCTTCTGGCGCACCAAGAAATTAAGCGAGATGACGCCGAAGGAGTGGGAGAGCCTGTGCGACGGCTGCGGCCGCTGCTGCCTCAACAAGCTGATCGACGAGGACACCAACCGGACGGTCTATACCGACGTCGGCTGCACGCTGCTCGACGGCGAGACCTGCCGCTGCACCGACTACAAGAACCGGCAGAAGCAGGTGTCGGACTGCGTCAAGCTCACCTGGCGCAATGTCAGTAGGCTGAGCTGGCTGCCGCCGACCTGCGGCTACCGGCTGGTGGCGAAGGGCGAGGATCTGCCCTGGTGGCACCCCCTCGTCTCGGGCGACCCGGCGACGGTGCACACTGCCGGCATCTCCGTGCGCGGCAAGGTGTCGGCGAGCGAGAAGTATGTGCCGGACGAGAAGCTCGTGGATTACATCGTCAGCTGGCCGGGTCAGTGGCCCAAAGGCGCGCGCACGCGCGCCGTTAAAGGAAAATGAGGGCGCGGGGGAGCGTGAAGGGGAAGTGAGGGCGCGCGGTGCGGGGACGCGGCGGACTAAAATAGAGCGCCGAAAAATCAAGTTATTACAATGAATTGTTTTGAATAAGGTGGAATACACCTCTATAGGAAGATTATAGATGGCGATGTCGCTCACGGAGCCGCCGCGATGGCCCTGAACATCAAGAACCCGGAAACCGAAAAGCTCATCCGCGAGCTGGCGCGCCGGCGCGGGCAGGGCATCACCGAAGCGTTGACCGACGTCGTGCGCCGCGAGGTCGAGCGCGAGCGGAGGAAGCCGAAGCGGGCTGAGGACTATGAGAGCTTCAAGCGTCGGATCGACGCGATCACGGCCCATTTCAACAGCCTTCCCGTGTTGGACAATCGAAGCGACGACGAGATCCTCGGCTACAACGAACAAGGCCATTTCGACTGATGGTGATCGATTCCTCCGCCGTGATCGCCATTATGCGCCATGAGCCGGAGCGCGAGGCTTTCATGCGCGCCATCTATCAGGCCGAGATGCGGCTCATGTCCGCCGTGACCAAACTCGAAAGCTCGATGGTTGCCGCGGGGACGCGGGGCGCTGCAGGTCTCGCCGACGTCGATGGCGTGCTGGCGGAGCTGCGCGTTGTCATCGTCCCCTTTACGGATCACCACGCTTCCATCGCCCGCGACGCCTTCATCCGCTACGGCAAGGGCCGCCATCCGGCGGGGCTGAACTTCGGCGATTGCGCTTCCTATGCGCTGGCGATCGCCGAAGCCGAGCCGCTGTTGTTCAAGGGCACGGATTTCGGCGCGACGGATGTGGAGGTGGTGGGGGACGATTAAAGGGGGTGGGCTTTTCGCGCGCCGGTGCCGGCGACCAACTGTCCCTTGATGGCGGCGAGGACGAACAAGATTAAGCGGGCGGAATTGCTTGCGATCCAACCGAATATATTATAGAACAAAACAGGAACAATAATCGAGTTTCTATTAATTTTCCGAGCTTCTTGCCATTATTCCATCGATGGAATACCATGTCTTGGCTGGTCGAGGTCACCGACGAGTTCGGCGCGTGGTGGGAGACGCTTCGTGCGCCTGCGCAGGATGACATCGCCGCAGTGGTTGGCGTGCTGGAACAGCGCGGGCCGCAACTGCCGTTTCCTTATTCGTCGGCGGTTTCTGGCTCGCGACACGGACACATGCGTGAACTGCGTGTGCAAAGCGGCGGCGATCCGCTGCGCGTCTTCTACGCCTTCGATCCGCGCCGCGCCGTGATCTTGCTGATTGGCGGCAACAAGGCGGGCGACGATCGCTTTTATGAGCGCATGACCCCGCGCGCGGAGCGGCTCTATGACGACT
>JANLJK010000285.1:0-1520 GCA_029255525.1 Pseudolabrys sp.
GTTCGAGCATCGTCCATGTGCCGCTGCTGGACATCGACCCGAAGACCGGTGAGGCACAACAAAAGCTGGGCGCCTCCTCGCCGCTCGTTCATCGCCTGGAGCCTAGCCGGGACGATTCGCCCTTCGAGGCTCGCGGCGCGCCCTCCTCAGGGTGACGGGAAGAGGCAGAGGCCGCTTCGACTCTGGAGAGACGCACTGTAATATCCCCCCATGACCCACCTTCTCCTCGCCCTCGCGGGCTTCATGGGCGCCTGCGGCGTTGTGCTCACCGCCGCCTCCGCCCACGGCAAACCGGGCTCAGGCCTCGATAGCGCCGGCTACCTCCTCCTGCTGCACGCGGCCGCGATTATCGCCACGGCGGCGGCCATCCGCTCCGACCTGCTGCTGCGCCCGCTCGGCACGGTTACGCTCTGGGGCTTCGCCCTCGGCGCCGGGCTGTTCGCGGCCGATGTCGCCGCCCGCGCCTATCTCGGCCACCGGCTGTTCCCGATGGCCGCGCCGACCGGCGGTGTCATCTTGATCGTAAGCTGGCTGGTTATGGTGGCCGCGGCGCTCGCCGCCGCGCGCGGCGCCTGAGCCCTCTTTCGCCCCCCGGGGTGGCCCGCTAAAAGGGCGCACCTGCCCGCCCAACCGAGAGCCGTCATGAGCACCGATCCGCAAGAACAGGCACGCATCCTGTCCGAAGCGCTGCCGCACATGCAGCAGTACGACGAGGAAATCGTTGTCGTGAAATATGGCGGACACGCGATGGGCGAAGAGGCGATGGCGCGCGACTTCGCCCGCGACATCGTCCTCCTGGAGCAGGCGGCCATCAACCCGGTCGTCGTGCATGGCGGCGGGCCGCAGATCGCGGCCATGCTCAAGAAGCTCGGCATCAAGTCGGAATTCGCCGGCGGGCTGCGCATTACCGATGCGGCCACCGTCGAGATCGTCGAGATGGTGCTGGCCGGTTCGATCAACAAGCAGATCGTCGGCTACATCAACGCCGCCGGCGGCAAGGCCATCGGCCTGTGCGGCAAGGACGGCAACATGGTGCAGGCCAAGAAGGTCACCCGCACCGTGATGGACCCCGACTCCAATATCGAGAAGGTCGTCGACCTCGGC
Source organism: Pseudolabrys sp. (assembly GCA_029255525.1). Taxonomy (GTDB): domain Bacteria; phylum Pseudomonadota; class Alphaproteobacteria; order Rhizobiales; family Xanthobacteraceae; genus Pseudolabrys. The sequence continues at coordinate 1,105 of JANLJK010000285.1, forward strand.
TTTGTCGGCGAACCCGACAAGGTCGACCTCACCGTGCTCAATCACGTGCTCGGCAAGGAGATGATCCCGGTGCTGGCGCCGGTCGCCGCTTCGGCTTCGGGCGGCACCTTCAACGTCAACGCCGATACCTTTGCCGGGGCGATCGCCGGCGCGCTGAAAGCCAAGCGCCTCCTGCTGCTGACCGACGTGCCGGGCGTGCTCGACAAGTCGAAGAAGCTGATCCCGCAATTGTCGGTCGCCGAGGCGCGCAAGCTGATCGCCGACGGCACCATTTCGGGCGGCATGATCCCCAAGGTCGAGACCTGCATCTACGCGCTCGATGCGGGCGTCGAAGGCGTGGTCATCATGGACGGCAAGGTGCCGCACGCGGTGTTGCTCGAACTCTTGACCGACCACGGCGTCGGCACGCTGATGCA
>JANLJK010000285.1:1620-3150 GCA_029255525.1 Pseudolabrys sp.
CGCACCCCGCGCGGCTTCGCCCATGTCTCGAACTGGGTGTTCGATCTCGACAACACGCTCTATCCGCACCACCTCAATCTCTGGCAGCAGGTGGATGAGCGCATCCGCACCTTCGTCGCCGACTTCCTGAAGATCTCGAAGGACGACGCCTTCAAGCTGCAGAAGGACTATTACAAGCGTTACGGCACGACCATGCGCGGCCTGATGGCCGAGCACGGCATGAACCCGGACGATTATCTCGATTACGTGCACCAGATCGACCATTCGCCGCTTCAGCCCAATCCGCGGCTTGGCGACGCGCTTGAGAAGCTGCCGGGCCGCAAGCTCATCCTCACCAACGGCACGCGCAAGCACGCCGAGAACGTGATGAAACGCCTGGAGATCGATCACCATTTCGAGGACGTGTTCGACATCGCCGCCGCCGACCTCGACCCCAAGCCCCTGCCACAGGTCTATGAGCGGTTCCTCAAGCGCCACGACGTCGATCCGCAGAAAGCGGCGATGTTCGAGGACCTGTCGCGCAATCTCGAAGTGCCGCACAAGCTCGGCATGGCGACGGTGCTGGTGGTGCCGGAAGGCCAGCGCGAAGTGTTCCGCGAAGCGTGGGAACTGGAGGGACGCGACGCGCCGCACATCGATTACGTCACGGAAGATATCGTCGGCTTCATCGAAACGGTGCTGGCATCGCTGCCGCGCTGATTATCAGCACGATCATCGACACATCACGCTTCATTGAGCTGCATCAAAAAACACAGGCATAGACGCTATGCGGCAAGGCGCCGGTCGCGAATTATGATGCGACGAGACAAGACCGCGCTGGCACTGTGGATTTTTCTTCTACCATTCCAAGGGTTTGTAGTTGCGAACGAGTTGCCGCATTGCAACTTGCGTGCGCAACGATTGCCCGTTTCGCGCTCCTAAACCTCCGGTATGCTATTGGCACCATTAGCCTTTATCCCTAGAACTGCTCCATGGTGCGACGCTGCTTAATGCATTCGCACCGCAACAATCAGCCATTTTTCAGGGCGATCGCGGGTCGCCCGTTTGGGAGTAGAATGATGCTTGGAATTGGCGAAAAACTGCCGGCGTTTTCCGTGATGGGCGTGAAGCCCGGCTTCAATGCGCATGAGGAAAAGGGCGTCTCGGCCTTCGAGCCGATCACCGAAGCGAGCTTCCCCGGCAAGTGGAAGATCATCTTCTTCTATCCGAAGGATTTCACCTTCGTCTGCCCGACCGAGATCGCCGAGTTCGCGCGCCTCGCCAAGGAATTCGAGGACCGTGACGCTGTCGTTCTCGGCGGCTCGACCGACAACGAGTTCGTCAAGCTCGCCTGGCGCCGCGATCATAAGGACCTCAACAAGCTGCCGATCTGGAGCTTCGCCGACACCAAGGGTTCATTGGTCGACGGCCTCGGCGTGCGTTCGCCGGATGGCGTGGCGTTCCGCTACACCTTCATCGTCGACCCGGACAATGTGATCCAGCACGTCTACGCGACCAACCTGAACGTCGGCCGCAATCCGAAGGACACCT
>JANLJK010000286.1 GCA_029255525.1 Pseudolabrys sp.
ACTCGGCCTGTCGTTCACAGTGGCAACCATCGCGCTCGCCGCGGCGATATCGCATGCCGGCGAGAGGCGTATGTCGCTCGCGGCGGCCTCCACGGTGGCGCTTGTCGTGGCGCCGCTCGGCATGGTGATCGGGCAGATCGTGCGCCAGAAAGTGCGGCCGGAGACGTTCCGGGTGTTCTTCTTCCTCGGCCTGCTGGCGCTCGGCGCGCATCTGGCGTTGCGTGGCCTGCTTTGAGCGTGGTTACGCCGGCTGCATCAGCCGCGGATCCGCCTTCTGGCTCTGCAACGTCGCCTGGATCGCTTCGCGTAATTCGCCGTAGCGTTCCTTCGGCCACAGATTGACGTGAATATCGGCGAGGAGCTTCGCCGACTTGCCGAACACGGCGATGCGGTCGCCGACGGCGATGGCTTCTTCGAGCTGATGCGTGATCAAGATCGCCGTCGAGCCGCATTCGCGCGCGAGCTGCAGGAAAGTGTCGCGCAATTCCGCAGCCGTCACTTCATCGAGATGACCGAAAGCTTCGTCAGCCAGCAGGATGTCCGGCTGCACCGCGAAGGCGCGCGCGATAGCGACGCGTTGGCGCATGCCGCCCGAGAGTTCATGCGGATAGGCGTTGGTGAACTGGCCGAGGCCTAATTTGTTGAGCCACATCAGCGCACGCTCGCGTTGCTCGTCTTCCGGCCGGCCCATCAGTTCGAGCGGTAACTTGGCGTTATCGAGCGCGGAGCGCCACGGCAGCAGCCGGTCCTGCTGGAACACGGTCGCCATCTTGCCGCGGAAATAATCGAAGTCGGAGTAAGGGCTCTTGTCCCCGATATGGATGCTGCCCTCGGTCGGCGCTTCCAGGCCGATCATCATGTCGAAGAAGGTCGACTTGCCGCAGCCAGTCTGGCCGACGATGGCGATGACTTCCTTCGGCTGGATGGTGAGGTCGAGCCGGTCGATGGCGACGACCGACTGGCCGGTGGTCGCCTGGCGGAACACCTTGCGCAAGCCGCGCACTTCGATGGTGGGAGGGATACTCATGAACGCCACCGCAGCAGGCGGTGCTCGACGCGGGCGACTAGCGCTTCGAGCAGGAACAGCAGCGCCACGAGCACGATGGTCCAGGCGAACACGTCGGCGACCGAGAATAATTCCTGCGCCACCGAGAGCTGATGGCCGATGCCGGTCACTGCGCCGACCAGTTCGGCGATGGTGACGACGCGGATGGCGAGGCTGATATTCACCTTCCAGCTCGTGAAGATGGTCGGCACGATCGCTGGTAGCATCAGCTTGAGGAAGAACTGAACCGTGGTCGGCCGAAACGATTGCATCATGTGGCGCAGTTCGCGCGGCACGTTGCGCATGGCGTCCAAAGTATCCACCAGGAACACAGGCCCGCAAACCACGACCAGCACGAAGCCGATGCGGAATTCGACGCCGGGAAACCATAGTACGGCGAACAGAATCCACGATACGACCGGCACCGCCATCAGGATGCGGATCATCGGGTGCAGGTATTGGTCGAGCGTCTCCGAGCGATACATCGCCATCGCCAGGACGAGGCCGAAGATGAAGGAGGCGATCAAGGCCGCGATCACGCGGGCGAGCGTGACCACGATGTCGATCGGCGTGATGGTCAGGATAGATTTGCTGATCCGCAACAGGCTGGGGATCGCGAAAGGCGGGATCCCCAGCAGCGGCGCGAGATGGGACATGCCCTCCCAGCAGGCCGCGAAGACCAAGAGGGAAACGATCGTCTGCCGCGGGAAAGTGAGGACCGGGACAGACTCCCTATGTTCTACGTGCGCCATGAAGGACAGTTCCGTCGTGTCAGGGTGTGGCGATAATGCCCGCGTTCGGCATCTTTTCAAGGAAGCCGGCCTTCACCGCGCGCTCCATCATATCGAGCAGCGACTTGCGCACGGCAGGGTCCGAGGCCGGTTTGACCACGGCCTGCAGGCGCTTGCTGTCGACTGCGGCGGTGAGAATGCCCGGCGGCAGTTTCAGCGTCTCATTGGCGATCTTGTCGGCGGCGGCGGTTTCCTTGTGGATCACGTCGGCGGCGTCGGCCAGAGCGGCCAGCAGCATCTTCGGGCCATTCGGCACGCGCTGGATCGCGTCGGCGCGCATCGCGGGCACCAGTTCCCAGCCGTCGCTGCCGGTGACCTCCTTCCAGCCTTCCGCACCGTTGAAGATGATCTTCCAGTCCGGATTCTGCTTGAGGATGATGCTTGCGAGCGGCTCGATGACCATGGCCGCGTCGACACGGCCGGCTTCGAGCTGGGCGCGCGCAACGGCGAAGTTGGCGTTAACGACGGCAATGTCCTTGCCGAGATCGATGCCCTTGGCGCTGGCGTAAATCTTGACGACCTGGAACTGGCCGCTGCCCATGTCGGCGGCGATCTGCTTGCCCTTGAGGTCGGCAAGCGACTTGATGGCGGGGGCCTTGGCGAAGATGACAAGGTCAGCCAGCGTGATGGCCGAGCCGATGATGCGCACCGGCACGCCTTCCTGCGCGAGCTTCTGGAAAACGGTCGGGCCGCCGACCAGCGCGTCCGTTTCGCCGGTGGCGAAAGCGGCATAGTAGGCCGAGATCGACGGATAAGGATGCATCTCCAGCTCAAAGCCATGCTTGGCGTCGAAACCACGCGCTTTGATCACATTCCAAAGCAGCGGTGCGAAGACGGGCAGCGTCAGGCTCGACACCTTGATGACCGGCTTCTGCTGCGCCAAAGCGGGCGTGCTGACGCTGGCGACGGCGAGGATGAGACTGGCAGTGAGCGCGGTGACGGTACGCCGAGTGAAGGCAAGCATGGACATTTCTCTCTCGTGCGGTGCGCAGTCGTCGCATGAGGCGCCAAGGCGTATGCGCAAGGCGGCTCTCATGTGACGGCGGCACACGCGGCGCGGTCTCTTGAGAAGAGACCGCGCGATGATCCCGGCGCGACCAGTGTACGCAGATTTCATTTGCACGCAAATAATCGAAGGTAGCAAAGCGGCGGCGCAGATTGCCGCAGAGGTCCGCGCTGTCCGCCGTCATGGCCAAGGTTTGTGAGGCCATGACGGGGAATCGCGTTGCTCAACTCAAGGCGCGTAGATGATGCTGGCGTCCGGCATCTTCTCGTAGAAGCCGGCTTTGACCGCGCGCTCCATCATGTCGGTG
>JANLJK010000287.1 GCA_029255525.1 Pseudolabrys sp.
GTCGAGTGTGTGCGGCACGCTCAACGAATTTTCAGACGCTTGCTATTGCTTTGACGGCAATTACCGCGGCAGCGTCGTCGTTCCCATCAGGTACTTGTCGACCGCGTGCGCGCACTGGCGGCCTTCGCGGATCGCCCATACCACCAGCGACTGGCCGCGGCGCATATCGCCGGCGGCGAACACCTTCGGCACCGAGGTCAGATAGGCATCGGTGTCGGCTGACACATTGCCGCGCCCATCGAGCGCGACGTCGAGCGACTTCAGCATGCCCTCGTGCACCGGATGCACGAAGCCCATGGCGAGCAGCACGAGATCGGCTTCGATCTCGAACTCCGAGCCCGGCACCGGCTGGAACTTGGCGTCGACATGCACGCAGTGCAGCTTCTTCACCACGCCGTTCTCGCCCGAGAACTTTTGCGTCAGGACGGCGAATTCGCGCTTGGCGCCTTCCTGGAGGCTCGACGAGATGCGGAGCTTCAACGGCCACAGCGGCCAAGTGAGGTCCTTGTTCTCTTTCTCCGGCGGCTCAGGCATCACTTCGAGATTGACGACCGAGGTGGCGCCCTGGCGGATCGAGGTGCCGATGCAGTCCGAGCCGGTGTCGCCGCCGCCGATGACGACGACCTTTTTGCCGGTGGCGAGGATCGGTGTCACGTCGCCGAGCGGCTCGTTGCCGACACGCCGGTTCTGCTGCGGCAGAAACTCCATCGCGAAATGGATGCCCTTGAGCTCGCGGCCCGGGATCGGCAGGTCGCGGCCCTTTTCGGCGCCGCCGGCCAGCACGACCGCGTCGTAATCCTTGGTGAGCTTGTCGACCGGCAGATCGACGCCGACATGGACGCCGTAGTGGAACTGTACGCCTTCGGCCTGCATCTGCGCGACGCGGCGGTCGATGTGCACCTTCTCCATCTTGAAGTCCGGGATGCCGTAGCGGAGCAAACCGCCGGCCTTGGCCCAGCGCTCATAGACATGCACGTCGTGGCCGGCGCGCGCGAGCTGCTGCGCGGCGGCTAGACCCGCGGGGCCGGAGCCTACGACGGCAACCTTCTTGCCGGTCTTGTGCGTGGCGATGTCGGGCTTGAGACCTTGCGCGATCGCGCGGTCGGCGATCTCGCATTCGATCGATTTGATGGTGACCGGGTTGTCGTCGATGTTGAGCGTGCAGGATGCTTCGCACGGCGCCGGGCAGACGCGACCGGTGAAATCCGGGAAATTATTGGTCGAGTGCAGGTTACGCGCCGCCTCGTCCCAACGTCCGCGATAGACGAGATCGTTCCAGTCCGGGATCTGGTTGTTGACCGGGCAGCCGGTCGGCGCATTCGAGATGCGCGAGGTGCCGTGGCAATAGGGCACGCCGCAATCCATGCAGCGTGACGCCTGCTGGCGGATGTCGTCCTCCGGCAACGGCAGGACGAATTCGTGCCAATGTTTGATGCGCTCCGCGACCGGCTGGTAGCCGCGATCTTCGCGCTCGAACTCAAGAAAGCCTGTGACCTTACCCATAACTATTCCGCGGCCTGCATCGTGGCGGCCTTCTCCTTTGCCATCTCAGCGAGCGCGCGGCGGTATTCGACCGGCATCACTTTCTTGAAGAGAGGACGATAGCGTTTCCAATCGGCGAGGATCTCGGCCGCGCGCTTCGAACCGGTATAGCGGGCGTGGTCGGAGATCATTTTGTGCAGCCGCGCGGCGTCGTTGTTGGTCATGTCGGCCATGATGTCGACGCGGCCGTGGCTTTCGAGATCCTGCGCGTATTCGCGCTCGGCCACGTCGTCCTCTTCCGGCACCGGCTCAAGCTCGACCATCGCCATGTTGCAGCGCGATTTGAACGTGTTGTCTTCGTCGAGCACATAAGCGATGCCGCCCGACATGCCGGCCGCGAAGTTGCGGCCCGTATTGCCGAGCACGACGACCACGCCGCCGGTCATGTATTCGCAGCCATGGTCGCCGGTGCCTTCCACCACGACGGTGGCGCCCGAGTTACGCACAGCGAAGCGTTCGCCGGCCACGCCGCGGAAATAGCATTCGCCGGCGATGGCGCCGTACATCACAGTATTGCCGACGATGATCGACTCTTCCGGCACGATGCTCGATTCCGTCGGCGGACGGATGATGATGCGGCCGCCCGAGAGGCCCTTGCCGACATAGTCGTTGGCGTCGCCTTCCAGTTCGAAGGTCATGCCGCGTGCCAGGAAGGCGCCGAATGACTGACCGGCGGTGCCGGTGAAGCGCACATGGATCGTGCCGTCCGGCAGGCCCTCATGGCCGTAACGCTTAGCGACCTCGCCCGACAGCATGCCGCCGCAGGTGCGGTTGACGCTGGCAATCGTCGCCTGCAGTCGCACCGGCGCGCCGCGGTCGAGCGCTGCCTGGGCTTCGGCGATCAGCTTGCGGTCGAGCACGGCCTCAAGGTGGTGGTCCTGCATCTCCGACTTGAAGATGCCGGCGCCCTTGACCTGCGGCTTGTGGAACAGCTTCGAGAAGTCGAGGCCCTTGGCCTTCCAGTGCTCCACCAGCTTGCGCTGATCGAGCATCTGTATCTGGCCGACCATCTCGTTGACGGTGCGATAGCCGAGCGCGGCCATCAGTTCGCGCACTTCCTCGGCGACGAAGAAGAAGTAGTTGATGATGTGCTCGGGCGTGCCCTTGAAGCGCTTGCGCAGCACCGGATCCTGCGTGGCGACTCCGACCGGGCAGGTGTTCAAGTGGCACTTGCGCATCATGATACAACCGGCTGCGATCAGCGGCGCGGTGGCGAAGCCGAATTCATCGGCGCCCAGAAGCGCGCCGATGACGACATCGCGGCCGGTGCGCAGGCCGCCGTCGACCTGCACCGCGATGCGCGAGCGCAGGCGGTTGGCGACCAGGGTCTGGTGCGTTTCGGCAAGCCCGATTTCCCATGGGCTACCGGCATGCTTGAGCGAGGTGAGGGGCGAAGCGCCGGTGCCGCCTTCGTAGCCGGAGATCGTCACGTGATCGGCGCGCGCCTTGGAGACGCCGGCGGCAACCGTACCGACGCCGATTTCCGAGACGAGCTTCACCGACACGTCGCCGGCCGGATTGACGTTCTTCAGGTCGTAGATGAGTTGCGCCAGATCCTCGATCGAATAGATGTCGTGATGCGGCGGCGGCGAGATCAGGCCGA
>JANLJK010000288.1 GCA_029255525.1 Pseudolabrys sp.
GCGTGACCTCGACGACTTTGGCGCGCTTCGTCTCCGGCTTCAAAGCGGCGCGGGAGAAGAAGGCCTAGCGGAACATTCCTTCGTCAGTGAATGTGCCGTTCGTCCGTTCTCGCCGCCTGCCGCGCCGTTGACAGAACGCTGGCACCCTGGGACGATTGTTGCGCCGGGTTCTCCAGGGCGCTGCCGTTGACTGGCGCCGAGACCAAGGGGCGTCCCATGTCGGACCAGCGGGCTGCCGGCGTTTCCTACGAAGTCGTCACCGTCGAATATTTCGACCAGCGCCGGCTGCGCCGTCATGCGCGGGTATGGTCGCTCTGGGCGCTCGGCGTTGGTGCCGTGATCTCCGGCCACTTCTCGGGCTGGAATCTGGGGCTCGCCTCCGGCGGTTGGGGCGGCATATTGCTCGCGGCGATCCTGATCGCGATCATGTATCTGGGCCTCGTGTTCTGCATCGCCGAGATGTCACCGGCGCTGCCGCACACGGGCGCGGCCTATTCCTTCGCGCGCACCGCCATGGGGCCGTGGGGCGGCTTCATCACCGGGCTGTGCGAGAACGTCGAATACGTCATCACGCCGGCCGTGGTGGTGTTCTTCATTGGCTCGTATCTCGGCTCGATCTTCGGCACGCCGCCGGCCTTCCAGCCGGTCTATTGGATATTCTGCTACGCCATCTTCGTCGGGCTCAACATCGCCGGCGTCGAACTGTCGTTCCGCGTTACCTTGGTGGTGACGATCGCCGCATTGGCCTGTCTGGTCGCCTTCTGGGTCAGCGCGATCCCCAACATGAACTTCTCGCGCTGGGCGCTCAATGTCGCGCCCGACGGCAGCGAACTGCCGAACGGTGGCGGTCCGCTGCTGCCGATGGGCATCTGGGGCGGGCTCGCCGCCATGCCCTTTGCCGTGTGGCTGTTCCTGGCGATCGAGCAATTGCCTTTGGCGGCGGAAGAGTCGGTCGATCCCAAAACCGACATGCCCAAGGGCATCATCGCCGGCATGCTGACGCTGATCGTCTCGGCCTTCATGATTCTGTGGCTTAATTCATCCGTTGCCAACGGCACTTTCGCGCTCGGCAAATCGGGCGAGCCGCTGCTCGACGGCTTCAAGGCGATCTACGGGGAGGGCATCGCCAAGATCCTGGCGCTGGTCGCCGTGGTCGGGCTCATCGCCTCGTTCCACACCATCATCTACGCCAAGGGCCGCCAGATCTATTCGCTGTCGCGCGCCGGCTATTTCCCGCGCGCGCTGTCGATCACGCACGCGACCTACCGCACACCGCATTTCGCCATGATCGGCGGCGCGCTGGTGGCCTTGGCGATCATGCTGGTGATCTGGTTCGCGCTCGGCGCCGAGCAGGGCACGGCGGTGATCGGCGGCACGCTGCTCAACATGGCGGTGTTCGGCGCCATGATCTCCTATGTGATGCAGGCTTTGTCCTTCATCCTGCTGCGTGTGCAGCACCCGCATATCGAGCGGCCCTACCGGAGCCCGTTCGGTATTCCAGGTGCCGTTCTCACCATCGTGATCGCGCTGGCGACCATCGCTTTCCAACTTGTCGATCCGGTGTACCGGCAGGGGGTGATCGGCGTGGCGGTTTGGTTTGCCGTCGGCATGATCTATTTCGCCATCGCCGGCCGGCACAAACTGGTGCTGTCGCCGGAGGAGGAGTTCGCGATGGGCAAGGGGAAGGTGGAGTACAAGAGCTACTGAACGCGGGCTCAGCCCGGCCGAGTGGCAGTCCGAAAATACGGTTGTATATCATACAAAATGCTTGCTTTAATTGTGTCGCCGGTCGACCGGCTAAACCCTTTGGGGGGCATCATGAAAGCATTCCGTGCCGGACTGTTTCTGTTTGCCATTGGCGCGGTGAGCGCGATCAGCGCCACCGCCGACGCGGCGCCGCGCGTTCTCTTGAGAGGGTGCGCGGCGTGGACGATGCCGTTCTGCCTGATGATGAAGGCCACGGACGGCAAGACCTATCAGTTGCTCGACGCCGGGCCGGCCTTTCCGGCGGGCACACGGGTGATGGTCTATGCCGACCGGGTCGGCGATGTGGGGCTCTGCTTTGCGCCGACGGCCAAAGTCGTGCGCTTCAGGACGCTGCCGCCCGGTCCGTGCTGAAGACCGAACGGGCTGTCCACCGCATTAGCCGGCGAGCGCCACGCGCACGCCGTCGATGACATATTGCACCGCGAGCGCCGCCAGCAGCACGCCGAGCAGGCGTGACAGCACGATATTGCCGGTAACGCCGAGAAGCTTGGCGATGCGGCCGGCCAGCGCGAATGTGAGCAGGCAGAGCGCCAGCACGACGGCGATGACGGTGAGCAGCAAGGTCAGCCGCAGCGGATCGCCGCCGGCGCGGCCGGCCAAGAGGACGGTCGCGGTGATGGCGCCCGGGCCCGCCATCAGCGGGATGGCGAGCGGGAAGGCGGCAATGTTGCGCACGTGCTCCTCGAGCGCTTCCTCGGCCTCCTGCGTCTGCCGCCCAATGCGTACGCCAAACACCATTTCCGAGGCGATCGAGAACAAGAGCAGCCCGCCGGCGATGCGGAACGCCGGCAAGGTGATCGACAGCGAGCGCAAGAGCCAGTCGCCGATCAGGGCGCTGCCGGCGAGGACCGCGGCCGCGATGATGCAGGCGCGCAAGGCCACCGACCGGCGCGCCGTCTGCGGCAGGCCGTTGGTGATGCCGATGAAGGTCGGCACCAGGCCGATGGGGTCGACGACGACCAGCAACGTAACGAAGGCGGGGATGAGGAATTCGAGCGGCATGACGGCTCTGACCCTAGCCGTTTTGGCACTTGGGCGGGCGTGAAAATCGTCTCTCGCGCCGGCCTCAAGGCCACCGCCATGGCGCGCATAAAAACCTATCGCAACCCATTGAAAATACGATTGAAATAACCGCATTTTGAGGGCCGTTTCGGGTGGCGTTGCCTTGGTGAATCAGCTACAAAATTCAATCGTTTAGAGCTGCCTTCAGGAAGTCATCTTGGCCGACACCGAAACTCCCAAATCGGGGGGCGATCACCCCTCCGATGTGCGTCCCGTCTCGATCACCGATGAGATGAGGCGTTCGTACCTCGATTACGCGATGAGCGTGATCGTGTCGCGCGCGCT
>JANLJK010000289.1 GCA_029255525.1 Pseudolabrys sp.
TCAGACGGGTGCTCGTCCGATCTATTGTTCTGGATTCCGGGTTCGCTCGCTCCGCTCGCGCCCCGGAATGACAACGACTTAAGGAACCAAAATGTCTGGGCTAATGAACGGAAAGCGCGGGCTGATCATGGGGGTCGCCAACGACCACTCGATCGCCTGGGGTATCGCCAAGACGCTGCAGCAGCACGGTGCCGAGCTTGCCTTCACGTATCAGGGCGATGCGCTCTTGAAGCGCGTGAAGCCGTTGGCCGAGTCCGTCGGCTCCTCCTTCCTGATGCCCTGTGACGTCGAGGACATCGCCAGCGTCGATGCCGTGTTCGACGAGGTGAAGAACAAGTGGGGCACGCTCGACTTTCTCGTCCACGCCATCGCCTTTTCCGACAAGAACGAGCTCAAGGGCCGCTACGCGGACTCCACGCGTGAGAACTTCGTCCGCACGATGGTGATCTCCTGCTATGCGTTCACCGAGGCGGCCAAGCGCGCAGCCGCGCTGATGCCGAACGGCGGCTCGATGATCACGCTGACCTATAATGGCGGCGACCGGGCGATGCCGAACTATAACGTCATGGGCGTGGCTAAGGCGGCGCTGGAGTCCTCGGTGCGTTATCTCGCCGTCGATTTCGGCCACCAGAAGATCCGGGTGAACGCGATCTCGGCCGGCCCCATCCGCACGTTGGCGGGCGCGGGCATTGGCGATGCGCGCTACATGTTCGCCTTCCAGCAGAAATATTCGCCGCTGGGCCGTGGCGTGACGCTGGAAGATCTCGGTGGTGCAGGACTTTATTTGTGTTCCGATCTGTCCACCGGCGTCACCGGCGAGATTCATTTCGTCGACAGCGGTTACAACGTCATCGCCATGCCGCATCCGGAAGCGCTCAAGGAAGCCGGCGGCAAGGTCGAGAACGGCGGGCAGTAAGCCCAGCTTCCGTCATCAATCTGTTGCAATTCGGCGCGGGAGGCGAGTTCCCCGCGCGCCGCTGCTTTTTTTGGAGGTATCCAGCGCGATATTTTGCGCGGCTTTGATCTGGATCGTCTCCGCGTCATGAGTCCTGGACTATGGATGCAACGGCCCTCTCAACGCTGGAGCAGACCTATGGCGCAGAAAATGAAAGCGGCGATCTTCGTCGAACCGAATCGCATCGTGCTTGATGAGAAGCCGGTTCCCGATGTCGGCCCGCTGGATGCTTTGATCCGGATCACGACCACCACGATCTGCGGCACGGATGTTCATATCCTCAAGGGTGAATATCCCGTCGCCAAAGGGCTCACCATCGGCCATGAGCCGGTCGGCGTCATCGAGAAGCTCGGCTCCTCCGTCGTCGGCTATAGTGAAGGACAGCGCGTGATCGCCGGTGCGATTACGCCGAGCGGCCACAGCGCCGCCTGCCTGTGCGGCTGCTCGTCGCAGGACGGCGCCGGCACCAAGCACGGCTTCAAGGGCATGGGCGGCTGGCGTTTCGGCAATACCATCGACGGCGCGCAGGCCGAATATCTGCTGGTGCCTGATGCGATGACCAATCTGGCGCCGATCCCGGAGGCGCTCAGCGATGAGCAGGTGCTGATGTGCCCGGACATCATGTCGACCGGTTTCTCCGGCGCGGAAAGCGGCAATGTGCACATTGGTGACGTCGTCGCCGTGTTCGCACAGGGACCGATCGGCCTTTGCGCCACCGCCGGCGCGCGGTTGATGGGCGCGACGACGATCATCGCTGTCGATTCGGTCCCGGCCCGTATGGAGATCGCGCGCAAGATGGGTGCCGATCATGTCGTCGATTTCACCAAGGGCGACCCGGTCGCGGAGATCATGCGTCTGACCGATGGCCGCGGTGTCGACGTGGCGATCGAGGCGCTCGGACGCCAGCAGACTTTTGAAAGTGCGCTGCGCGTCTTGCGGCCCGGCGGCACCTTGTCGTCGCTCGGCGTTTATTCGAGCGATCTGAAGATCCCGCTCGATGGCTTCCTCGCCGGGCTTGGCGACCACACCATCCGCACTACTTTGTGCCCGGGCGGCAAGGAACGGATGCGGCGGTTGATGGAGGTCATTGCCTCCAGCCGCCTCGATACGCGGCCCTTAGTCACGCATCGCTTCAAGCTCGATGATATCGAGAAGGCCTACGATCTGTTCTCGCATCAGCGCGATGGCGTGCTGAAGGTCGCGATCACGCCGTGACAACTGCGCGGTTCGCCCGGGATGACAGGAGGGCCCAAGCAAAACGGCCGGGAAGTCCCCGGCCGCTTCATTTCTTGGATTGCAAGCGAACCGCTTACTTCGCGATATCGAACCGATCGGCGTTCATCACCTTGGTCCACGCCGCCACGAAGTCCTTCACGAACTTCTCCTTCGCGTCCACGCAGGCATAAACTTCCGCGAAGGCACGGAGCTGTGAGTGCGACCCGAAGATCAGGTCGACGCGGGTGCCGGTCCACTTGACCGCCTTCGTCTTGCGGTCGCGGCCCTCATACACGCCATCGGCATTCGGGGGCTGCCACTCCGTGCTCATGTCGAGCAGGTTGACGAAGAAGTCATTGGTCAGCTTGCCCGGCTGCGTGGTGAAGACGCCGTGTTTGGCGCCGCCGGCATTCGCGCCGAGCACACGCAGGCCGCCGAGGAGAACCGTCATCTCCGGCCCGGTCAGCGTCAGCAGTTGCGCACGGTCCACCAGAGCTTCTTCGGGCTGCATGAACTGCCGTTTGCTGCTGATGTAGTTGCGGAACGCGTCGGCGCGCGGTTCGAGCGGTGCGAAGGATTCGACATCGGTCTGCTCCTGCGACGCATCCGTGCGGCCCGGCGTGAAGGGCACCTTCACGTCGACGCCGGCGTCCTTTGCGGCCTTTTCAACCGCTGCGGCGCCGCCGAGAACGATCAGGTCGGCCAGCGAGACCTTCTTGCCAAAGCCCTTTTGAATTTCCTCGAGCTTGGCAAGCACGGTGTTGAGCTGGGCCGGCTGATTGACCTCCCAGTCCTTCTGGGGGCTGAGCCGAATGCGCGCACCATTGGCACCGCCGCGCTTGTCGGAGCCGCGGAACGTCGAGGCTGACGCCCAGGCGGTCGAAACAAGCTGCGACACCGTCAGGCCGGA
>JANLJK010000290.1 GCA_029255525.1 Pseudolabrys sp.
CACGAAACGCGGGAAGAATGTCGTCAAGTAAAGGCCGGGGCTGGAGCGGAAGGTAAGCCGCTGACCTAATGGCATCGGCACCGCGACGCTACAGGATCGGCCCGCGGCGTACGCCAAATGTTTGAATGCTTCGAATGACAAATGTTGATGAGCGGATTCAAAATCCGCTGATCCCATCGATAGTTACGGTCGCGGAAAAGAATTTTTCCCCAATTTTCCGGGCGGGCTTAAAAATTCAAACATCCTGCTCATCTGAGGGCGCTGTCATGAGGCGTCGTGTGGCGGAGCAGGACGCGGCGCTCGCGGGCGGAGGGACATTACGCAGCCCTTCGCGCTCGAGCGGCGACGGGCCTCCCCCCCGGGCCTCGATCAAACAACAGGGGCGGCGGAGCGTTGTCTTCGTCATTCCGGGTTCTGGGCCGTCGGTTTCGCCCCGGAATGACGCGATGCTGTTTGACAACTGAATCAGAAAGAGCCGCGCGCCATCGCCGATGAATGTTATTCCACGCTGACTTTCGCCCGGCTGCCTTTGCGGAACAGGCGGATGCTCATGCGGTCGGGGCCGATGATGGTGACCTCGGCATCGGCCTCGATGACGCGCGGCTTGCCGCTCTTCGGCGTATCGGCCTTGACCTCATCGCGCGCGACGACGATCGGCTTCTTGCGGCGCGGCGTGTCGTCGACATAGCGGCGGCGTTCGATCACCTGCGGCGGATCGTCGACCACGCGCGTCGTCTCGACGACCACCGGCTTGTCGTAGACGACCTTCTTGCTGTGCACGACATCGGCCTTCTTGCCGTGGCGCTGGCGCAGTTCCTCGATTACCGCCGGGTCGTTGCGCGTATGGATGCGCTTGGCGCTGACGGTGCGGCTCACATAGGCATCGGGACGTTGCGTGCCGGGACGGCGGATCTCATAGGTGCCGGGCGCGATCTCGACCGCATAAGGCTGATTGGGCTGCGTGGCGTAAGGGTATAGCGGCGCATTCTGCGCTGGCGCGCCGTAATATTGCGCCTGCGCGGCCGCCGGCACGGTGACGGCCGCGGCGCAAACGAGGACGGCGAAGGGACGAATGACGGCCATTATCGCCATCTCAGCGAGGGCTGCACCAGGATCTCAGGCGCAAAGTTCATCGGCGGGGTGAGCGGCATTCCCGGGTTCGCCGACGAGGCCGACCAGGAGCGGCGATAGCTCTGCGCGGCCTGCGGCGTGCTGCGCTGGGACAGGTCCTCGTCGCGGCCGATGTCCGGCTTCTCGCCGCTGCTGGGGAAATAATGCCGGTCGCGCCACGGCGGCGCCCACCAGGTGCGCAGCACCACGCCCGGCTCGGCATCCCAGATCACGATCTGGCCGCCATCGTAGCCGTAGCCGCCATAACCGCCCTGCTCAACGGCCAAATCGGCAGCAAGGGCACTCGTAAGAACCCCCAGACCGGCGACAAATCCCCCGATAGCTCCGAGCGCACGCATGAACGCAACCCCCTATTCCGCAACAGCAGAATAGAAGACATTCTATACGAACGCTTTACTGTGCCGCCGCCTTATCGCCCGGTAATATTAATCCTGCGCTTCTGTGATTCACGCCGCATGGCGGGGTCTGAATGCGTGCCTTGCCCGAATCCCGTCCAGTTCGACCGTTAATCATCCTTTATGCCCCCTCGACGCCCTGCCCCCCCGACCTCACCCTCGTCCCAGCCCGCCCGCGGTACCTTCCGCAAGCGCTACGACGACCTGGAGACCCGCCGGGCGGAGTTGGTGGCGCGCGTGCGCGCCCTCGGCGAGGCCGGTCAGCAGCACCCGGGCTACAAACGGGCGCTCAAGCTGCTCAACGACACCTTCCGCAAGTCGAAGCTGGCGCAGCGTCTGGCCGTGTTAGAGGCCGCCGCCTGGCTCATCGATGTTCTGGAAAGACTGACGACGACGCTGTGATGTGCCGTTCTCGACGGCAGACAAAAATCACGGCATTCCATCGTAAAAGCAATCATTTAAAGAATCGGCTCCGACTTTCGACGAAGGCTATTCGACTTTCGACTTAATACCTGTTGCTCACAGACGGGGCATTCAGGCGCAGCGTAATTTTGGCGCGGGGATGGCATTCGCGACCAATAGTTGGGAGACGGGCTCGAGGCGCTACCCCCCAAGAAACAAAACTTACATACAACCCCTGGGGATAAACGCTCATGTCATCCATCACCGCCACCGGCGCGCCTGCGCGCGGCATGACGAAGGACGAACGTTTCGTCATCGTCGCCTCCTCACTCGGCACCGTGTTCGAGTGGTACGACTTCTATCTCTACGGCTCGCTCGCAGCCATCATCGGCGCGCAGTTCTTCAGCGCCTATCCGCCGGCCACGCGTGACATCTTCGCGCTGCTCGCCTTCGCCGCCGGCTTCCTCGTTCGTCCGTTCGGCGCGATCGTGTTCGGCCGCGTCGGCGACATCGTCGGCCGCAAATATACGTTCCTTGTCACCATCCTCATCATGGGCCTGTCGACATTCTTCGTCGGCCTGCTTCCGAGCGCTGCCACCATCGGCTTCGCGGCGCCGGTCATCCTGATCGGCCTGCGTCTGCTGCAAGGTCTCGCGCTCGGCGGTGAATACGGCGGTGCGGCGACTTACGTCGCCGAGCATTCGCCGATGGGCAAGCGCGGCTACTACACGTCGTTCATTCAGACGACCGCAACGCTCGGTCTGTTCCTGTCGCTGCTGGTGATCCTGTTCACCCGCACGATTCTGGGCGAACCCGAGTTCGCGGCCTGGGGCTGGCGCATACCGTTCCTGGTCTCGGCCGCGCTGCTCGCCGTATCCGTCTGGATCCGTCTGCGGCTCAACGAGTCACCGATCTTCCAGAAGATGAAGGAAGAAGGAAAGAGCTCGAAGGCGCCGCTGACCGAAGCTTTCGCCAACTGGAGCAACGCCAAGCTCGTGCTGATCGCGCTGATCGGCGGCACGATGGGCCAGGGCGTGGTCTGGTACACGGGCCAGTTCTATGCGCTGTTCTTCCTGCAATCGATCCTCAAGGTCGATGGCTACACCGCCAACCTGCTGATCGCCTGGT
>JANLJK010000291.1 GCA_029255525.1 Pseudolabrys sp.
GGCCACTAATTGACCTCGAACTTCGTCGCTTAAGACTAAACCTTCCGCCTTGCCGTAGGCGTCGGCAATGAATGTACCTATTTCATTCTTTCTGATCGTATTGGTTTCGGTGGAGATCCAAACGCCCGGATCAGCTTCGTCGAGCGCCTTGCATTTCCAAGACGAGACAAGCTTGTCGGCACCTGACCGGTCACCCGATCCAAAATAGGAAATATAGAACGCGCGAAAATCGTTGGCGACCCGTTGAACCTCTTTGCTCAACAAGGGCCGCGCCCCTCTCCGAAGCCTCTCCCATCGCCCATCGAGATCGAGCAGCGCTTGCGCGTGCAGACGCTTTGCTTCGTCAGGGTTTCGCGTCCGCAGGCTAAGCTTCTCTTCGCGCTTACCCACGAGCGCCTGAAGTTCATCTGGCACGCGCTTGCGAAGCCAGTAAATTCCGGTCTTGGGGTGCTTCCAGGGACGCGTCATTGGCAAGGGCATTTGTACCACCCGTGTGTACCACTCGGGTAGCGCCAACCTTCTGTTTCCAAAGAAGATTTAGAAAGGCCAGTGACTTAGAAGGCGTCTGGCGGAGAGAGAGGGATTCGAACCCTCGATACGGTTTCCCGTATACACGCTTTCCAAGCGTGCGCCTTCAGCCACTCGGCCACCTCTCCGGATCCGCGCCAGGCGAGCCGCTCTCATGGCGGCGGACGGGCATATTTGCAAGCCAAGATTCGGCTACCTGCATAATTATGTTTGATTTTTGCCGCATTGACCCGACCGGAAATAAGCGCGCAAAGTAAATAAAATAAACGGCCACGGCCCCCGTACAGGCCGCAAGCCCGCCCGGAACCCCGATGACCACCGACGTATCCGCACTCCAATTGGTGCTGACCGGCGATCCGGCACTGTTCGCCATCGTGCGGCTGTCGCTGCTGGTCAGCCTCAGTGCGGTATTTCTGGCCGCCGTCATCGGCATTCCGGCGGGGGCGGCGCTGGCGCTGACCCGCTTTCCCGGCCGCGAGGCGACCATCGTGGTCCTCAACGCCGCCATGGGCCTGCCGCCGGTGGTGGTAGGCCTCGCGGTCTACCTGCTGTTATCGCGCTCGGGGCCGCTCGGCCCCCTCGGTCTTCTGTTCACCCCGCAGGCCATGGTGATCGCGCAGACCGTGCTGGTCACCCCGATCATCGCCGCGCTCACCCGTCAAACCATCGAGGATCTCTGGCTCGAGTATCGCGAGGAGCTCGGAGCTATGAATATCGGCCCCGTCAGGCGGGTCGCGACCTTGGTCTGGGACGCGCGCTTTTCCCTGGTGACGGCATTGCTGGCCGGCTTCGGCCGGGCGGCGGCGGAAGTCGGCGCCATTATTGTGGTCGGCGGCAATATCGAAGGCTTCACCCGCACCATGACCACCGCCATCGCGCTGGAAACCTCCAAAGGCGACCTGCCGTTGGCGATCGGGCTCGGCATCGTGCTCATCGCCATCGTAATCGCGATCAACGCGCTGGCCTGGGGCGCGCGCCGTGCCGGCGAACGTGTGGCGGGGTGACGATGCGCGCGCCCGCCTCCGACCTGCCGCTCACGCTGTCGGACGCCGTCGTCCTCGGCCACGGCGTGACGATCCTCGACCGCCTGAACATCACCTTCGCGGCCGGTGCGCCGACGCTGCTGATCGGGCCGAATGGCTCGGGCAAAACCACGCTGCTGCGCGTGGCAATGGGCCTGCTCCCGCTCGACGGCGGACGCATCGCCTGGGGTGGCCGCGACGCCTCGCCGCCCGACCGGCGCGCGATCGTGTTCCAGCGGCCGGCCATGCTCCGGCGCAGCGCCGCGGGCAATGTGCGTTACGCGCTGGCCGCCGCCGGCACGCCGCGCGCCAAGCGGCAGGAGCGTGCTGTCGAGTTGCTGACGCTCGTCGGACTCGCACCTCTCGCACAACGCCCCGCCCGCCGCCTGTCCGGCGGCGAGCAGCAGCGCCTCGCATTGGCGCGCGCATTGGCGCGCAATCCGGATTTGCTCTTGCTCGACGAACCGACCGCGAGCCTCGACCCCGCCGCCACCAAAGCGATCGAAGACATCATCCATTCGGTCGCCGCGCGCGGCGTGAAGGTCGTGATGTCAACGCACGATCTCGGCCAAGCGAAACGCCTCGCCGGCGACATCGCGCTGTTGCATCGCGGACGCCTGATCGAACACACGCCGGCCGCGAAATTTTTCAGCTCTCCGCGCAGCGAGGAAGCCGGACGATTCATCGCCGGCGAATTGCTGGTGTGAGTTGATCCCGTCCTCATCCTGAGGAGGCTGCAAAGCAGCCGTCTCGAAGGATGGGGACGGCCGAGGCCTCATCCTTCGAGACGCGCGCAGGAGCGCGCTCCTCAGGATGAGGGAAAACGACTGAACGAGACAAAATTGGAGGATCATATGTTCAACCGTCGCCTATTGATCGCTGCGCTCACGTTCGGCGGCCTCGTCGTGACACCGCCCGCGCTGGCGCAGGAAAAATCCATCATCGTCTCGTCGACCACGTCGACGCAGGACTCCGGCCTGTTCGGTCACATCTTGCCGCTGTTCAAGGCCAAGACCGGCATCGAGGTGAAGGTGGTCGCACAAGGCACCGGCCAGGCGCTCGACACCGGCCGGCGCGGCGACGCCGACGTCGTGTTCGTGCACGCCAAATCGGCGGAAGAAAAATTCCTCGCCGAAGGCCAGGGCGTGAAGCGCTACCCGGTGATGTACAACGACTTCGTGCTGATCGGGCCGAAGAGCGATCCAGCCGGCATCAAGGGCATGAAGGACGTCGGTGCCGCGCTCAAGCAGATCATGGCGAAAGGCGCGCCCTTCATCTCGCGCGGCGACAAGTCCGGCACGCACATTGCCGAGATCAATCTCTGGAAGGCGTCCGGCCTCGATATCGAAAAGGACAAGGGCGCCTGGTACAAGTCGATCGGCCAGGGCATGGGCGCGGCGCTCAACACCGCCGGCGCCGGCAATGCCTATGTGCTGTCGGACCGCGGCACCTGGATCTCGTTCAAGAACAAGGGCGATCTCGTCATTGCGGTCGAGGGCGACAAGCGTCTGTTCAACCAATATGGCGTGATGCTGGTGAATCCGGAGAAGCATCCGAACGTGAAGAAAGAACTCGGCCAGCAGTTCATCGACTGGCTGGTGTCGGCGGAAGGACAGAAGGCGATCGCCGATTACAAGATCAATGGCGAGCAACTGTTCTATCCGAACGCCAGCGATCCAGCGGCGTGATGCGCGCATACTGGTGACATTGACTATCATGATGCAGGCTGCCGCGGCGGAGACGGTGACACTCTACGCCGCCGGCAGCCTGAAGACGGCGCTGACCGATGTCGTAAAGGCGTATGAAACCAAGAGCGGCAACAAGGTCACGGCCAAATATGGCCCTTCCGGCCTGCTCAAGGACGAGATCGCCGGCGGCGCCAAGGCGGATGTCTTCGCCTCCGCCAACATGGAGCACCCGCAGGCGCTGTATGGCGCCGGCAGGAGCGGCCCGGTGCTGCTGTTCGCGCGCAACAGGCTATGCGCGCTGGTGAGGCCGGGTCTCGCCGTCACGAGCACGGCGTTACTCGAATACATGCTCAAGCCCGGCGTGAAGCTCGGCACGTCGACGCCGAAGGCCGACCCTTCCGGTGATTACGCCTTCGCGGTGTTCAAGAAGGCGGCAACGCTCACGCCCGGCGCGCAAAGCGCGCTGGAGAAGAAGGCCTTGCGGCTCACCGGCGCCAAGGACAGTGCTCTGCCGCCTCCCGGCCGCAACGTCTATGGCTGGCACGTCGCCGAAGGCCGCGCCGACATCTTCCTGACCTATCGCACCAATGCGCTCGCGGCGCAGAAGGAAAACACCGATCAGCAGATCGTCGCGCTGCCCGATGCCTTGAGCGTCGGTGCCGATTACGGGCTGACGGTGATCAAGGGCGCCGGGCCGGCGGCGCAAACCTTCGCGGATTATGTTATGTCTGCGGCGGGCCAGCAGGTTCTGGCCGGCTACGGCTTCGCATCGGTGGACGCGAAGTGACGGTTTCGGCTCCGGGTCTGCGCGCCCCGGACTGAGCTTTGCAGCAAACGACCAAGGCTCTCAGCACCCGGCCGCCTCGCGGACCGGCGAAACAAGGAATCGACCATGAAGCTCAGCGCGCGCAACCAGTTCAAAGGCAAGATCGTCGAGGTCAAGAAGGGCGTGACGACGTCGCATGTCCGCATCGATATCGGCGGACAGGTCATTACCGCATCCATCACGAACGAATCGGTCGATGAGATGAAGCTGGAGGCGGGCAAGACCGCCTACGCCATCATCAAATCGACCAGCGTGATGGTGGGAGTGGATTGATATGCGCCGCATTATCCTCATCGCCGCCTCCTTCTTATTGCCGCTCGGCGCCGCGCAGGCGCAGGACGGCTGCGACAAGTTCGCCTGGCCGCTGACCCATGAACGCGCCTTGTTCGCGGCAACCGACAAAGTGGCCGTAAAGGCGGGCGATGCTTTTCCCGCGCTGCCGTCGGCCGCCGTCACGCTGCAATTGCAGCCGGGCAACGAAGCCAAATTCGCGATGCCGCCGGAGCGCAAACCGAAGGCCGGGAAATGGTCCGGCGGGACGCTGCGTTTTCCCGCCCCCGGCAAGCCGGGCATTTATCAGGTGACTTTGTCGGACGAAGCGTGGGTCGATGTGGTGCAGGACGGGCGCTATGCGCGCTCGGTCGGCCACAGCGGCCGTGGCGATTGCCCCGGCCTGCGCAAGGCCGTGCGCTTCGAGCTCACCGCCGCGCCCTTCGTGGTGCAGGTGAGCGGCGCGGAGGTGGACACGGTCGCCATAGCGGTCGGGGCGGCTCCCTGAGCCGGGCGGGTTTCGCGGCGGCGGATTAAGCCCTACATTAGCGGCATGAGCGCCAACTCCTACATCATCCGCCCAAACCCGCACGACCCACGGCTGACCGAGCGCGTCACCGGCATCGACCAGACCGGGGCGCGCATCGAGACCGCCGTGACGGTCGAGCGCGCGCTGACGATCTTTCTCAATAGCCAAGAGATCGTCACCGCGATGACGATCGGCGACTATCCGGAATATCTCGCCATCGGCTATCTGCTCAATCAGCACATGCTGCTGCCGGATGACGAGGTGACCGGCGTCGATTACGACGAGGAACTGGCCGTCGTCGTGGTGCGCACCAAGCGCAAGACCAATTACGAGAAGAAGCTGAAGAAGAAGGTGCAAACCTCCGGCTGCGCGCAGGGCACCGTGTTCGGCGACCTGATGGAAGCGCTGGAGGGCATCGAGCTGCCGAAGGCGCCGTTGCGCACCTCATGGCTCTACAAGCTCACCCACGCGATCAACACCACGCCGTCGCTCTATCTCGAAGCGGGCGCGATCCATGGCTGCGTGCTCGCACACGAGGACAAGCCTCTCGTCTATATGGAAGACGTCGGCCGCCACAATGCGGTCGACAAGATCGCCGGCTGGATGTTCAAGGAGAAGGTGACTGCCGGCGACAAGATCTTCTACACCACCGGCCGCCTCACCTCCGAGATGGTGATCAAGACCGTGCGCATGGGCATTCCGATCCTGATCTCACGCTCGGGCTTCACCGCCTGGGGCGTGGAGCTCGCGCGCAAGGCGAACCTGACCTTGATCGGCCGCGCGCGCGGCAAGCGTTTCGTCGCACTCGCCGGCGAGGACCGCATCGTCTTCGACCAGGATCTGGCGTTCGTCGAAGAAGAAAGCTCGAAGCATCGGCGCAAGGCGGCGGTGGATGATTGAGGGTGAGCCTGCGGCGCACCTCAATCATTTCCCGTCGTCCTGAGGAGCGAGCGAAGCGAGCCTCGAAGGACCTGTGAGTCTGTTGTCATCTCCCATGGGAGTCAGAGACCCTTCGAGGCTCGCATGCTAACGCATGCGAGCACCTCAGGGTGACGGGAGAGGCAGGCTCGGCTTTAGCCACTGAAAGTGAATGAATATGCGGCATTCACAAATCGCGCCGCATTCATTACATACGCCGCATGACCCTTCCCCCTCCCCCCACCCTCGGCCTCGTGCTCGCCGGAGGCCTCGCGCGCCGCATGGGCGGCGGCGACAAAGCACGCATCGAGATCGGCGGCGTGACCATCCTCGACCGCGTGCTGGCGACACTCTCCGCGCAAACGACCGGCATCATCATCAACGCCAATGGCGATCCGAAGCGCTTCGCCGACACCGGCTGCGCCGTGGTGCCCGACAACGTCGAAGGCTACCCGGGACCGCTCGCCGGCATCCTGGCCGGCCTCGACTGGCTGGCGGCGCAGAACAATGGCGTCGAATGGATGGTGAGCGTGCCGGGCGACTGCCCGTTCCTGCCGGACGACCTGGTCGAGCGGCTGCACGAAGCGCGCCGCGAAATGGGCGCAGGCGTGCCGCTCGCCTGCGCGCGCTCAGGCGAATGGCGCCATCCGGTCGTCGGCCTGTGGCCGCTGGCGCTGCGCGGCAACCTGCGCAAGGCGCTTGTTCAGGACGACCTGCGCAAGATCGAGGTCTGGACGGCGCGGCACGGCATCGCCATCGCCGACTGGCCGGTCGAGCCCATCGACCCGTTCTTCAACGTCAACACCAAGGAAGACGCAGCCGAGGCCGAGCGTATCGCGCTGCAACACAGCTAGGCGGCAATCGGACGCGCGCTTGACCGGGCCATATCTGATATAGTTCCAGTCAATCACTTGTCCGAGAGGGTTTGCGCCATGAAGGTATTTCTCATCGCCGTTGCGACCGCGATCGTGCTCGCCGGGATCGGCGTCGTGACACTCAATTCGATGCAGGAGCCGGTGTCCGAGGCCTTCTCCAGCGCCACCAGCGTGCGGCTCGGCGCGTAAGGCGAAGTCTAGGCACTACGTATCCCCGTCACCCTGAGGTGGCCGCGGCCATAGCAGGCGCAGCCTGCGTACACTTGGCTGCGATGCGCGGCCCTCGAAGGGCGACGGCCAATTCCGTCTAGGTCGTGGCCGATCATCCTTCGAGGCTCGCTTCGCTCGCACCTCAGGATGACGGGACAGCTGCTTAGCCAATAAGCACCGCATACGACAGAAACCCGACGCGGTCGCCGGGCGCAATGGCGGTCACCTCCTCGGGCAATTCCAGGAGACCATCGGTTTCGGTGAGCGACGTCAGCACGCCGGCGCCGTCCTGCGGATGCTTCACCGCTTCGATCTCGCCATCGGTACCGCGGCGCAGCGCCACGCGCACATATTCGCGGCGGTCTTTCTTCTTCTTGTAGGCAAAGCTCACGCGCACCGGCAGCGGCGTCAGCTTCTCCGGCCGCGCTCCGGCCAACCGCCGCAGCAATACTTTCACCACCCGCACGAAGGTCACAAATACCGCGACCGGATTGCCCGGCAGGCCGACGAAAACCGCGCTATGCGCACCATCGCGGATGACGCCGAGTGCGACAGGCCGGCCCGGCTTGATGGCAATACGCCAGAACACCAGCGAGCCGATGCGCTCGATCGCGTCGCGTACATAATCGGCCTCGCCGGTCGAAACGCCGCCCGACGTGACGATGAGATCATGACCTTTGGCGGCCTGCCGCAAAGCCGTTGCCAGCGCGTCCGGCTCGTCGGCCAGAATGCCGAGATCGGTCACCTCGGCGCCGAGACGTTCGAGCAATTCGCGCAAGAGATAACGGTTGGCGTCGTAGATGGCGGCGCGCGGCAGCGGCGCGCCCGGCTCGACCACCTCATCGCCGGTCGAGAAGATCGCCACCTTCAGCCGGCGACGCACCGTAAACGACGTGATGCCGAGCGCGGCGGCGAGCGCGAGATGCTGCGGCCCCAGCATCGTGCCGGCCGGCAGCACGACATGTCCCTTGGCCACGTCCTCGCCCGCGAACCGGCGATTGGCGCCCACTTTCAGGCCTTTCGGCACGATCACGGCATCGCCATCGACCGTCACATCTTCCTGCATGAAGACGGTGTCCGCGTCTTTCGGCATCGGCGCGCCGGTGAAGATGCGGATGGCTTGGCCCGGCTTGAGGTCGATATCCGCCTGCTTGCCGGCGGTGAGGCGCCCGGCAATGACAAGCTTTGTATCGCTATCGGCGTTCAGGTCGGCATGGCGCACGGCATAGCCATCGACCGCGGAATTATCGAAGGGCGGCAGATTCGCCGGCGCGACGATCTCGACGGCGATCACCCTCCCGCGCGCCTCCGTCAGCGACACCTGCTCCATCTCAGACACCGGCGCGATGCGTTCATCGATCAGCCGCTCCATGTCGTCGAGCCGCAGCAGCGGACCGGAAAACGCGAAGCAGTCGTCGGTGAGTTGCGCCATTTAAGCCCTCACCTCCGCGATCGGCACAGCGTGCTTCAACAACAGATCGGCGATGGTCTCGACATCGTCGAGATCGACCACCGGCACCTTGGCATCGGCGAGCGCGACATTCGACGCGATGGCGACGACGTGCGGATCCTCAGGCTGGATCAGCGGCTTGCCGTTCTCGGTGCGGTGGATCTCGAGTTTGGGAAAGGCGTCGCGTTTGAAGCCCTCGACCAGCACCAGATCGACCGGCGACATCTTCACGGTGAGATGCTGCAAGTCCCACTCCGGCTCCTCGCGCAGCTCGTGCAGGATCGCCCAGCGCTTGGCCGAAGAGATGATGACTTCCGTCGCGCCGGCGGCACGGTGGAAGAAGCTATCCTTGCCGGGTTGGTCGAGATCGAAGCCGTGATGGGCGTGCTTGAGCGTCGACACAGTGAGCCCGCGCGCAATCAAGCACGGGATGAGCTTCTTGATCAGGGTGGTTTTGCCGGAGCCGCTCCAGCCAGCGAGGCCGATGATACGCATGGCGTCTATATAGGACGTGCCCGGCGCCCTCCGCAAACTGTCGTCCCGGCCAAGCGAGCGTCAGCGACGCGCGAGCCGGGACCCATAATCCGTGCCCTCTCGATACGCTGCGGCGTATGGTCCCCGCCTTCGCGAGGACGACAAAAGCTCGCGGGGACGACGAAAGGATGTGGGACTAAAGCCGGCCGTTATTCGGCCGGAGTCACCAGCGGCTCATGACCGCGCGGACCGCGTGCCGCCTCTTCCTTGGCCCACAACGGATGGTGCGCCTTGGCCCAGTTTTCGTCGACGGTACCCTCGCCCATCGCCTCGAAGGCGCCTTCCATACCGACCGTACCGAGATAAATGTGGGCCAGGATCATTGCCACGAACAACATGGCGACCACGCCGTGGAACACCTGCGCCAGCTCCATATTGCCGATGTTCAGCCCGCCATAGAACGGGAACATCAATATGAAGCCGCTGACGATCATGGCAATGCTGCCCAAGGTCACCAGCCAGTAGAGCATCTTTTGCCCGGCATTGAACTTCCAGGCCGGCGGATGGTCACCGCCCTTCTTCGACAGGATGCCGCCGCCGCGCTTGATCCATTCGGCGTCGGCCGCGGTCGGGAAGTTCTGCCCAACCCACATCAGGAACATCAGCAGCACGCCGACCGTGAAGCCGAAGCTGATGTAATTGTGCACGAACTTGGCGAATTCCGACCATTCGCTGAACGCGTGCGCGTCCATGATCGGCAGCAGCAGGCGCTTGCCGAAGGTGATGTTCAGACCGGTGATGCCGAGCAGGACGAAGCAAGTGGCGGTGAGCCAGTGCACGAAGCGCTCGAAGCCGGTGAAACGCAGGATCTTGCGGCCCGAACGGCCGCCCTCGATCGGGATGCGGCCGCGCCACAGGAAGAAGATGACGAGCAGCGCGATCATGCCGACGATGACAATGCCGCCCAGCCAGACCAACGTCACCTCATGGAAGCGCCGCCACTCGCGGCCGGCCGGGTGGATCAGGTTGGCGGACTTCTGATCGGGAATGCTGACACGGCCGCTGATGACGCCACCCTGCAGCTGGTTGAGCAGTTGCTGCTCCTTCACCGCGCTGGCGGTCGGGTTGACCTGTGCCGAGGCAGGCGATGCCGGCGCGGCGATGGCGATCAGGAACGCGAGCGCGAGAGCGCCGGCGATGAAACGGATCTTCCCAATGAGTGTCGCCATGGCATCCTCTCCCTTCGAACTCTTTATCCTTCGCAAGCCGTCACGCTGCCTCTCGGTCGTCATTCCCGGCCAACCGGGTCCGGCCTTTTGGCCGGCCCGGCTGCAGGCTTGTGCCGGCCATGACGAAAGACACTTAGATAGCGATCGACTCGCGGTAGGCCGTCTGCCAACCCCAGGCGCCGGAGCCATAGCCGCGTTTGGTGACCCGCTCCTTGTAAATCTGCGCGATCACATCGCCGTCGCCGGCGAGCAACGATTTGGTCGAGCACATTTCGGCGCAGAGCGGCAGCTTGCCTTCGGCCAGGCGGTTAGAGCCGTATTTCTCGAACTCTTCCTTGGAGCCATCGGCTTCCGGACCACCGGCGCAGAAAGTGCACTTGTCCATCTTGCCGCGCGAACCGAAGTTGCCGACCTTCGGATATTGCGGCGCGCCGAATGGGCAGGCGTAGAAGCAATAGCCGCAACCGATGCACAGGTCCTTGGAGTGCAGCACCACCGCATCCGCCGTGGTGTAGAAGCAATTGACCGGGCACACCGCCGCGCAGGGCGCGTCGGTGCAGTGCATGCAGGCCATGGAGACCGAGCGTTCGCCGGGCTTGCCGTCATTGAGCGTGACGACGCGGCGACGATTGATGCCCCACGGCACTTCGTTCTCGTTCTTACAGGCGGTGACGCAGGCGTTGCATTCGATGCAACGGTCGGCGTCGCAGAGGAATTTCATACGGGCCATGAGAGTTGCTCCTCAAAGCATTTTCCGGCGAAGTGTGAAGCGGTTCGCCGTAGAAAATGCGTCATTCATTATGCCGCGCGGACCTGACAGAGGGTCGCCTTCGGTTCTTGCATGCCGGTGACCGGGTCGTAGCCGTAAGTGGTGAGCGTGTTGACGCTCTCGCCCAGCACCACTGGATCGGCGCCCTTGGGATATTTCGCGCGCTGATCGACGCCCTGGTACCAGCCGGCGAAGTGGAACGGACACCAGGTCACGCCCTTGCCGACGCGCTCGGTGACCAGCGCCTTCATCTTGGCCTTGGCGCTGTCTTCGGCGCCGGTGACCCAGACCCAGCCGCCATCGGTGATGCCGCGTTCGGCCGCGTCCGCAGGATTGATCTCGATGAACATGTCCTGCTGCAATTCGGCGAGCCATTTGTTCGAACGGGTTTCTTCGCCGCCGCCCTCATATTCGACCAAGCGGCCGGAGGTGAGGATGAGCGGGAATTGCTTGGCGATGCCCTTGTCGACCGCCGCCTTCTGCACGGTGAAGCCGATGTTCGGCACGCGGAACTGCACCGCGTCCGGACGCGTCGGATACTTCGCCACGAGATCGGGACGCGGCGTGTAGATCGGCTCGCGATGCACCGGCACCGGATCGGGCAGGTTCCACGCATTGGCGCGTGCCTTGCCGTTACCGTAGGGGATGCAGTTGTGCAGGATGGCGACGCGCTGGATGCCGCCCGACAGGTCGGTCGACCAAGCGACGCCGTCCGACTTGTCCGGCCCGCCGCCAATCCTCTCGATCACCGCGCGTTCCGCGTCGGTCAAGTCCTTGTCCCAGCCGAGCTTCTTGAGCACGCCGTAGGTGAACTGCGGATAGCCGTCCTTGATCTCGCTATCCTTGGAGTAATAGCCGTCGCCCAGGAGGCTCACCTTGGTGACGGTGCCGTCCGCGGCCTTTTCCTCCCGCTCGTTGCCGAAGCGGGCGCGGAACGTGCCGCCGCCGTCTTTCACCGCGAGGCTCGGGTTGTAGAGAATCGGCGTGCCGGGATGCTTCATCGCCGGCGTGCCCCAGCACGGCCACGGCAGGCCGTAGTAATCACCGCCGACTTCCGGATCGTCCGCCGGCGCGCGCAGCGTGACGATGTCGAACTTGGCCTGGTTCTTCGCATGCGCCTTCAGCCGCTCCGGCGACTGCCCGCAATAGCCGGTCGACCAGCCGCCGCGGTTGATCTCGCGCAGCACGTCCTCGGCCGACGGCAGATTGCCCTCGACCTTGATGTTCTTGAACATCGAATCGGCGAAGCCGAGTTTCTTGGCCAGGAGATACATGATCTCCAGGTCGTTCTTTGATTCGAAGATCGGCTTGACGATCTGCTCGCCCCACTGCAGCGAGCGGTTCGACGCGGTGCGCGAGCCATCGACCTCATAGCTGGTGCAGGCCGGCAGCAGATACGTGCCGTTCTTGCGCTCGGACAGCACCGCCCAGGTGGTCGGCACCGGATCGGCGACCACGAGCAGCTCGAGCTTCTCGATCGCCTTGGCCGTTTCCGGCATACGCGTCACGGTGTTGCCGCCGTGCCCCATGATGAACATGGCGCGCAGATTGTCCTTCTGCGCCACCTTGTCCTTCGGCAGCAGCGTGGCGTCGTGCCAGCGTGTCGACGGGATGCCCGACGTCTCCATCAGCTTGGGGTCGTCGAAACGGCCCTTGAGATAGTTGTAATCGACCTCCCAGACGCGGGCCCAGTGGTTCCAGGCGCCGGCATCGAGACCGTAGTAGAGCGGTAGCGACGTGACATCGAGACCAAGGTCGGTCGCGCCCTGCACGTTCGTATGGCCGCGGAAGATGTTGGCGCCCGAGCCGGGGCCGCCGACGCTACCGGTCGCCAGCAGCAGGATGCAGATGGCGCGGACGTTGGCGGTACCGATGGTGTGCTGGGTCGCGCCCATACACCAGATGAAGGTCGACGGCTTCTGCTTGGCGAAGGTCTCGGCGACGCGCTTGAGCTGCGCCTCCGGCACGCCGGTGACGCGCTCGACCTCGGCCGGGTCCCACTTCTCGACCTCCTTGCGGACGTCGTCCATGCCGTAGACGCGCTGGCGGATGAACTCCTTGTCTTCCCAGCCGTTTTTGAAGATGTGCCAGAGCATGCCCCAGATGATCGGAATATCGGTACCAGAACGAATACGTACGTATTCCGTGGCGTGAGCGGCGGTGCGCGTCATGCGCGGCTCGATCACGAACACATTCGCGCGGTTGATCTCCTTGCCGGTGAGGATGTGCTGCAACGATACCGGATGTGCTTCCGCCGCGTTCGACCCCATGAAGATGATGGTCTTGGAGTTGCGAATGTCGTTGTAGGAATTCGTCATCGCGCCGTAGCCCCAGGTATTGGCGACGCCGGCGACGGTGGTGGAGTGGCAAATACGAGCCTGATGGTCGACGTTGTTCGTGCCCCAGAAGGCCGCAAGTTTACGACAGAGATAAGCCTGCTCGTTGGTGAACTTGGCGGAGCCAAGCCAATAAACGGACTCCGCGCCCGATTTGGCGCGGATTTCCATCATCTTGTCGCCGATTTCATTGATCGCGGCATCCCAGGAAATGCGCTGCCACTGGCCGTTCACCAGCTTCATCGGATAGCGCAGGCGGCGGTCGCCATGCACGAGCTCACGCGTCGCTGCGCCCTTGGCGCAATGCGAGCCACGGTTGATCGGGCTTTCCCAGCCCGGCTCCTGCCCAACCCATACGCCGTTCGACACTTCGGCCATCACGGTGCAGCCGACCGAGCAATGCGTGCAGAAGTTCTTGCGGATGGTCGCACCCGCCACGTTCGGCCCAGCCGCTTCAGCCTTACGCACGGTGGCGAGCGGCAATGCGCCGATGGTGGCCAGCGCGCCGGCGGCGAGACCCGAGCGGCGCAAGAAAGTGCGGCGGTCGAAGCCGCTACCCGATTGACCGGGGAGCGAAGCGGCGAGCGCGCTGCGGCGAGCCTGACGTTCTGTCCGTTTGATCAGCACGGCGCTTCTCCCTCTCAGTACCGGTTGACGCGGTAATAGGTCTTCACGTCATCCGAGTTCGGGTTGTAGCGGGCCTTCTTCTTCTCCGCGTCCGATTCGGCGGCCGCAGCCTCGGTGGCGAGTGGCGCAGCCGAGGTCACCGCGAGACCGGCACCCGCACCGACCGCACGCAGGAAGTCGCGACGTCCGAGCTTTGATTTGTCTTCTTGTGTCATCGCCGTCTCCTCGATCTGACGCATCGGTTTCGTCTGCCTCACACCGGCAGCGCGAAAGCCTCCGCTTCGATGTCCATGAACACGCGGCCGAGCGTTCCGACGCTGCGGTAGAAATCCGCGTTCTCGGCGCGCTCCAGATCGGCGAAGAAGCGGCCAATCCAAGGCGCCATGTGCTTCTCGAAAATTGTTCGCTCGGAGTCCGCCGGCGACGCAAGCGACTGCGCGGCAAGGCCGGACATAATCTCGCAGAGGATACCGGCGTGATCTTCCGGCTCGACGACGCCGTCGGCGCGCGCAATTCCCATCGCGGCGAGATCATCGCGCAGCCTTGCCAGCGGGCGCTCCTGCAGAAAACCGGTGAGATAATAAGAACCGTAAGGTAGCAACTCGCCGCGGCCGAGGCCGATGAACAACTCGAAGAATTCGCGCTCGGCTTTCCGCGCCTCGACGCGTTGCGCCGCTTCCGCCAAGCCCGCATGGGCAAGCCCGAGCGGCGACGGATCGCCACGCAAGGTCGCGAGAGACGCGAGCAGCCGGTGGTCGGGGGCGCGTAACAGCAAGGTGGCGAGCAGCGCATATTCCTGCGCGCGCGCGGCATCGACTTCGTCGATTTCGGCTGACATCGGTTTTGCGCCGTAGAGGTCGGGGCGCAGGATCGTGCGATCAACGCCGGTGATGGCCTCGACGGAGATGACCCGCTCGGCCGGAACCTTGATCCAATTTGAAACGGACGGCTGGGAAATGCCGATCTGGCGCGCAAGTTGGCCGACGCCGCCAGCGGCGCGTATCGCTTCGGACAGGCCCGGGTCCCGCATATCGCTTCTTCTCTTAAGAATAGTTCGAGAGAAGCTTGCGGCCTACAACCCACGCTCGTCAATAGCCTGAGGCTATGACTTGCTCATTCTTGCGTATTATTGCGGTAGCGCCCCGCCATGACGACGCGGTTTGGTCAGTTGCGACTCTGGTTCGTCTTGTTGCGGCGCAATATCTTTATCGCCGTGCAGCATGGCAGTATCGCCTTCCGTGCACGCGGCATCGGCACGCGAACAATTATCAGCGGAAGAAATATAATTCTCGCTCTCGGACTGCGATTCCACTTCGGATGAAGCCACTTGCGTGACCGTGGCCGACGGCTGCGGTGCCGGCGCTGCCTCGTCGGCAGCCCCCCCGCCGAAGATGCGCGCCACCATCTTCTTCACGTCGACGTCCGGCCCGATCTCGCCGAAGCCGGAAAGACCTGGCGAATTGAAGTCCCAATCCATCTCCTGCGGCGCGCGGAAATCGCGAATGGCCGGATCGCTCACCCACACGCGGCGAAGCGCCGCATGCTTGAGCGCGGCCGGCACGCCCGGCTGCAAGAACATGCGGATGTCGGTGTCCGGACCGATCGAATCGAGCGATGGTAATTCGGTAATGTCGAACGCGGGTTTGGTAGGCGACGCCACCTCAGTCGGCGCCTTTACGTCGTCCGGCGCTGCGCGTGCCTCTTCGGGCGTCTCGGCGGCCACAGGCTCGTCGGCAACTCCTTCCGCCGCCGCGCGCTTGCGGCGCGACCAGCGACTCAGGAAATCGGCCGGCTCGCTCATGCGCCACCCTCGCCGGAACGTCCGCGCCGCCCCAACGCATCGGGATTGGCGCGATCGCGTTTACGCTTCACGAATACCCGCTCGACATGGTGTTCGGCGATAAACTGCGCAATCGCCTCCTGAATGGCCATCGGCATCGGCACCGGCTCAACCAGGTCGTTACCGGCTTCGGTGAGCCCCTCGCCCTCGCCGGGATCGGCGGTGACCGCCAGCAAAGCGTAAGGCGGATCCTGGCCTTCGGCCGGCCGTAACGCGACCCATAGCGATGGCCGGCCGCTCTGCAGGTTCTCGCGGTAATTCGTCGTCTCGGTGCGGTGCAGCTCCACCTCGGCGGCGCCGGCATAGAACTGCGCCCGCTCGCCGCCATCGGACAATTTGGTCCAGGCCGGCGTTTCTGGCACGCCGGCAAGCACGCCGATAGGCTTCCAGAAATAATCGCTCCACGGCGTGATGCTCTTGCTGCGTTCGACCAGAACGCCGACGGCGATGGTGGCAAGCGGCGGTGCGGCGCTCATCCGACCGCCTCCAGATGGCGCACCGGCAACCCGGTCACCAGGTTCTGCGGTTTCATGCGGATGGTCTTGTCCGGCGCCATGGCGAGGATCATGTAAACCGGCTCTCCCCGCACCTTGTCCAGCATCAATGACGGATCGCGGAAGGTCAGGCTGAACAGGCCGACGACGCGGTTCATCGTGGCTTCCTCGATGTCTTCGCCGTGCCAGAGCTGGTCGCCGATCTTGGTACCGTCGGCATCGAGCCCGACATACCAGGTAAGCGTCACGTCGTTGAGTTCCTTGAGCGCCTCGATGTCGACGTCGATGCCGAGCACATGCGTGATCCAGAGCTCCATGGCCGTGGCAAGCGCCGGCAGGCCGTCATGACCGGCCGTAAGATCGAGCGCCATGTCGAACTGATCGCTGCGCTCCCAATAGCTCTCCGCATTGGCGGCGTTGATGACGTCAATGTCGGCTTCCACCGGCAGCCCCAGCATGGACACAAGCGGGCTTACCGGCGTCGTATTGACGCCGCCGATGGTTTCCTCATCGGCCGCGATCAAAGCTCCTTCGTGCAGAGTCACGCGCTGCGTGCGGAACAGCATTTCCGCGGCGCGCAGCACGCGCGTATCGGTGACACCGTCAAGTGCGTTGCGCAGGATGACATGGACGAGTTGATTGACGAACAGCAGCGGGAAATGCCGGGCGCCAGTGCGCACCAAATCGACATAGGCCGCTTCCAGCGTCTTGTGCCGCAGCAGGAAATCGCGGAAGGCGATCAGCATCTCCCAGTTTTCGCGCGCATCCGTGTCGGTGATCGCAGCGATATCCGCGCGCGACACCGGCAAGCGTGGATCGGCAAGCAAGGCACTGTGCAACGTGCGCTCGACCGTGCAGGCATCCGCCGGCGGAATCAGTTCCGGCCGCGCCAGATAGACCTTGAGGAATTCATCGGTGACGACCAGCCCGCCGCCTTGATCGCGATCGAGCAGATGATGGCCGCAGGAGAGCCAGAAGTCTTTCACCATCGCAACGCTCCGCGGCCTGTCACTCTCGTCCTGAGGTGCGAGGCGACAACGTCGCCGAGCCTCGAAGGGCGACGGCCGATCATCCTTCGAGGCTCGCGAGCAGTTACTCGCTCGCACCTCAGGATGACGGGACTAAGATCTCCGCAGCCTCTACGCACCTTTATCTCCCCGCGCCATGCCGACGAGGTCAACCTCATCCGCAGGCAACCCATCCTCGCCCTCGACTTCCATGAACGAGAAGGCGCGCGCAGGCTTTGCGCCTTCTCGGGGGCGCAAAGTGCGGAAGGCTTCGCGCACCTCGCCATTGTCATGACTGCGATGCACCGCGATGAGCATATCGACCGGCTGGTTGCAGAGCGATTCGACGAACGTCACCTCTTCCACCGCGGCGGCCCGCGCCGCGGCTTCATCCGGCGCGCCAAAACGTTCGCTCAGTTGCCGCGTGAGGAGATCTACAATCTCGGCACGCTCGGTTTCGCTTGCATCCACGATCTGCACCAATGTCGACCAACCGAGCGACGATAACCCGAGAAAGCCGCTGCGGAACGCGACCCGCGCTTTGCCCTCGAGCGTGGCCGGATCGCGGTGCCAGAATGCGAAGGCACCCGACACCGCCCATTCACCCGGCTCGGCCGCAGGCTCGAAGATGAACGTATCGGACGTGTCGAACCGGATGGTGCGCAACAATTTCATACGCGCGGCCCCTTCGCCGACGCGTCATACCAGCCCGGCGCGGCAAGCCGCGGCAGCAAGGCTTGGCGCTCGACATCACTCTTGCCGGCGCGGCGCACAAGAAGATCGCCATTATCGTCGATATCGCGGCGCAGGCCGCTCTCGCGCGGCAGCTGCTCCAGATAACTCTTGGCCACCGCACCGAAACCTTTCTCGTTCCAGACGTCGAGCGTGAACATAAAGTGGCGCGCAAAGCTTTCGATCACGTGGTCCGACAACACGTCGGTGAAACCTTCTTCCTCTAGCGCGGTGACGAGCGGATTGAGGCCCGGCTCGGCATCACTCATCGACACCGTACGGATCATGCCGCCGAACACCAGCCACTCCGGCGGCTCGTTCTCATCCGCGCCCTGCGGCCAGGCAAGACGGCCGCCGCCGACCAGACCGCCATTGACGGACAAGGAATCCGGCCAATCGATGGTGATCGTGGTTTCGGCCATGGCCTGCGCGGCGAGCGCCTCGGCGAGCGCCGCCATGCCGACATAGAAGGCGCGGCGCGCCGCACGCAACGGCTCTTCCGGTTCCAAGACCAACGCGAACTCGGCGAGATCGAAACGCCCGACGTAAACCAAGGTGCCCGCGCCCTGCGCGGCGGCAATGGCCTGCGCATGCGCAAAGGCATCGCCCAACTCGCGCAAGCGCACCAGTGTAAACGGCGGCGGCAAGACGAGATCCGGGGTTGTTTGCCGTCGCGCTCGGGCCGGCGTTTCCAGCGGCATTCTTCCGCACTTACCCTTTCTTCTTGGAATGATACTAATTATAGGCTCAATTGAGCCATGGCCAGTCCCGTGGCCATCATAAAGGTAACCTGCTCCGATGGCCGAACGGCCGCGCACGATCCTGATCTGCTCCTGCGAAGACACCATGCCGCTGCATGGCGATGCCGTCCGGCGCGCCTGCGGCAATGCGCAGGTGATCGACGGGCGACAATTCTGCCGCGCCGAGCGCGAGCGGTTCCAGCAGGCAGCCAACGGCGGCGTGCCGATCACGATCGCGTGCACGCAGGAAGCGCCGCTGTTCGCGGAAGTCGCCGGCGATGACGCCGATATAACCTTCGTCAATATCCGCGAGACCGCGGGCTGGTCGAAGGATGCCGCGGCCGCGGGGCCGAAGATCGCGGCCTTGATCGCGGCGGCGTCCGCGCCGATGCCGGATTATCCTTTTGTCACGCTGAACAGCGACGGTGTTACGCTGCTCTACGGCGCGGACGAGCGCGTGCTCGAAGCGGCCGAACTGTTGAAGGACCATCTCGATCTCACGGTGCTGATCAAGCCCGGCCGCGATGTCGCGCCGCCGCGCGTGACCGAATATCCGGTGGTGCGTGGCGCGATCCGCACCGCCAAAGGTGCCCTCGGCGCTTTCGAAGTGACGGTGGATGAATTCGCCACGCCGCGCCCGCCGTCCCCCCCCGCCCTCGCGCACGCCGCGCCCCGCCCCCGCGCCGCGACGCGCCGCGCCATCCCGCCCGAGCTGCCCCGCTGCGCGCCCCTCTATCCGGCGCCCGAGCTCCCCGAAGGCTATCTGCGCGCCGATCCGGGCGATCCGGCCGCCGTGCTGCGCACGGTGCTGAAGGCGCGCGACTTCACCGGCGAGTTCGACAAGCCCCGTTACATTACGTTTAGCGAAGACCTGTGCGCGCATTCGCGTTCGAAGATCGTTGGCTGCCGGCGCTGCCTTGATCTGTGCCCGACCGGCGCGATCGCGCCGAACGGCGACCATGTCGCGATCGATCCGCTCATCTGCGCCGGCTGCGGCCAATGCGCGGCCGCCTGCCCGACCGGCGCGGCGGCTTATGCGCTACCGGCTTCCGATGCGCTGCTGCGCAAATTGCGCACATTGCTCACCACCTATCGCGAAACGGGCGGCGCGCAGGCCGTCATCCTACTTCACGACGGCGAGCATGGCAGTGCCTTGATCGACGCACTGGCGCGTTACGGTGACGGCTTGCCGGCGAATGTGCTGCCGGTGCAGGTCAACGAAGTGACGCAGGTCGGCCTGGAAGCAATTGCCGGCGCATTTGCCTATGGCGCGGTGGCCGTGCGCTTCCTCACCCGCGCCAAGCCGAAGCATGATCTGGCCGGCCTGCAGAAGACCATCGCGCTGGCGGCGCCGATCCTCAGCGGGCTCGGCTTTGCTGGCCCGCGCGTGACCACGATCGAGACGGACGACCCCGATGCGTTGAGCACGGCTTTGCGCGATATCGGCGCGCTGGACGGCACGCTCAAGCCTGCGACCTTCACGGCCATCGGCGGCAAGCGCGAGATTGTGCGACTGGCATTGCGCGAATTGCACGCGGCTGCGCCACAGCCGGTCGACATCGTGCCGCTGCCGGAAGGCGCCCCCTTCGGCACCATCGACGTGAATGTTGAAGGCTGTACGTTGTGTTTGTCCTGCGTGTCGGCCTGCCCCACCGGCGCGCTGTCGGACGATCCCGAGAAGCCGATGCTGCGGTTCGCCGAGGATGCCTGCGTGCAATGCGGGCTGTGCAAGGCGACCTGCCCGGAGAAGGTGATCAGCCTGAAGCCACAGATCGATTTCCGCGCCGCGACCGCGATGAGTCGCGTCATCAAGCAGGAAGAGCCGGCCGAGTGCATCCGCTGCGGCAAGGCCTTCGGCGTCAAGAGTTCGGTCGAGCGCGTCGTCGCCAAGCTCGAAGGCAAGCATTGGATGTTCAAGGACAGCAAGAAGCGTCTTGACGTCATCCGCATGTGCGAGGACTGCCGCGTCGTTGTCATGGCGGAAGAGCAGTTCGATCCCTTCGGCGCGCCGCATCGGCCGCCGGTGCGCACGACGGAGGATTACCTCCGCGAGCGTGAGCGGGACCAAAAGGGCAAAGATTGAGGCGCCGTCCCAGCCGGACGCTCACTCCCTGCCAAGGAGCGAATCCAACGCCGCCTGGATCGGCATCTTCTTGATCGGGGCCATCTCCATTATCGGCGACCGCACCGCCTGATCGGGCTCGTCCTGCGTTGCTCCTTCCGACGGCGCGGGCAAAGACTTTGCAGCAGTTGGCGTGCGATGCCGGTGCGACGACCGCCCATGGCTTTTTGTAGACACACTTTCGGCCCGCTTACGATCACCCGCCACGTGATCGACGGGCTGCGCTGCAGTCACCTCTTGCGCGTCCGGTGCGATCGGAGTCCACGCCGGCGGCGCCATCTCGGCGGGGATCATGGCCCACGGCTTGAACAGCGACGCGGATGAGGCATCGCTTTCAGCCGGCCCTACCGCTTCTTTCGCCGCACTGTCGTCCTCAGGCGCGGATTGGCGTGCGACGACGGAAGGGCCCAGCTCCTGCGCGGGCGCCGCAAAGGACACCGTTTGTACTTTGTTGGGAAACCGGACGACCGCGGCAAACGCATTGTCCGCGGCGCTGTGTTCCGTGAGCATCACCACGGCAACCGCCAATCCGGCAGCGATGGCCGAGCCGATGGCAAAATGGGCCATGAATGAGGACGGCTCGTCCGCGTCCAATGCGCCCTCCGGCAACACGAGATGTTCAACGCTTATCGCTTTTCGCGCCGGACGCGGCCGGCTCTCGTCGGCAACGCCAGCGCGGCGCAAACGTTCGAGCACGGGCCGGATGCTGCGTTCGTCAGCGAACCGCCGCGGCCGCCGTACGGCTTGATAGGAAAGGCCAGCCGGATTTCCACGGTCATCAAGACTCAGGATGCTCATACGAAACCTCCATGCATCGGCTGCAAGCGGCCTGCAGGACCTGAAGCTGAAGGGAGCAGCTGGGCTTTAGTGGGCCTTAAAGCGGGCCGGAAATGGGAGGAGCCGCCGCAAATCCGAACGATTCCGGCGTCGTGATGCCGCCATTTCCTGCAATTTTCGTGGCTTTAGCGCGGGGTCGCTTACTGCGTCGCCTTCGCCAGAAACTCCACCAAGGCCCGGCGATCCTCGGCCGAATTGATGGTCTGCTCCGGCATCTTGGTGCCGGGCGTGTATTGCGCCGGGCCGACCTCGAACAATTTCGCCACCGTCTCTTTAGTCCACACGATGTCGAGCTGCTTCAACGCCGGCGAAAAGTTATATCCCGGCAAGGTCGCGATCCTGCGACCGAAGATACCGGCGAGAGTCGGGCCAGCGCGATTGCCCTCGTCACGCGACAAGGTGTGACAGGCAACGCAGGCACGGAACACTTCGGCGCCGTGATCGCCATTATACGCCGTGAGCGGATCGTTCGGCGTGGCCGCGACGGCGGAATCCAAAGGCTCGCCGGTCGCCGCGTTCCAGCGACGGATCAGGCGATCGGCACCGCCCGTCATCAGCGTCCGATTGTCCGGCAGAAAAGCCACCGACCACACCGGCAATCCGGGACCGACCAACGTGCGTAGCACCTTGCGGGTTGCGCGATCGATGATCGTCACCGTGCCGCGAATGCCGGCCGCGGCGATCAACTTGCCGTCGCCCGACAACGCCAGCGCAATGACCGGCGTCGCCAATGCGTCGACCGTGCCACGCGCCTCGCCCTGCGGCGAGAGGACATAGATCTTGCCGTCGCCGCCACCGGTGACGATCTCGCCATCGCTTGCCACCGCGACCGCGTTCAACGGCGTCGCCTGCTTGACGATGATCGGCACGCCGTTGCCGAGCGGCCAAATGCGCACTTCCGGATCGCTGCTGACGCTGACCACCGCTTTGCCGTCCGGCATGAAGGCGACGCCATTGACGTTCTGCTGATGGCCCTCGAGCAGCATGTCGGCGCCGCCGCCGACCATCCAGACGCGCACCGTATGGTCCCATGACGCCGAGGCGATACGTTTTCCGTCCGGCGACACGGCAAACGCCGCAACCGGCGCCGTATGGCCGGCGAACTGCTGGATCGGCTCGGCGAAGCCCGGCTGCCAGACGGCGATCTTGCCGTCCTGCCCGCCAGTGATGAGGCGGCCGTCGTGCAGAATGGCAACCGCGTTCACTGCGCTATCGTGGAAACGCAATACCTGCTCGGCACTGTTACGCGCAAGCGACCAGCGGATCGCCGTCGCATCGAAGCTGCCGGACAACACGGTCTGACCATCGGGAGAGATCGCCAAGGCGCGCACCGGCCCGCCATGACCGCGCAATTGCGCCTGCGCGCCGCCAAGCGCGAGCGGCATGAGGAGCAGAGCGAGAACGATGCGGCACGCCATAACGCGATTCATACAATGAAATCCCCGGTCATTCCGGGGCCGGCCGAAGGCCGGAACCCGGAATCCAGCAACAATGGACGGCCTTTGTGTCCGGATTCCAGGTTCGTGCACAATGCGCGCTCCCCGGAATGACGACTAAGCCGGCTCCATGCCGATCGCCTTGATGCGCGCACGGGTTTGCTCGTCGTGCAGCGCGGCAAGAAAGGCCTGCACCGCCGGTCGTTCGCGCCGGCGCTCGACGACGAGAAAATCATAATGCTCCGGCGCCACGGGCAGAAAGCCGAGGCCGTAAAGCTTCGCCACCGGTTCGATGGCAAGACCCCAATCGGCGCGATGCTGCGCGATCGCCGCCGCCACCGCATTGTGCGACTTTGGCTGGTTGGCGTAGCCAACGGGGCGTTTGCCATCGAGCAGCTTGTCCATCAGCACGCGCGTGCCGGAGCCGGCATTGCGATTGACCATCAACGCGGACGGATCGGCGAGCGCGGCGACAAGCGCCTCCTGCGCGCTGCGGCCCTCGAAGCGCGCATCGCCCGGCCGGAACAGGATGCCCTGCATGCGGCGCCAGCCCGGCACCAGCGACAAAGTGTCCGAGACAAGATGCACATTATAGTCGCCGCTCTTCGGATCGATGAGA
The DNA here is from genome assembly GCA_029255525.1 of Pseudolabrys sp. GTDB lineage: Bacteria > Pseudomonadota > Alphaproteobacteria > Rhizobiales > Xanthobacteraceae > Pseudolabrys. Next base: position 23,579 of record JANLJK010000291.1, read on the forward strand.
TGCACCGGCGCAACATCGCATTCACCGCGATTGGCCGCCGCGACGCCACCAAGGCTGCCGACCGCGAGCACCCGCGCGGAGAAACCACGCTCTGACAGCGCTCCGACCACGACATCAAGCGCCACATCGTGACTGCCCATGATGACAACGTCGGGCGCCTTGACGGCGCTGCCGATCAGCGTCACCGGCACACTGCTGTCGGCATCGAGCGCGGAAGCAAGCGCATCGATTTCGAGAAAGCCGTCCGCTTGCGAAAAGCTCGTCACCGAGCCTGAGCCCTTGCCGGTCGGGAAAGCGATGGTGCCCTCCTCGCCTTCGACAAGCGACACCAGCACGAATTCCTTGCGGCCCAACTCCGAGGCGATACGCACCGGCACGCGCGCCGTGACGGTCTCCGCTGCTTCTGGCGGCAATCCTGCAAAGGCGCGGATCACCGGCGCGACGAAAGCATGGAAGGTGAAGATCGCCGAGGTCGGGAATCCCGGCAGCACCACGATGGGCTTATGATCGATGACGCCAAGGCACAGCGGCTTGCCGGGTTTGAGCGCAACGCCATGAACGATGATGCCGGGCTTACCGAGCTTGGACACGATCGCATGCGACAGATCGCCCGCGCCTTTCGAGGTGCCACCCGAGAGGACGACCATGTCGCAAGTGATAAGCGCATCGCGCACGGCTTTCTCAAGCGCTGCTTCCTCGTCGGGATAAGCGCCCATGGCGACAGCCTCGCCGCCGGCTTCCGTCACCGCGGCGGCGATGATCGCGCCGTTGCTATCATAGACACCGGCGCTCTTCAGCGGTTGCCCCGGCGCGACCAGTTCGTCGCCGGTCGACAACACCGCCACCTTGGGCTTGCGCACCACATCGACACTGCCCAGCCCACCCGCCGCCAGCATGCCGATCTCACGCGAGCCGATGCGCGCGCCGCGCCGCAGCAGGGTCTCGCCGCGCGCGATGTCGGAGCCGGCATAAGAGATGAACTGCCCGGCGCCTGCGGCGCGGCGCAACTCGATCTGCGGCGCGCCGCCGTCGATCAGTTCGGTGTGCTCGATCATCACTACGGCGTCGGCGCCACGCGGGATCATGCCGCCGGTGGCGATGGTCGTCGTCGTGCCGGGCGCGACGGCCAAATCGGGCGCATGGCCACAGGCAATCACTTCGGCGTTCAGCCGCAGCACTTTCGGACTTGAATCGCTGGCCCCTAACGTATCGGCGGCGCGTACGGCAAAGCCGTCGACATTGGAGCGGTCGAAAGCCGGTGCATCGACCGCGGCAACAACGTCATGAGCCAGCACGCGCGTCAGTGCATTGCTGAGCGGCACGTTCTCCAGCGGCAGCGGCTTGAGGTCGAGATGACGCGCGAACCGCGCGCGCGCCTCGTCCGCCGACACCACTTCGAGGAACTGCTCCTGCCGCGCCGCCGCCTTCACGCGCGCGGTCAACGCGGCGTCGTCCGGCGGCTTGGTGCGGCTGGAATTCATGATGCCTGCCTCATGGCCACGGCCTTACCGCAACAACCGTCCCGGCGGAATAGCCCTCGCTGTCGGGCGGAACCAGGAGCCAGCCATCGGAACGCGCCATGGCCGACAAGGGCAGATAACGTGCGCCGAGCGGCTCGGCCTCGCCACCGACGATCCGCACCGGCACGACCTCGGCAAGGCCGACGGTCGACGTCACCTTGCGCGCCAGCGGCACGATGACGGCGAGGTCCTCCTTCGGATGGGTTCCGGCGAGACGCTCAATGATACGACGGCCGAGCAGCATCCACACCGCCAGCGCCGCATCGAGCCGTCCGGGCAAAACGAGGATCGGCTTGGTGTCGGCAAAGCCGAGCGCGGCCGTCTCGCCCGGCGTTAGCGCCAGGCCGTGCACGGCGAGCCGGGCTTCGCGCGCCAAGGTCTGCACCGTCGTGTCGTTGCGGCCGCTGCCGGTGCCGCCGAGCGCGACGATCGCATCCGCATTGTCGGCAGCGATGGCGACGTCGAGGCCACGGCCGCTGTCGTCCAGCCGCGCCACGCCGCCATGCGCATCGATATCGCTGGTCACGGCGCGCGCCGCCGCCGCGACGAGACCATTGCCGCGCAACGGCAGCACGCGAACGCGCGGCTCGCGCACGGTGACGCGGCTCAGCCCGATGGCAGAGAACGCGGCAAGGTCGGTCAGCCGCAGCTTGTCGCCGGCGCGATGCAACGGAATCGCCGGGTCGTTGTCGCCGCCGGCGGACAGCACGCCATCGCCGGGATTGATAATGGCCAAGACCTCGGCATGGCCGTTCGCCACGCGCACCGCATCGAAGGGCGCGACGCTGTCCGTGTCGGGTGGCATCGCCTGCCCAACCTCGACGCGCGGCGGCGTGCGCATCAGCGGCGCCGGCGCATAGCTGCCCGCGCCCAACGTATCGTCGGCGCGCAAAGCCCAGCCATCCTGGACAGCCATGGCGGCGGACGGCCGCGCCGAGGCGAAAACATCGGAGGCCAGGACGCGTCCGCTTGCTACCGCGACATCGAGCGTGCGCGGCGTCACCGGCTTCACCTCCATGTCGATAGTGGCGAGCACATCAGCGAGCGGCGTAAGCCGCGTGATCGTTTGCAGTGAGTGGGGCGAGGTCGCCATCAGGACGGACTTGGATACTGGCTGGGTTACGGCGGGACGTCACTTCCCGCTCAGTCTATCCGAACAAAACGCAACCTGATATCACCCCGCTACGATGACGGAGAAAACAGTCAGTTTACGCGGCCTGAAGTGCCCCCTGCCGGCCTTGCGCACACGCAAGGTTCTGAGCGGCATGGCGAGCGGCGACCTGCTGACCATCGAGTGCACCGATCCCCTGGCGGCGATCGACATCCCGAATTTGCTGCGGCAGACCGGCGACGTGCTGGAAGACAAGGCGCAGGCTGACGGCGTGCTGACATTCACGATCAGGAAAAAGTAACACATTAGACCCGTCATCCCGAGGCTCGACCGAAGATCGAGCCTCGGGATGACGGGTCGGAAACTCTAGTCCAACCTAAACCCTTTCTTACGTACGAAGGCACCGAAGTCGGCGCGCTGCGGCTTGGCATATTGCCGGGCCTTATCGGTCGACCAGCCATAGAAGGGCGCCGTGCCGAAAATCTCCGGCTCGCGCTGGCGCCGATAAGGTCGGATCGCGGCGCGCCGCCGATCATAGGCATCGACATGTTCGGCCAACTTGGCCTCTGCGAACGTGTCTTCATGCACGGTCACGCTAAGCGGCAACCGCGGCGAGATTGCGCCCGCCTCTGCCGGCCAGCCGAGCCCCATGCCGGCGACCGGGATGACCTTATCCGGCAGCGCCAGCAATGTGCTCACCGTCGCCGCGTGATCGCGAATGACGCTGATCGGGCAACAGCCGAGGCCGACCGCTTCCGCCGCACGCACGAAGTTCGCAAGCACAAGCGCCGCGTCGATCGTGGCATTGAACAGCAGATCGAAGTGATCGTTGGGGAACGGCGTGCCGCGCCATTGCGCGATCTGCGGCAAGCGCCGACCATTGGCCAGGAACACCAGAAACATCGGCGCGTCGCGCAACCACGGCATTTCCGGCAGCAGGTCACAGAGGACGCCGCGCTTTGCGGCATCGCGCACAATGAGAATCTCGCCCTGTTGCAAATCGCTTTTCGTCGGCGCGGACAACGCGGAGGCACACAGAAGCCGCAACAGGTCCGGCGCGATATCGCGCATCTGGTAGCGGCGGCACACGCGATGTGCGGCAATGCGCGCGAGCTCTTCGAGCCCCGGCAATCCATCCGGAACTGCAAGCTTCTCGTCGAAGCGCTCCAGTAGCGCGGATGTCACGGCCTCGGCGAAATCCGGCATGGCGCCTCTTTACGCTAGGGTGTTGCTTTGGCCGCTGCGATGGCTTCCCAGACACGCGCCGGCGTCGCCGGAATGTCGAAATGCGTGACGCCAACACTGCGCAGCGCATTCATTACCGCGTTCATGCAGGCCGGCATCGCGCCGGTCGTACCCGCCTCGCCGACGCCCTTGGCGCCGAGCGGATTGTTCGGGCTCGGCACGTGGTGATCGATGGCATTGATGAATGGCAGCAAATGCGCCCGCGGCATGCAGTAGTCCATGAAGCTGCCGGTGATGAGCTGGCCGTTGTTCGGATCATAGGCGCAATGCTTGCCGAACACGTGGCCGGCGCCCTGCATGATGCCGCCGACAAGCTGCCCATTGGCAATGGTCTTGTTGAGGATGCTGCCAACGTCGTCCACCGCTGTGTAGCGCACGACATCGACGTCGCCGGCATCGGCATCGATCTCGACCTCGACCACATGCGCGCCGCTGGGGAAAGCCATGGACACAGGTCGCTCGGCGATCGTGTCGAGTGGGTGCGGATTGTCCGATGCATGCCGTTCGATGACTTCCGTCATCTTCATCGCGCGGTCGGTGCCGGCGATGGTGAACACACCGTTCAGGAACTCGATATCTTCCGGCGGCGCCTCGAGTGCATCGGCGGCGAGCTTTTTGGCCTTCTCGATCACGACGTCGGTCGCGACCTTGAAGGCGCTGCCCTGCGTCATGCCGGAGCGCGAGCCGATCGATGGCGCGCCAGAGAGTTTCGGTCCGTTCGGATCGCCGGAGTGGTTCATGATGCGCTCGGCCGGCACGCCCAACCAGCGCCCGACCAGTTCGGGAAACACGGTCTCGTGCCCCTGCCCACTCGGTCCGGCGACGTTATGAATGACGATGGTGCCGTCGTTCTGGAACAGCACGGCCACTTCGTCCATCTTCACACCACCGCCGCCCGAGGGCTCGATGAACAGGCCACAGCCGATGCCGCGCAGCTTGCCGGCCTTGCGCGAGTGGCGCTTACGCGCCGCGAAGCCCTTCCAATCGGCCTGCTCTTTCGCGGCGGCGATGAGGCCGGGGAAATCGGCGCTGTCGAAGCGCGCGCCCGTCGGTGTGGCGTAAGGAAACTGCGCCTTGCGGATGACATTGCGGCGGCGCAGTTCCAAGGGATCCATGCCGAGCTTGGCGGCCACTTCATCTACCAGCCGTTCGACGATGTAATTGGCCTCGGGCCGGCCGGCGCCGCGATAGGCATTCGTCGGCGAGGTGTTGGTGATCACCTGCCGATGACGGCCGTACACGGCCTCGATCGCATAAGCGCCGGCGCCGATGACCTTGCCGTTGAGCGAATTGGTCAACACGCCGGCCGGCGCCAGATAAGCGCCGGAATCGCACAGCCATTCGGTGCGCAGCGCCAGAAACTTGCCCTTTTCGTCATAAGCGAGTTCACCGCGCAGCGACACGGCACGGCCGTGATTGTCGGTGAGGAAATCCTCCGACCGCGTCGACAGCCACTTCACCGGGCGATTCAGCTTCTTCGCCAGATACAGCATCGCCGGATATTCCGGGAACGGCGCGGTGCGCGCGCCGAAGGCGCCGCCGACATCGATCATGTGCACGCGCAGGCGCTCGACCGGCACGCCGGCCATGATCGCGAGATCGTGCGCGAAGGACGGAGCGCCCTGGTTGGCGCAATAGACGTCGAAAGAGCCGCTCGCAGCGTCATAAGCGACGAGGGCGCCGCGCACTTCGAGCGGCGTCGGCGCCACGCGCGGGCTTTCGGCGGTGAGCGTGACGACGCCAGCGGCGCCCGCGATCGCATCGGCCGTTTTCTTCTCGTCGCCGTAATCGAAATCGAAGCAGATATTGCCGGGAATGTTGTCGTGAATGGCGACGGCGTCCTTGGCCATCGCATTTTCAAAACCGATCAGCACCGGCAGATCTTCGTAGTCGACCTCGATCATATCGGCCGCGTCGCGCGCGGCGTTGGCGGTTTCGGCGACGACCACCGCGACCTCCTCGCCCGCGAAGCGGACGCGGTCCGCAGCCAGATGCGGCCGTTGCGGCACGAGCACGCTTTGTCCGCCGCGGCCCGGCGGCGGCTGGATCGGCGGCAGCGTGGCAAAGCCCGCATCGGCGACGTCGCGGCCGGTCAGTACCGCAAGCACACCCGGGACTGCTTGCGCCGCGCTGGTGTCGATGGACTTGATGATGCCGTGGGCGCGGTCGGAGCGGCGGAACGCGGCGTGCACCTGGCCGGGCAAATTCCAGTCGTTGCTGTAGCGGCCCTGGCCGGTGATGAAGCGCTGGTCCTCGCGGCGGCCCTTGAAGATCGCATTATCCGACATGCGTCACGCACTCCTGCATTCCCACACGCCAAAGGTCCAAGCGACCGCCGGCGCACGTTTTCCATAATTCTTCCGCGAAGCGCGGGTGGCAGCCCCTAGCGCAGCTCGATCTCCATCGAGATGGCATCGCCCCGGTAGATGCCATGGCCGGCGTAAAGGATGACGCCATCCTTGTCGAGCGCGACCCGGTCGACCTTGGCCACCGGCGCATTGAGCGGCACCTTCAAGAGCGCCGCGATCTCCACGTCCGCCGTGCCGATCGTCACCACCTGCCAGGCCCGCGCAATGCGGTCGCCCGCGATCCGGTGCAGGATCGGCAGCGTCGGCAGCCGGCGAAACTGCAGCGGCGGCCCCTCCTTGAACAGCTCGTATTCGAGATAGAAGCGGGCGACGAGATAAGGCGCGCCCTGCCGCACATGCAGCCGCCGCATCATCTGATACTTCGGCGCCGCCCTCCCCTTCAAGCGATCGGCGGCCGGCAGCTCGGCCACCACCCGCTGTTCCAGGACCTCAATCTTGGCGCCCTCATGCGCCGAGATCAGCGACTGCCAGTCGATGGCGAGCTTATGGGCATGGGCATCAAGCGGCGTCTTGCGCACGAAAGTGCCCTTGGCCCGCAGGCGCTCCAAAAGGCCCTCCTGCTCCAACAGGCCGAGCGCCTCGCGCATGGTGCCGCGTGCCACGGCGAACTCGGCTGCGAGTTCGTCGACATTGGGGATGCGCCCGCCGACTGGCCATTCGCCCGAACCGATGCGGTTGCGGAACAAAGTGGCGAGCTGGATATAGCGCGCCACCGGGCTTCGGCTGAGATCCGTCCCGCTCGTCACACTTCGCACCGCGCCGCGCGCCATCGTCATTGCACCAACCCCTCGATCCGATGAGGCCATGATAGCCGTCTCCACGCCGCCTGCGTTAAAAAGCACGCCTCGGGCGCCCCACCTCCACAAGCCCGGCGGCCCGCGCCGGCCACAGGCCATTCAGTCAATAGTATGGACTTTAGAGGCTTATGACGATAGGGATGGGCCACGACACGGAAGCCCCTCATGAGCCGCCTGCCGATCACCATTGCGAGCTGGGACTACGACCGCGTGCGTCCCATCATCGACGGGCGCGTCCCCGTCGAAGGCTGCGACATCAATTACCTGACCATGCCGGTCGAGGAATGCTTCGAGCGCGCTTATTTCCATGGCGAGTTCGAGGTGGCCGAGCTCGGCTTCAGCCCGTTCCTGATCTCGCTGTCGCGCGGACCGACGCCCTATGTCGCGCTGCCCGTCTTCCTCTCGCGCATGTTCAGGCATTCGGCGGTCTATATCCGCAGCGACCGTGGTATCGACGGCCCGGCCGATCTGCGCGGCAAGACCATCGGCGTGCCGGAATATCAGATGTCGGCGGCGATGTGGTTCCGCGGTTACCTGCAGGATGAGATCGGTATCGCCGCGAGGGATATCAATTGGGTGCAGGCTGGGCTGGAAAACCCCGGTCGCAAAGACAAGTTTCCGCTCAATCTGCCGGCCGGTTTTCCGCTCGTCTCGCGCAACGACGTCTCGCTCTCACAGTTGCTCGCCGATGGCGCGATCGACGGCGTGATGTCGGCGCGCCGGCCGTCATGTTTCATCAACGGCCACCCCAAAGTGCGCCGCTTGTTCCCGGATTATCGCGCCGTCGAGCAGGCCTATTACAAGAAGACCGGCTTGTTCCCGATCATGCATGCGCTTGGTATCCGCCGCGACATTTACGAAAAGAACCGCTGGCTCGCCGCGAGCCTGTACAAGGCCTATGTGCAGGCCAAGCGCATCGCCGATGCCGACCTCGCGGAAGTCACCGCGCTGAAGGTCGGCCTGCCCTGGATCACTGCCGAATATGAAGCGACGCAGGCCATCATGGGCGCAGACTTCTGGTCCTACGGATTGAATGAAGCGAACCGCAAGACACTCTCGGCCATGGCGCGCTATTCTTATGAACAGGGCCTAGCGACACGGCTTTTGAACGTCGATGAAATGTTCGCGAATGGCAACTTGAGCGAAACGCGCGTGTAAGAACGCACGCCGGCAAGAACGAGGAGGAGACGATGAGCGTCCAACTGATCTGCGCCTCGCACAGCCCCTTGATGCTGACCGATGTCGAAGAAACCGAGAACGGCGTGCACGCTCAATTCTTCCGCGAGCTCGATCAGTGCGCCGCGGCGCTGCATGCCTTCAAGCCCGATCTCGTCGTCGTCTTCGGTCCCGACCACTTCAATGGCTTCTTTTACGAACTGATGCCGATGTTCTGCATCGGCACCGCCGCGCAGGGCACCAAGGACTGGCATCTGGAAAGCGGCCCCTTGAAGGTCCCGCGCGAACTGGCGCTGAACTGCGTGCGTTCTCTGCATGCGAAGGATATCGACGTCGCGCTGTCGCACGAGATGAAGGTTGACCACGGCATCACCATTCCGCTTTACAAGCTCACCGGCGCGCTGGCGCGCTATCCGGTGCTGCCGATCTTCATCAACTGCGCCGCCGATCCACGCCCTTCATTCAAACGCGTGCGCACTTTCGGCAAGGCGATCGGCGAATTCCTCGCCGACAAGAACCTCCGCATCGCCGTCATCGGCTCGGGTGGCTTGTCGCACGATCCGCCAACACCGCGCCTCGAAATGAGCCCGCCGGACGTGGCCAAACGTTTGATCCAGCGCGCGACACCCAGCCAGGAAGAGCTCGACGCCCGCGAGAGCCGCGTCATCCGCGCCGCCTGCGATCTCGTCATCGGCAAGGGGCCATGCCTGCCGCCGAGCGAGCAATGGGATCGCGATTTCCTGCAAAACTTCGTCACCGACAAACTCGAAGCCTTCGACACGATGACGGATGAGGACATCGACCGCATCGCCGGCTTCGGCGCGCATGAGGTGCGCACCTGGGTGGCCGCCGCCTCCGCCGCCAAGGCGATGGGTAAGCTAGAGACCGAGCTGAAATATTATCACCTCGTGCCGGAATGGATCACCGGCATGGGGATTGTGACGGGAAGGGCATAGGCGTCGCACCAGCCGCTCGCCCCCGCGAAAGCGGGGACCCAGCTCTTGTTGCCCCTGGATTCCCGCTTACGCGGGAATGAGCGGAGAACCTGGCCAATCCACCACGCCGTCTCGGCCCCCATTACGCGGAACAGGAAATGTCCATCACCGAGTGCACCACCGGCCGCGTCCGCTCCGGCGACGTCGAGATCTTCTACCGAAAGTTCGGCAAGCCCGGCGGCGCGCCGGTGCTGATCGTGCACGGGCTGTCGTATTTCTCCTACGATTGGATCGAAGCCGGCACGTTGATGGCGCGGAATCGCGAAGTGGTAGCGATCGACATGCGCGGCTTCGGCGATTCCTCGTGGAGCCCGACGCGGGACTACAAGCTGGAGACGCTGAGCAACGACGTCATCGCGGTGATGGACGCGCTCGCATGGGACAAGGCTGTGCTCATGGGCCATTCCTTCGGCGGCCGCGTCTGCCTCGCCACCGCCGGCTGGAAGCCGGAGCGCGCGGCAGGCTTGATCCTGGCCGACTTCGCGCCCGACATCGCTGCACCCGGTCGCAAATACACCGCGCAGCGCATCGGCGGCCAACCGGATGTATTCGCCTCGGTCGAGGACGCGATGATCTACGATCACGAGGACCCGAGCAACGCCAAAAGGCGCGCGCGCTGGGACGCCTTCCTCAAGCGGACCGACAAGGGTTATGCGCTCAAGCGCGACCTGCACTATCGCGACAACTTCAAGCGCGCATTGGAGACGGGTCAATCGGCGCCGGTGCCGGCTTTCTTCTGGCCAATGCTGAGCGAGATGAAAGCCCCGACCTTGGTCATCCGGGGCAGCGAGTCCAACATGTTCGACCCGGCGACGCTCGATAAGGTGCGCAAGCTCAACCCGCGCGCCACGGCGATCGAGCTGAAAGGCAGCCACGATCTTGCCGGCGATAATCCGCAAGAATTGGCTAGGGCTGTAACTGATTTTCTGGCGACGAGCCGACTTTGAAATCGTCATGCCCGGCCTTGTGCCGGGCATCCACGACTTGCCGAGCTTCCGGTCGAGAAGACGTGGATGGCCGGGACAAGCCCGGCCATGACGGTGTGTTACTTCAGCACCTTCGTCGCCCGTGCGGTCGTTGCGTCAGCCGCATCGGCGACAATGTCGAAACCCAACTCGATGGCGATCGTATTGAGCCGCGCCAGCTTGGCCGGATAAACCAGCACCGCGCGATGCACCCCTTGCGCCGCGATAGCGGCAAGCTGTGCCTGTAGGAGCTGCCTGGCCAAGCCCTTGTCGCGCAGGTCGGCGCGGATGATGACAGCCGCTTCCGCTTCGTCGAAATCGGGATCGGCGGTGGAACGCGCCAAGCCGGCAATGCGATCGCCCTCCCAGGCCAGCATGGTCATCTCGCGGTCGTAGTCGATCTGGCTCAGGCGCGCCGCGGTTTCGTGACTGCGCTCGCGCAGCAGCGCGAAGGCTGAGTGCCACAGATCCTGGACGTCGACCTGCTCGGCGAAGCGGCGCAACGCCGGCTCGTCCTCCGGCTTGATCGGCCGCAAGGCATAGCTTGCGCCATCCGGTGTCTTGATCTCGCTTTCGAGGCTTTGCGGATAGGGCCGAATGGCGAGGCGCGCCTGCGCCGGCCCGCTTGCCGCGCGCACGCGGATGCGGCCGTCAACGCCGACGACGCCCCGCGCATCGCAGAGCAGCGGATTGATGTCGATCTCGGAGATCTCGGCATGATCGGCGACGATGCGGCTGAGCTGGACCAGCACATTGACGACGCCGTCGATGTCCGCCGGCGGGCGGTCGCGGAAGCCTTTCAAGAGCGCGGCGATGCGTGTGCGCTCGATCTGTGCCCGTGCCAGCGCGGTGTTGAGCGGCGGCAGTTCCAGCGACTTGTCGCGCAGGATCTCGACCGCGGTACCGCCATGGCCGAACAGGATGACCGGACCGAAGGTGACGTCGGTGGACACACCTGTGATCAGTTCATAGGCGCCGGGCCGCTGCACCATCTCCTGCACGATGAAGCCTTCGAGCTTCGCCTTCGGCTTGGCGCGCGCGACGCGTTCGTTCATGGCGCGCGCCGCGGCCTCGACCTCAGCGGGCGTGGCAAGGTTGAGCGCGACACCCCCGACATCCGATTTGTGCGTGATGTCGCGCGAACGGATCTTCAGCGCCACCGGCCCCTTGATCTCAGCCGCCAATTTGGCCGCGGCAGCGGGATCGACGACGGCCTCGGTGCGCGCGAACGGCACGCCGTAGCAGGCAAAGAAGCTCGCGACCTCGGCAGGATCAAGCCATTCGCGGCCGTCGTCGAGCGCTTGCTTAACCAAGGCGCGCGCCCGTTCGGTGTCGGCCGGTGTGCTTGGCGTCACCGAGGATGGCGTTTCCAGCAGCAACTCCTGACTCTGCCGATAGCGCACGAGATACATGAACGCGCGCACCGCGCGTTCCGGCGTCTCGAAGTCCGGCACATTAGCCGCGACCAGCCGCGCGCGGCCGTCCTGAACGCTGGCATGGCCCATCCAGCAGGCGAACACATTCTTCTTCGGCATGCCCGGCTTCTGCAGCACGTCGATCAGGCCTTTGGCGGCATCGCCGGACGACCCGATCGATGTCGGACAATAAGAGACCAGCAGCCCGTCACTGTCCGGGTCCTGCAGCATCACCTCGACGGCGTGGGAATAACGCGCGGCATCGGCGTCGCCGATGATGTCGATCGGATTGGCGTGGCTCCAGGTCGACGGCAGCACGGCGTTGAGCTTGGCGAGCGTATCAGCACCCAAGGTTGCGAGCTTGCCACCTTCTTCGATCAAGCGATCGGTGGCGAGTACACCGGCGCCGCCGCCATTAGTGACAATGGCGAGCCGGTTGCCCTGTTGCGGCGACATGGTTGCAAGCGTCGCGGCCGCGTCGAACAGTTCCTCGACTTCGTTCACCCGTAGCATGCCGGCGCGCCGGAAAGCGGCGTCGTAGACGACATCGGCGCCCGCCAAAGCACCGGTGTGCGAGGTCGCGGCGCGTGCGCCTTCCTCGGCGCGGCCGCTTTTGACCACGATCACCGGCTTGACGCGCGCCGCGCGCCGCGCCGCCGACATGAACTTGCGCGCATGGGTGACGGCTTCGGCATAAATGAGGATCGCCTGGGTGGCGTCGTCGAGCGCGAAGTAATCAAGCAAATCGCCGAAATCGACGTCGCTCATGTCGCCCATCGACACGATGGCGGAGAAGCCGATGCGCCGCGGCAATGCCCAATCGAGCACCGTGGTCGCCATGGCGCCAGACTGGGTGAGGAAAGCGATGTTGCCGGGCAGCAGCGCGGCGGGCGCGAAGGTTGCGTTCAAGCCGATGCCCGGCACGGCGATGCCGAGGCAATTGGGACCGACGACGCGCAGCAAATGCGGTCGCGCGGCGGCCAGCAATTGCGCGGCGCGCTCGCGACCGACCTTGGCCTCGCCCTCGGCGAAGCCGGAGGTGAGGATGACCGCGGCACGCGTACCGCGCGCACCCAACTCGCTGATCAAAGCCGGCACCGTGTCCGGCGGCGTCGCGATGACGGCGAGGTCGGGCGTCATCGGCAGGCTGGCGACATCCTTATAGGCCATGATGCCGTGCACGGCGGCGGCGCGCGGATTGACCGGCAGGATCGGTCCGGAGAAGCCGGCCTGCAGCAGATTGCCCATCAGCGACGAGCCGACGGAGCGCGGTTTATCGGAGGCGCCGATCACAGCCACCGAGCCGGGCTTGAACATCTTATCGAGATTGCGGATCGACATGAGGAGTGCCTGCGGACAGTCGGGTGAAGTTCGTCACCCGCTTATCATGCGCGTGTGACCCTCAAAATGCGAATGCCCGAACCGCGGGGTCCGGGCATCCAAAAGTTCTATGTGCTCAGTTCAGCGGCAGGAGACATAACGCTTCTTGCCGGAGCGTGTGTAGTAGTAGCAGCGACCCGGACGCGTGGCGTCGGCAATGATCGCGCCAGCCGCCGCGCCGATGACGCCACCGGCGACCGCGCCGCCGACCGAATTGCTGGCCAGACCGCCGATCAGTGCACCGGCGCCGCCGCCGATCAAGGCGCCGCCAGCGACACGGTCCTGCCGCGCCGTCTCACAGCCCGCCAAGGTCAACGCCATCGCGGCCACGATCAAAACTTTCTTCATCCGATACCTCCATCTGTGTCTTCGAAGATCAGAATGGAACTTCCCGATCTCCTATTCAAACCAATGCCGCCGCTAACGGCCGACAAGGTTTCCGGGGCGTTAGCGCAATACGTAGCTTGTAGCTCTACGCGTGTCGTTGATTCGCTCACACTTTCATAGCGTGCTTGCCCATCGGCTTGACGGTGCTCGCTTGCGGCCCTTTGTCACCCAGCGCTTCGGCGAAAGTCACGCGCGCGCCCACGGATAGCCCCTCGAAGCCGTCATTGAGGACGCTGTTGCGGTGGAAATAGATCTCGCGGCCGTCATTGGTTTCGAGGAAACCGAACTCGCCCGAGGGATCGAGTTGCGCAACCGTGGCGATCGGCGGCGCTTCGTGCACCTTCACGTCGCCGCGCTGGCGGTGAACCTTGTCCTGCAACTGCCGGCGCGCGCGCTTGAACGCATCATTGAGCGCGAAAGCGAGATCGGCGTGGCGCTCGTCGGCCTGCGCCGTGCGCGCCACATTGACCTCGCGTCCTTCCGGCAGCGACAGCCGGATGTTGATCTCGTACAGACCGCCGGTGCGATGATGCCCGCCGGGGGCCTTCAGCACCACCCGCCCCGCCGTCACCCGGCCGAAACGTTCCTCGAGCTGTTCCAGGTGATTCATGACCGAGGTTCGGGTTTCGGGCTTGGCCTCCATCCCCTGAAAATCGATCTGGACCGGCGTCTGCATGATTTTCTCCGTTCGTGCGAATGATTAAACGGTCGCGCGATGGGCCGTCCGGAACATTGATTTGCCTCAACTTCGCCCGCGGCGCAGGCTTGATGGTCGGCCGTCGCTTGAAGACGCGTTTTGGGGCTCATTGACATAGCGCAACGTTTAAGGACCGTGATAAGCGCCATTATTAATAATGATGTATGAACCACCCAACCGGCACCTGTCGCAGCTGGCCTTTCTGTGGCCGGCGCTTGCCGCGGCTTCGGCGAGCGAGTTCGCTACCGCCATGGCGAAGCAGTGGATGGGCCTCACGGCGGCGCCCGAAGAGAAATTCACCGTGACTTGGGCGACGCCGAACACCATCGCGCTGGAACTTCAGGCTGTCCGCTTGCGCGACTTCAGCACCGCAGCGAATGGTTTTCCTACTTTGCTCTGCACACCTTTCGCGCTGCATACATCCACTGTTGCTGACTTTGCACCCAGCCACAGCCTCGTAGCCGCCTTACAAGCGTCCGGGTTGCAACGGCTGTTCGCCGCGGATTGGCGCTCGGCTACACCCGAGATGCGCTTTCTCAGCATCGACGATTATCTCGCGACACTCAATGTCTTGGTGGACGAGGTCGGCGGCAGCGTCGATCTCATCGGCCTCTGCCAGGGTGGTTGGCTGGCGCTGCTCTATGCCTCCCGCTTTCCCGGTAAAGCCCGCAAGCTGGTGATCGCCGGCGCCCCCATCGACATCGCCGCCGCGCCCTCGACCCTATCGACCATCGTCGACACCAATCCGCTCGCGGTTTTCGAAGAGTTGGTCAAGTTCGGCGGCGGACGCGTGCTCGGCCAGAAGGTGCTGCAGTTCTGGAACCCGGCGGCGTTGCCGGACACTGACATCCATCGATTACTGCAAACACCTCTCGCGCCGGATAGTACAGCCTTCGTAGCATTGGCGGCGGCATATCGGCACTGGTACGACGCGACCGTCGACCTGCCCGGCACTTATTA
>JANLJK010000292.1 GCA_029255525.1 Pseudolabrys sp.
TTGAAGCGCTCCGCAAAGACCAGGCCCCGACGCAGCGCGGCGCGGTGACGAGGCTGACATCGGCGATTCAAGACTATGTGCAAGCTAATCCGGATCAGCATCCCGGCTTCGAATGGACGCAGTTCGTTGCTACCGAACAGACGGCCACTCTTTATGACTGGATCGACCTGCGCCATCGCGAACTGACTCAGACGATCTTGCGCAACTTCAAGATCCAGGTCGACAAGGCGGTCATCGCCCTGGTCGAGACCATGGTGCACGACTTCCTCAGCCGCCTGCGCGCCAACATCGATGCCGTCGATCGCATCAAGGACGATTTGAACAAGGCGCTGCGCACCAGCGTGTTCATGGGTGAGGTCTATCAAATCCGGCAAGAAAAGGACCAGGACAAGGAGACAATCCGCTACCTGATCGATCGGCTCGATATCGTGGCGCCGAAAGCGACCGAACTGATGCAATCAAATGTGGACCCGAACGATCCCGATCAGGTCAAGATCAAAGAGCTGATCGAAATGTTGACGTTCGAGAACGCCGATGACGCTCAGCATCGCCGCCGCCTGAACGAATTGGCGGACTATCGCAACTATTTCCGTTTCAACATCGACATCTGCGATCCCGAGCAAGGCTATCGGCGGATCTCCGATCTCGAGCAGCGTCGTGGCAAGGCAAGCGGAGGACAGAAATTCGTCCCGTTCTATATCTGCCTCGGCGTGGCAGCCGCATCGGCCTATTTCAATCATCTTGGCGGCAGCCGGGATGCGCCGCCGCAGTCGGCTCTTCTGCTGATGGATGAGGCGTTCGAGAAACTTGATCCCGACAACATCTACAAGATCATTCAATTCTACCACAGCCTCGGACTGCAGCTGATCATGGCCGCACCGAAGACGCATCAGGCGCTCTATCAGGAAACCTTCGATACATTGATTTCGATCATTCGGGTGGGCCGGGCGATTCAGGCGACGCCGCAGCACTTCAAACGAGACGCCCATGAGCTTCTCCGCCGCGAGAATCCGATGCATAAACCGCGCGCTTTCTTCGAAGAGCGCGTCCGCGAGGAACGGAGACATGCAGCAGAATAGCCAGCATGCTGCCGAGGCGCTCCTCAACTTGCTTCTCGACCGTTTTGAGGCGCCGGTGGTCCGCGTCCGCGACATCACCCAACCGATCGACTACACCGTCATCGGCGGCCCTTCCGCACAAGATGACTTTCACCGCGTTCTTCATGATGCGGAGCGAACGGGCGGTATCGCATTGGAGCAAGCCCGGCTAGGTCGCTTCACCGGAGAGCTCGCGCGTGTTCGGCTGGTCGACCCCGACAGTCTCTACAAGTTCCTGGTCAGGGCGCCGGCGACGACGACCGCCGAAAAAGCGCATCAGTCTATCCAAGCTACGATTCCGGAGATTCTTGCCGATCCGTACTTCCGGGAAATCGAGGAAGAAGCGATCGGGGCCTGGAAAGGCAACAAGAGCTTCCTCGGCCTCGTACCCACGCAGGTCGAGACGTTGATCACAGTGCTACGGCTGACGCATGGCATCGTGCATCTGTCCGGCCGCGATATCGACCATCGCACGTTCTCGCGGCGGATGGTGAAGGATAGCAAAGCTTTGGAGCGTTCCGAGGGCCGGGTCGCGCAATTGCTCAAGCGTCGCGATCCCTCCTTGGCTGGCGATGAGCCTCGGGAAGTTTTAGAGGCCAGTGGAATCGTCCGCCGTGCTCACCTCCTGCAGGTCAAGGGGCCGCTTCGTCTGTCATCAAATGCGCTCCGGGTCGAGGGTACCGGTGATGTCTTTATTGGCTTGCCTTGGGCGGCCGTTCGAGAAGCGACGCTGGCTCACGCGGTCGACTACATCATCACCATCGAGAATCCGACCAGCTTCTGGCGTTACAGTACGGAGATCGGAGGCAACTATCTCGCGCTTCTGACCGACGGATTTCCGGCACGCGATGTCCTATCGAGCATGGCGCACCTCGTGCGGGCCGCGCGCCTCATCGCGGCAGACACGCCGCTGTACCACTGGGGAGACATCGACGCCGGTGGACTGCGGATAGCAGCTCATCTCGAAGACACCTTCGGTCTTCTCGTTCGCCTGCATCAAATGCAGCCCGAGCTCGCCGTCGCACTCGGCTCGGAGCTAAAGTCACGCAAGGGACTCGACCGGCTTGTGGGCCGGGCCGGTGACATCGGAGAGCTGGCGCGCTGGCTTGAGACCGAACAGGCAAAAATGTTGGAGCAGGAAGAACTCGATCCCAGCTCACCCGTCCTTGCGGCGACTGCGCGGAATCCATGAAGCGTCGTACGATCGTCGTCGAGGGACCGCTCGCTTTCCGCATGCGGCGTATCGTTGCCGCCCGGCGGGCCGAGGCGGGCATCCAGATCATAACCCTGCCGCAACTTGCCGCGCGCCTGGCGGGCGGATTTGTGCGGCCAGCGCGGTCGCAGGACCTCGATCCGGCCATCCGAACGGCGCTTGATGCGGGTGGTTTCAGCGATCTCGAGAGCATCCGCGAACTTCCAGGCATGACGCGCTCGGTCGCTTGGACACTGACGCGGGTCTGGGACGCCGACTTTTCCTTGGCGGACCGCGCCAATGGCAGCGCCCGACTGCTGGACCTTGCCAGGATTGAAAGCGACGTCCGCACCCATCTGCCCCCTGGCGTACTGACGCCTCGCGACCTGCGCGATCTGGCGCTGCAACGGGTGAGTCTCGCGCCTTCGGTCCTGGGAGATGTCGAACTCGAACGCGTCGTACACGTGGCGCCAGTGTGGAGACCGCTACTACAGGCCCTGGCGCGATGCGTTCGGCTCGCGTGGCGCGATCCCGGCACGGCGGATATCACCTGGTTTCCGGGCGAAGTCGACGCTGAGGCGAGTGCAGAGCCTGCCGCGCCGGACATCGTTTTGTGCGCAGCACCCCGCGCCGAAGTGGTCGAGGCGCTGCGCTGGCTTCGTGAACTCGTGTCCTCCGGCCGCGCCCGTCCTGAAGACGTCGCCATCTGCGCCACCACGACCGCTGACTGGGACAACGACATGTTGGTCCTCGCGACCGATGCGGGTTTGCCTTTGCACTTTTCACATGGCGTGCCGGCGCTTGCGTCACGTGAGGGCCAGGCCTGCGCGGCGCTCGCCGATGTGCTGCTGAACGGGCTGAGCCAAGATCGTGTGCGCAGGCTTCTCGGCCACGCCGCCGGCCGCAGCCAGGGTCTCGATGATCTCCCGCCAACGTGGGCCCAGGGCCTGCAGCCCGGTGCCGCGCTTTTCGAGCTCGATCAATGGCGCCGCGCGCTTGATGAGGCCCATCCCCGCCGCACCGACGGGGTGGATGTTCGCCCTATGATGGTTCCGGTCCTCGAACGTCTCACCAAGGGACCAAAAGGCGCCGTGGAGGCTGGCGGGTTGTTGCTCGGCAATGCCGCGCAAGCGCTTTGGACCGAGGCGCTCCGCCGTGCGCCGCCGGAAGCACTCGAATTCTCGTTGCAGGAACTTCGCCTTCCCGACGGCCGTGATCCCGGCGCCTGTGCCGTTTGGTGTCCGGCAAGCCATCTCGCCGCTGCGCCACGCCCCTGGGTCCGCCTGCTCGGCATGACCACGCGATCCTGGCCGCGACGCATCGGCGAAGATCCGCTCATCCCCAGCCACATCGTGCGACGCGAGGCGCTCGACGCCGATCCGATCACCGACCAGGACCGCCGCGCCTTCAACGTGATCACCGCTCACGCGATCGCCGGATGCGTGCTCTCGCGCAGCCGCCGCAACGTGCAAGGAGGTCTGCAGGCGGCAAGCCCGCTCGTACCGCACGGACCGCTCACAACCGTGCTGAAACGCGCGCGCATTCCAGGCCACGCTTTCAGCGAAGTCGACCGTCTGATTGCGAGACCCGAAGAAGCAGCGCAGGCGCCGGCCATTTCGGCGGCCGACAGCTGTTGGCGCAACTGGGGAAAGCCCGCGCTCACCAGCCACGACGGCCAGGTTCGGGCCGATCATCCGATCATCACACGGGCGATCGGTCAGGTCCAGTCGGCAACCTCGCTTCGCCTGATGCTACGCGACCCTTTGGCCTTCGTCTGGCGCTACGCCCTGGGCTGGCAATCGCTGGTCGAAGCCGAACAACCGCTCTCGCTCGATGCGCGTGCCTATGGTGAGCTCGTCCACGAGCTGCTGAAACGCGCCGTCGATCTCCTCGAACCCGACCCGGGCTATGGGCGAGCCACACCGCTTGAGATCGATAGCGCGCTCGATACGGCCGTGGCAGCGATGACCACCCAATGGCCGCTTGTGCGTTCGGTACCACCCTTGCTGTTGTGGCGGCACACGCTCGCAGCGGCGCGCAATCTCGCACTTAAAGCCTTGACGCTCGACGAAGCGTTTCAGCCCAGCACGCGCAGCTGGACCGAATTGGCGTTTGGCCGCGAGGAGGACGACGCGGTCGCTGATCCCGACCTGCTCTGGCCACCCACGGCGCAGGTCACGATACCCGGCACCAACGTGCGCATCCGCGGCAGCATCGATCGTCTCGATTTCAACAGCATCCGAAACGGTGTCCGCCTCTCCGACTATAAGACGGGTGCTGAGCCCCCGAAGGCTGGCGACATCGTCCTCGGGCGCGGCGCCGAACTGCAGCGCGTGCTCTACGCGCTCGCCGCGCGCCAGCTGGTGCCCGACAATCCGCGCGTCATCGCGCGTCTGGTCTTCCTCGGCGACGATCTGCCGAAATCGCACAGGCTTCCCGACGTCGATCAGGCCATTGCCGACATCGGCGTCCACGTCTTGGCTGCCGACAACCTCCTGCGCCGCGGTGTCACCTTGCCCGGTCCGGATGCGCGTGAGGACTGGAACGACTACCGCCTGGCGCTGCCGGCCGCACCGGCAATTTATTTCCAGGTCAAGCAGGCTGCGCTCGGCCGCGCCTTCGGCGAGTTCTCTCGCGTCTGGAGCGCGCGATGACAAAGCTGGCAGACACCGCAGCACGTCTGCGAGCGCTGACGGAGCTGGAGTCGACGGTGCTCGTCGAAGCCGCAGCGGGCACAGGCAAGACCGCGCTCATGGCGGGGCGCGTGACGATGCTACTCGCGCACGGCGCCGAGCCGCGATCGATCGCGGCCATCACCTTCACCGAGCTTGCCGCGAGTGCGTTGGGGGCCCGCGTCCAACGCTACGTCGACGATCTCCTTGCCGGACGTGTGCCGGAGCCGCTGCAATCCGCCTTGCCCGACGGCCTGACCGCAACCCAACAAGCTGCCTTGTCGGCCGCAGCTGACAAGCTCGATGAGCTGACGGCCACCACGATCCACGCCTTCTGCCAGACCATCATCACCAGCTACGCGGTCGAAGCCGACATCGATCCGGGCGCACGCATTCTTGATGCAGCACAGGCCGAAGCCACCTTCGACGCGGTCTTCGAACAGTGGTTCAGACGACGGTTGAACGGGATATCGCCGGCAGACGATCCCGTCACCGCCTTGTCGCGATACGATCCGCATCACGTCGTCGAGACCTTGCAGGCGCTCGCGCGGTTCCGGCTGAAGCATCGCGACGCGCGCCCGCCGCCCGCCGATCTGACGGGGCGGCCTGACGTTGATCTTGTCGAGGCCGTCGCCGACTTCCGGCGCTGGCTTTCGGCGCAGCCGGCCGAGCTCAAAACCCTCGATCTCGTCGGTCAGCTTGAGACGCTCGCGAGTCATTTCGCCGGTAGCTTCGCAACCTTACCTGCTTTTGACACGCTCTGGCGTCTCGCCCATCCGCCGCGCCTTGCGTGCATGCGTCGCCACACCTTCGATCTCTTGCCGCCCCGAACGAAGACAGCCTGGGACAAGGCCGCCGGCAAAGACCGCGGATCGGACCTCAACGAAGAAGCCGGCCGTCAGTTCGCCCGCGTGGATCGTTGCTACCGTGGGATCCTCGGCCGCGTCGCCACGGCGCTTGTCGTCAAGCTGTCCGACCAGCTCGATGAGGTGCTCGCCGACTACGCCGCGTTCAAACGGGCCGCCGCTGTCCTCGATTTCGACGATCTCCTGGAGCGGGCACGCAAGCTCGTGCGCGGCCACGACGCGGTGCGTCGCGCACTCGGGCGGCACTATCGCCACATCTTTGTCGACGAGTTTCAGGACACCGATCCGATGCAGGCGGAAATCCTGTTCCGCATTGCCGCTGACGACAGCGCACCGCGATGGCAGGACAGTGTCGTCCGCGCCGGCGGGCTCTTCATGGTTGGCGATCCCAAACAATCGATCTACCGCTTCCGCGGCGCCGACGTCGGCTCCTACAGCGAGGCGCGCAACACCGTCGCGCGGCTCTGGCCGGACAACATCATTCAGATCACGGCGAACTTCCGCTCCCGCCCTGCGATCCTGACGCACATCAATCGCTGCTTCGAAGCCCCGCTTTCCGGAAAGGGGCAGCCCGGCTATGTCGCGCTCGCTCCGACTATCGATCCGCCGAATCACGATTTGCCTTGCGCCGCCAAGATCACAATCGAGATGCCACCGGACCCGCGGCCGTCACAGATCCGCGACGCTGAAGCCGAAGCCGTGGCAGACCTCTGCGCGCGCCTGATCGGTAGCGTGAACATCCGTAACGAGAACGGGGATCTTGCCCCGCTCGCTCCGGGTGGGATCGCGCTCTTGGCCCCGACGGGGGCCGAGCTTTGGCGCTACGAGCGCGCGCTGGAGGCGCGTGGGCTTCCGATCGCCACCCAGGCTGGAAAAGGTTTGTTCCGGCGCCAAGAGGTCCAGGACTTCGTCGCGCTCGCGCGGACGCTGGCCGACGCCCGGGATACCTTGGCGTTTGGCGCCTTGCTCCGAGGTCCCCTCGTCGGCCTGACGGAAGAAGAGTTGCTCGACATCGCAGGCGCGTTGCCACCGCACGAGGAGCGTCCCGACGCCATTCCCCGCTTCTCGCTGATGACGGAGGCCGATCATGTGAATCATCCGACGGCGCGCCGCGCATTATTGATCCTGCAGGATCTGTATCGTCGCGCACGGGCGACCACGCCCGCGCTGCTGCTCGCCGAAGCCGCCGAGCGCCTGATGGTGCGGCCGATCCTGGCCGCGCGAGAGGGCGACAAGAGTGCCCGGGCCGCCGCCAACATCGAAGCTGTTCTCGAGCGAGCGAGACCCTATGGCGTGAAGGGCCTCAAGCGGTTCGTCCGCGACATCAGCCGCGACTGGCATGACGGCGCGGCAGCCAATGAAGGCCGCGTCGATGCGGAAGGCGATGCCATCGAACTCATCACCGTTCACAGTGCCAAGGGCCTTGAATGGCCTGTGGTCATTCCGATCAACACCGCTACTCTGCTGCGCTCGCGCGAACCCTTCGTTCACCGTTCCGACGACGACACCTTGCATTGGGTGATCGGTGACGTCGTGCCACCGGAGCTTCTTGCTGCACTTGAGACTGACGACGAAAGCTTCATGCGCGAACGCGAACGCCTCTGGTACGTTGCCTGCACCCGCGCGCGCGAGCTCCTCATCGTTCCGGAGTTGCCGCAAGCCGAGCGGAGGTCCTGGGCGCGGGTCGTCGACATGGCTTGTGACGCGTTGCCAACGCTCGACCTCTCGCGCATCTTGCCGGCGCCACGAATGATGATCGCCGATCCACGCAATGCGCAGACGGCGGAAGTGTTCGCCGCCGAGCACGCCGTCATTGAAGCGGCCGCGGTTCCGCTCACCTGGATTCGGCCCAGCGATCACGATCCGGATCGGATCCCGATGGTCGAGGCGATCGCGCTGGAATCCGGCGATGCAACTGAGGTTGAAGCGCCCGTCGGCGCGGGGCGGGTCCGCGGACGTCTCCTGCACAAGCTCATGGAGGAGGTGTTGACTGGCGAACTTGCCGAGGACGCCGCAGCCTTTGCCACGCGCGCTGAGGAATTGCTCACCGAACTGGTCGCGGAGCCAGCTGAAATGAACTTGCTCCCCGATGCCCGCGAAATTGCCGCCACCGCCTGGCGGACCTTGCAGCTTCCCGAGATCGTGGCGCTGCGCGGCCGGTTGATCCCGGAATGGCCGGTCTACGATGTGCTTGAGGACCGGCCGACACCGGCTGCGCTCGCCGGCCGCATCGATGCCATTGCCTATGATGGTGACCGTGCCGATATCGTCGTCGATTGGAAGAGCGATGTTGATCCATCCGACAAGGACATGCGCGTCCATGCCGGTCAGCTCGCGGACTACCTTCGGGTCACTGGCGCGTCCCGCGGCGCGCTCGTCTATATGACGCCCGGTGTCATACGGTGGGTGACGCCGCGCCAATAGCCCGTGTGGTGTCGGCGTCGTGGCCGAGCGCCTTGACCGTTCGACACGTGACGAGATTCTTCCTATCCCAGGCCTCGAGTTCCTCAACAGGGTAGAGCACTGCCTTCCCAATCTTTACATAGGCCGGCCCAATTCGCATGGCGCGCCAGTTGCGCAGCGTTCCTACCGAGATCTCGCCACGATACCGCGCCGATACCTCCTCGCTGGTCAGAAATTTCGTGTCGGACATTCGATACTCCGTAGCAACGGGTCGTCACGATCAATCCATCGCTGCAATATTGTCCACGGTCATCGCAGATGGAAGCGACATTCTTGGCGCTTGCGATAGCGCCAAGGCAAGGCACGCCAACACCGTCGTTGTTCAAAGTGAGGCGGCGAATGCCGGCGAAGTCGGTCGTAGCAAAAATACTTGCGCCTCTCGGTCTCAAATTCAGAAACGAGTATCGGCGCTTAGCGCCCACCATGAGCGATGCCGACGGAAGGACAACTGCGATTTCGTCATCTGCGTTGCCATCGTGGCTCCTTTGATTCGGGAAGCTGCGAGCATAGACGGTGAATCCATGAAAATCAGGGTTTCCAGCAATGGCGCGGGCAGACCGGTTTCGCAAGTCTGGAAACACAGATTGATGTGGCGTCGCCCTGCGGGCCGGGCTGTCGGCTGCGCTGAAGCCCCGCTACGCGGGTCTTCACCCTTCGGGCGCCCATCCCTGACGCGGCGCTCGCGGAATCGTTCAGTGATTTCGACTCCGCCCGTCCGCGCTGAACGGGCGCAGCAGGAGAGTGAGAGTGCCGGCCGGGTTGGCCGTGACGGGTTGGAAGCCGCGAGAGAAGCTCATGGCGCCCGTCGCGGAGACCCGCGATGTCCAGATATGCTCGAGCACGCGCCGGCGAAGACCGGGCGAGCCTCTATGACGAAATCACCGGCAAGATCATCGCTGAGTTGGAAGCTGGCCGCGTGCCCTGGGTTCAGCCCTGGGGGACGGCGGCGGCGAAGGCGCCGCTTGCCATGCCAAAGAACGGCTCGACCGGGCGGCAATACAGCGGCGTCAACGTCCTGATTCTCTGGGGAGCCGTGATCGAGCACGGCTTCACCGGCCAAAGCTGGCTGACCTTCCGCCAGGCTCTATCGATGGGCAGCCACGTCCGCAAAGGCGAACACGGCACCACGGTCGTCTATGCCGACCGCTTCATCCCGAATGACGAGAAGAAGCGTGCCGCTGAAACCGGCGAGGATGCTCAGGCCATTCCGTTCCTGAAGCGCTTCACGGTGTTCAACACCGATCAATGCGACGATCTGCCTGCGGAGATCGCGACCGTCGCGCCGCCACCGCTGCCCGGCATGATCGAGCCGCAGGTCGAGGCGCTGATCAAGGCCTCCGGCATCGACTTCCGCATCGGTGGTAACCGCGCCTGCTATATCCCGTCGGATGACTATGTGCAGGTGCCGCCGCCGGCCGCGTATTTCGAGACGATCAACTGGCACCGCACTGCGCTGCATGAACTCGGTCATGCCAGCGGACATAAGTCACGCCTCAATCGCGATCTGTCCGGTTCGCACGGCTCAAAGAAATACGCCTTCGAGGAACTGATCGCGGAGCTGTGTGCCGCGTTCTCATGCGCATCGCTCGGCATCGTGCCGACGGTGCGGCACGCCGACTATATCGGCTCGTGGCTCGACGTTCTGCGCGAGGACAACCGCGCGATCGTGCGCGCTGCCTCGCAGGCGAGCAAAGCCGCGGGTTATCTCCTCGGCTTCCTTCCCAATCCCGCTCTCGATCCGGCGGCCGAACCGGCCGATCGCGAGGCGGCATGATGCGCGTCTGTTGTCCGCCGCGAGAGAGGGAGAGGCGGGCCGGGTTTCTTGCGACGGGTTGGAAGCCGAGAGAGAGGCTTTCGGCCGCCCGTCGTGGAGAAGCTGACATGGCAAAAGCCGTTCAGAAGATCACGTTGTCGCCGTCGCGCGACATTCCCTTCAACAAGCTGGTGCTCAGCCAGTCGAACGTGCGCCGCGTGAAGGCCGGCGTCTCGATCGAGCAACTGGCCGAGAGCATCGCCCAGCGTACGCTCCTGCAAAGCCTCAGCGTCCGCGCCGTCCTCGATGCCGACGGCAACGACACCGGCATGTTCGAGGTGCCGGCGGGCGGCCGCCGCTACCGCGCCCTTGAGCTGCTGGTGAAGCAGAAGCGCATGACGAAGACGCAGCTCGTTCCCTGCGTTGTCCGCGAAGGCGGCATCGCCGAGGACGACTCGATTGCCGAGAATGACGAGCGCGTCGGCCTGCATCCGCTCGACCAGTTCCGCGCCTTCCAGACCCTGCGCAATCTCGGCATGAGCGAGGAAGACATCGCCGCACGGCATTTCGTGACGTCGGCGGTCGTCAAGCAGCGCCTGCGTCTGGCGTCCGTGTCACCGACGCTGCACGAGGTCTATGCCGAAGACGGCATGACACTCGAACAGCTCATGGCCTTCTCCGTGACCGGCGATCACGCGCGCCAGAAACAGGTCTGGGACAACGTCAGCCGCTCCGGCTATGACGAGCCGTACCAGATCCGGCGCATGCTCACCGAGGATACGGTGCGCGCGTCCGACAAGCGGGCGCAGTTCGTCGGCATCGCGGCCTGTGAAGCCGCCGGCGGCGGCATCCTGCGCGACTTATTCGAGCAGGACGATGGCGGCTGGTTGCAGGACGTGCCGCTGCTCGATCGTCTCGTCACCGAGAAGCTGAAGGCCGAGGCCGAGACCATCGCCGCCGAAGGCTGGAAGTGGATCGAGGTCGCCGTCAGCTTCCCCTACGGTCATGACGACGGCCTTCGGCAGCTCGACGGCACGCCGGCGGACATCACGGCAGACGAGCAGGCGACGATCGAGGTGCTTCAGACCGAGCAGGGGAAGCTCGAAGCCGAGTATCAGGACGCCGACGAACTGCCTGATGAGGTCGACGCCCGTCTCGGCGAAATCGAGGCGGCGCTGTCCGCCTTCGACAACCGGCCGCACATCTATGATCCGGCCGAGATCGCCCGCGCCGGCGCCTTCGTCAGCATCGATAGCGACGGCAGCCTGCTGGTCGATCGCGGCTTCGTGCGGCCAGAGGATGAGGCGCCGGTCGATGAGCCAGACGGGGAGGGTGACATCGGCTCGTCCGGCGCGGAGGGAGCCGATCCCGACGCGCCGGCGGCGAGGCGGACCGTCATCACGGACGGCGGCCTGTCGGAGCCGGAGGAGGAAGAGGACGACGGCATCAAGCCGCTGCCCGATCGTCTCGTCACGGAGCTGACGGCCCATCGCACGCTCGCGCTGCGCGATGCCTTGGCGAGCAATCCCCACGTCGCCATGACGGCGCTGCTGCACAAGCTCTGCGTCGACACCTTCCAGCGCGAGATGTCTTACGGCTGCCTCCAGGTGTCGGTGCGGCAGGTCCACTTCTCCGCGCAGGCATCCGACCTGAAGGAATCCGCATCGGCGAAGGCCATCGACGACCGGAACAAGGCCTGGGCCGCCGACATGCCGAACGACGAAGTTGCGTTGTGGGACTGGATTGCCGCGCTCGACGACGCCAGCCGTTCGAGGCTGCTGGCACATTGCGTCTCGTTCGGCGTGAACGCGTTGTTCGAGAAAGTCGATCGCTATGGCGGCAATGGCGTGTCGTCACACGGCTTGCGCCGCCGGCTCGATCAGGCCGATCGCCTGGCGCGCGCGGTCAATCTCGATATGGTCGAGGCCGGCTGGCGGCCGACGGTCGACAACTATCTCGGCCGCGTCACCAAGAGCCGCATCCTCGAAGCCGTGCGTGAGGCGAAGGGTGAATCGTCGGCGCAGCTCATCGACCATCTCAAGAAGGCCGAGATGGCGAAGGAAGCCGAGCGACTGCTCGACGGCACCGGCTGGCTCCCAGAGCCGCTGCTTCTCGCCGACGCCGCTTCGGCGTCGGAAGGCTCCGATAGCACCGGCGAGCCGCTCCCCGAATTCCTCGGCGATGACGAGGATGAAGCGGGCGAGGCCGGCGAGGACGAACAGCCGCACATCATCGCCGCCGAATGACTCCACGAGCGGGGCGGCTCCAGCCGTCCCGCTCTCTTCCACCAAACATCGAACCCCTCAGCCCGGCCATCGTGCCGGGCTTCATCGTTTCAGGAGAAGCATCATGACTGACGACACTTCAGCCTCCGTGCCGACGTTTGACGCCGCCTCGTGGCTGGCGCGCGAACAGGAATTCGCGAAGCTCTGCGAATCCATCCGTCCCGAGAACAAGGCGGCCCTGTTCGACGCGCTCGCCCAGGCCGGCATCACGTCCGTCGAAGTCACGTTCGATGGCTATGGCGATAGCGGCCAGATCGAGGACATCACCGCCAAGGCAGGCGACGAAGATGTCGCTCTGCCTGCCGTCAGCCTGGAGATCGCGCATGCCGGATGGGGCAGCCCGGACATCGTCCGCGTAACCCACTCGATGAAAGATGCCATCGAGCAGATCGCCTACGACTTCCTCCGGGATACCCATGAGGGGTGGGAGAACAACGAGGGCGCCTACGGCGATTTCCACTTCGACGTCAACGACCGCACGATCACGCTCGACTACAACGAGCGGATCGAAACCTCCGAATATACCCAGCATGTGTTCTAGGGAGGCGGCGATGGCACATCCGTATCACCATTCGCTGTCCTCCGTACGCAAGTGGGGCGGCACCGTCGATGACTATCTGGCGATCCATAGCTGGTTCGACGCCAGCAAACAGATCACCGCGGATTTCCGGCACCGCTCGCTGCGACACCACGCCGAAGGCATCTTCATGGCCGAGACCCTCTTCGGCCCAACCATCACCTTGTCGTCGGGACTCGTCACTCCCACCCGCTGGGTCGGCGAGCAGCACGTCATTGAGGATCTCGGCTTCATCCCGTCGTTTGCCGACTGGGTGAAGTGCATCCGGCCTGAACCCTGGATGGGCCGCTCGCGGCGCATCGAGCGCGAGGTCGAGCCGCCACTTGCCCAAACCGCGAACACGGAGGCCGCTTGAGATGTACGGCACCTATCTGCGGCTTGATATCACCGTGCATGACGGTTGGCGGGCTGTCGTCCGCGCAGCGTCCCGCAAGCTTACGCGACGGACGCTGCGCGATCCCAGGCATCGCGCGGCGCGCAAACGGTTCTACTGCCAGATGCTCGAATATCACCGCCAGTCACAGGAGATCGTGACGACCTGGCGGCTCTGACGCGCAATCCGCCGCGCGCTCTCACATCCTTCCCATCCCACCTCGGCCCGGCCTCCGTCGCAGGAGCGCCGGGCTTATCGCTTTTCAGGAGAACCCCAATGGCTGACTACTACACTCCGACCGTGCTTCAGCAGTCGATCCCCGATGCAGACATGACGCCGCTGGAGCGTCTGCTTCTCTCCCATATCTTCGATGCCGAACGCGACGGCGACGGCTGGTACTTCTTCTCCGAGCAAGGACCGGCCGACATGCTCTATGTCGAGCGCGCCGCGCTCGAAGCTGCGCTCGCCGCGTCCCAGAGCGCCGGCGAAAGCGCTGCGAAAACGTTCGTCAAGGAACATCTGCCTGAGCCGCAATGCGGCGACCCGCTGCCGTCGCATCTCGATCTCGACCTCAGCACGACGTCCTGGGAGTTCATCATGCAGGACATCGTGAAGCGATCGCCGACACTCGACTATGTCTCGGCCGTGTCCTCTTTCACCTGCTCGAAGATGCGCCCGGACGGCTTCGGGGGCGCCGTCGTCCTGATCTCGGCCAACGAGATCATGGGCAAGTCCACCAGCGATCTTCTCGAGGAGTTCATCGAGCAAGTCGCGCCGTGAGGCGGTGGCTCGGTCCCGGCGCGTCCGCCGTTGAATCGCCTGCTGTCGGATCGCTCGCGGGTCACCACCCAACTCCACCGTCCGGATGTACCGCATTGCCGGCATGTGCCCCGCATGACGCTGCGCGAAGCCCCCACCCGTCCACCCCTGAACAGCGTTGCGGCGCGTCCTGTCTGGGCGCGGCGCATCGGCCGTCAACGGGCAAGCCGTTCCCGCGTCGGCCCAAGGGCCTCGCGTGACCGCCGATGCTGGGCCGCGCCCTCTCGCCAGTCCGCCGCAACGCAAAAGTCAGGAGGCGACAGGCGATGTGCAGGGTTCTCAACAAGCATCACGCGGGCATTCCGGCAAGCGCCGTCTATATCGGCCGCAGCAGCAAATGGGGCAATCCGTTCCGCATCGGCCGCGACGGCGACCGCGCCACCGTCATCACGAAGTACGAGCGATGGCTGGCCGACCAGCATCATCTGCTGCGCGCGCTCGACGAACTGCGCGGGCGCGATCTCGTGTGCTTCTGCGCACCGCTTGCATGCCACGGCGACCTGCTGCGCCGGTTCGCCAACGCCACGCGCGACGAGCGCACCGCGTGGTGGCGCGCGGTCAAGGCCGCGGCTTGAGAGGAAGAGGGAGGCCGGGACGCGGGCGAGCCCGGCGCGCGGCGAGAGCGAGCCGCCGGGATGGTTTTCGCCCGCTCTCGGAGTCTCCCTCATGTCCCGGACATCCAACGCCTTCGACTTTCGCAGATCGGTCGCCTACGACGACCGAGCAAAATGTCTCTTCCACAGCCGCGCACGATCCCAGCTCCGCCGGCTCGCAACAGCGCTGGGCCTTCAGCCCGGTTCCTATGATCTCCGCTCCAATCAGGGCGGTATCGCTGTTTCCGGCGAGATCACGCTGCACAGCGAGCGCCTGTATGTGCAGGCCGACCAATCGGTCGTGGGTCACGACAACGGCATCCTGTTCCGAACCTGCAAGGGACGGAAGGACTATGTCGGCGGCCCGAACAACTTCGCGCCGCTCGACCTCCTCAACAGGCCCGAAGAACTCGCGCGCCGGATTCGGGAGCGGTGCCATGCTTGACATCATTCGCCGCACAGGTGGCATCGTCCGTGCGTGGGCACGCGATCGCTGCTACCACTTTCGCACCCGTCTCGCACAATGGCAGCGGGCCTGGCGCTACGCCACGAATCGCCTCTCGGCCGACGAGGCCCAGCGCATCATGCTCGATTGCCGCGATCCGGCAGGCTGGCATCCGCTCCTGGTTCTCACCGTCGAAGACACGCTCGAACAGGCGCGCGAAGACCTCGCCGATCATCCCGATTTGCCGCGCCTGATCGCGGACGGATGCGCCCGCGTCGGCGACAAGTGGGAATCCTACAACGATGACCTGTGGGAGGCCCGGCGCTGGGCGATCGCTCTCGCCAAGGACTACGCCGCCGACGAAGGCATCAGATTCGTGCCGCTTGAGGACGAGCGCGAACCCGCAACCTGATCAACCTGTCGATCGCCCTTCGACACGAGCCCGGCCATCGCGCCGGGCTTTTCGCATTCATCACTCTAATCGAATGGAGGCCCATCATGGGATGGCTCTACATGCAATCGCTCAACGGCTACTTTGGCCCGCGTCAATATCTCGATGCTCAGTTCACCCACACGCGACCTGAACTCACGTCCAAGGTGCTGCGCTCCGCGCTCGTCGCCATGCGCGTCTACTACGCGGCTGTCGAGCATGTTCGTCACACCACGGATGAGCGCACAGTCTTCGCCGCCGTCTGTCTCGTCCGATACAACCCGCGCGACCGCGAGGGCTACATCTTCGGCTACAAGGACATGGATGAATCGATGGGACCATGCGAGTCCGAATGTCCCACACCCATCCTCGATCTCCTGACCCCGACGGACAGCCGCTATGCGATTGAATGGCGCGCACGCTGTCGGGAGAATGCGGCAGCGCGCCGTGCCCTGGCAAACAAGCCGTCGCCGCGTCCCGGTCAGACCATCGTGTTCGACCACCCGCTGTCGTTTTCCAACGGTCACACACTCGATCGCTTCGAAGTGGTGGCCAATCCGCGCAGTCACCGTACCGTGCTGTTCCGCGCGGCAGACATCGGCGGGCTCTACCGCATCTCCAACGTCAAGAAGCATGGCTATCGGCTGATCGATCCGGCCTGATCCGGATCGCAGTCGATGATCTCATTTGAAGGGTCCGGCGCTGACGCGCCGGGCCCTTCGTGCATGCACGCCTCAGAGGGAGAGGCGGGCCGGGACGGGTTTGAGCCGCCACGGGTCGAGAGAGCGTCCGGGCGGCCGATCCGTCCCCGCTCTCCCGAGGCTTCCTCCATGTCCCATCGTTCCGTTTCCAAGGCCGTCATTTCGGCTGCCCCTGTCTCTGCCGCCGCTGATACGGCGTCCGCCATCGTCGCGGCCGCGCGCCTTCTTCTTCCTCACCTCGTACGCGGGCGCCGCATCGACGCGCCGATCTTGCGCGCCGCGATGGAAAGCGCGTTCGGCGCCTCCGACGCAGACGGCGCATGGGACTGGAAGACGTCTTACGACGCCTGCGAGGCGGCGACGGTCCTGTTCGTGCGCAAGTTTGGACCTGCGATGCGGGCGAAGGCCGGTTCGAACGCGGCCATGCTGCCGATGCTGGCCAAGGTCACGGGTCTGCTTCCCACGCACACCCGCCGCTCCGAAGAGAGCGAGGCGCTTCAACAGTTCTCGACGCCGATTGCGCTGGGCTTCGCCGCCAGCGTCGCTGCCGCAATCACGCCCGCCGACCTCGTGCTGGAGCCCTCGGCCGGCACGGGCCTCCTTGCCATCATCGCCGAGCTGTCGGGCGCCACACTCGTTCTCAACGAGCTCGCCAATACGCGCGCCGGTATTCTCGACCGGCTGTTCCCCGGCGTCTCCGCGACATGCTTCGACGCCGCGCAGATCGACGATCACCTCGATGCCGGCGTCATGCCGAGCGTCGTGTTGATGAATCCGCCGTTCTCGGCGATCGCCCATGTCGATCGGCGCATGACCGACGCGGCTCTGCGCCACATCGCATCCGCGTTGGCGCGATTGCCCGAAGGCGGGCGCCTGGTCGCGATCACCGGGGCGACCTTCGCGTCCGACAATCCCGCATGGACTGACGCTTTCGTGCGCTTGCAACAGCGTGGCCGCATCGTGTTTTCCGCAGCGATCGACGGGGCGGTTTATGCGAAGCATGGCACCACAATCGACACGCGGCTGACCGTGATCGACCGGCTGCCGGCCGACGATGCGACGGCATTCCCGTGGTCGCCTGGCGTCGCGCCGGACGCGACCACGCTGCTCGGCTGGGTGATGGAGCACGTTCCGCCGCGGCTCCCGATCGCGGGCACGGTTGCCGCTCCGACGGTTCAGCGTCCGGTCCTTCCGCGCACCGTTCGCGCCCATGTCAACCGCGCGTCCGTGTCGTTCGCATCAGTCACCCTGCCGGAGGCGATCGAACTCGCCTACGAGCCGGTCGCATGGTCGCCTGCGGAAAGCCGTAAACTCACGGCTGCGCTTTATGAAGAATACGGATTGCAGTCGATCCGTATTCCCGGCTCTCAGGCGCACCCGACCAAACTCGTGCAGTCGGCGGCGATGGCGTCGGTCGCGCCGCCGATTCCGACCTATCGTCCGCACCTGCCGGCGAACGTCATCACCGATGGCCTGTTGTCCGATGCTCAGCTCGAGTCCGTCATCTATGCGGGCGAGGCCCACGCAGATTTCCTCGCGGGGTCGTGGACCGTTGACGAGACCTTTGATCTCGTCACCGCGGCGCGCGATGACGCCGAAGGCACCGTCCGATTCCGGCGCGGCTGGTTTTTGGGCGATGGCACCGGCGCCGGCAAGGGCCGCCAGGTCGCCGGTGTCCTGCTCGACAACTGGTTGAAAGGCCGCCGCCGCGCGGTCTGGATCAGCAAGTCCGATAAGCTGATCGAGGATGCGCAACGCGACTGGTCGGCGCTCGGCATGGAGCGGCTGCTGGTGACACCGCTCTCGCGCTTTCGCCAGGGCACGCCGATCCGGCTCGGCGAAGGCATCCTGTTCACCACCTACGCGACGCTGCGGTCGGACGCCCGTGACGAGAAGGCGTCACGCGTCCGGCAGATCGTCGACTGGCTTGGCGCCGATTTCGACGGTGTGATCGTGTTCGACGAATCGCACGCGATGCAGAATGCCGCCGGCGGCAAGGGCGAGCGCGGCGATCAGGCCGCCTCGCAGCAAGGCCGCGCCGGCCTTCGCCTGCAACATGCGTTGCCGAACGCGCGTGTTCTCTATGTGTCGGCGACCGGCGCCACCACGGTTCACAATCTGGCCTATGCCCAGCGGCTCGGACTCTGGGGCGGTGAGGACTTTCCCTTCGCCACGCGTGGCGAATTCGTGGAAGCAATCGAAGCCGGCGGCGTCGCGGCGATGGAGGTGCTGGCGCGTGATCTGAAGGCGCTCGGTCTCTACGCGGCGCGTTCTCTGTCTTATGAGGGCGTCGAATACGAGCTGGTCGAGCACCGGCTGACCGACGAACAGATCCGTATCTACGACGCCTACGCCGGGGCGTTCGCGATCATCCATAACAACCTCGACGCCGCGATGCGAGCTGCCAACATCACGGGTTCGAATGGCACGCTGAATGCGCAGGCCAAGTCGGCGGCGCGCTCGGCCTTTGAAAGCGCCAAACAGCGCTTTTTCAACCATCTCATCACCGCGATGAAGACGCCGACGCTGATCGCCTCCGTCGAGCGCGATCTGAGAGCCGGCCATGCCGCCGTGATCCAGATCGTCTCGACCGGCGAGGCGCTGATGGAACGCCGCCTCGCGGAGATTCCGACCGAGGAATGGGGCGACGTCCAGGTCGACATCACGCCGCGAGAATATGTGCTCGACTATCTCGCGTACAGCTTCCCGACCCAGCTCTACGAGCCGTTCACCGATAGCGGGGGCAACCTGTCGTCGCGTCCTGTGTACCGCGACGGCCAACCGGTCCAGAGTCGTGACGCCGTTGCTAGACGGGAGCGGCTGATCGAGAAGCTGGCGTCATTGCCGCCGGTGCACGGTGCGCTCGACCAGATTGTGCAGCGTTTTGGCACCGACACGGTAGCTGAGGTGACAGGCCGCTCGCGCAGGATCATCCGCAAGACCGGATTGGACGGCGTCGATCGCCTTGTCGTGGAGAACCGGGCCGGGTCCGCCAATCTCGGCGAGACCCAGGCGTTCATGGACGACACCAAGCGCATCCTGGTGTTCTCGGATGCCGGCGGCACTGGCCGCAGCTACCATGCGGACTTGTCGGCCCGGAACCGGCGGCTGCGCATACATTATTTATTGGAGGCCGGGTGGAAGGCCGATGCCGCGATCCAGGGTCTCGGCCGCACCAACCGCACCAACCAGGCACAGCCGCCGCTGTTCCGGCCGATCGCCACGAACGTGAAAGCCGAGAAGCGGTTCCTCTCGACCATCGCGCGGCGCCTCGACACGCTGGGCGCTATCACCAAGGGCCAGCGCCAGACCGGCGGCCAGGGTCTGTTCAGGCCCGAGGACAATCTCGAAAGCCATTACGCGCGCGATGCGCTTCGTCAGCTCTACCTCCTGCTGGTGATGGGTAAGGTCGAGGGATGTTCGCTCCAGACGTTCGAGGACGCGACCGGACTGAAGCTCACAGACTCGAACGGTATCAGGGATGACCTGCCGCCGATCACTACGTTCTTGAATCGCCTGCTGGCGCTGACCATCGAACTTCAGAACATCCTGTTCACCGCGTTCGAGCAGCTAATGACCGCGCGCATTGAGGGCGCGATCGCATCCGGCACCTATGACGTCGGTCTGGAGACGCTGACGGCCGAAAGCTTCACCGTCACCGATCGGCAGACGATCTATACGCATCCCGGCACGGCGGCTGAAACGCGCTTGCTCACGATCACCCAACGCGAGCGCAACCGGCCGGTCACGCTCGATGATGCATTGGACCGCCTGTCAGATCCCCGCGCCGTGCTCTTAGTCAACAGCCAGTCCGGGCGCGCCGCCGTGCAGGTGCCGGCCCGCAGCGTGATGCTCGACGATGGTGAGGTCGAACGCCGCGTGCGACTGATCCGACCAATGGAGCATCCGACCCTGCCGCTGGCGATGATGCCGCAGAGCCATTGGCGGGGGGCCGACCGGAAGACCTTCGCGCGGGCCTGGTCGGCAGAGGTCGCGGACGTGCCGGCGTTCACCGATAGTGAGATCCATATCGTTGCCGGTCTCCTGCTGCCGATCTGGAAGCGCCTGCCGAATGAATCCACGCGCGTGTATCGGCTCCAGACCGATTCCGGCGAGCGCATCATCGGCCGCAAGGTTTCGTCCGCCTGGGTCGCAAACGCAATCGAGACCGGCACCTCGACGCTCTCGCCCGATGCGGCGCTTGCGGCCTTGCTCGACGGCAAGACCGTCATCGACCTTGCCGAAGCCCTTCAGCTTCGCCGCGTGCGCGTCATGGGCGCGAACCGCATCGAACTGACCGGCTTCACCGATGCCATGCGCGAGCGGCTGTCCGCCTATGGCCTGTTCCACGAGATCATCTCGTGGAAGCTGCGCATGTTCGTCCCCACCGATACGGCTGGCGGCGACGTTCTGGCGAAGGTGCTCGAACGCTATCCGGTCGCGCGCATCTCCGAGCGAGTCATATGACCATGCCGGGATATGCGGGCGAACTGGCACGCTGCCTCGCGCGCGAGGCCGAAGCGGTGTGCCGCCGGTATCTCTCCAACGGTCGTCGCGAGGGGCGATACTGGCTGGTCGGCGACGTGAAGAACACGCCCGGGCGCTCGATGTTCGTGCGCCTGAGCGGTCCTGAGTCCGGTAAGGGTGCCGCCGGCAAATGGACCGATTCCGCCACCGGCGAGCATGGCGACCTGCTCGATATCATCGGGCTGACCTGCGACCTCGATGATTTCCACGAAGTCGAGGCCGAAGCGCGACGGTTCCTCAGCCTGCCGCGGCCGCAAGCCGACCCGAACCCGAAACCGCGCCCGGCATCTGCACCGGCCGGCTCGCCGGAATCGGCACGCCGTCTCTTCGCGATGTCGCAGCCGATTGCGGGCACAATCGTAGAAGCGTATCTGCGCACACGTGGCATTACGGCTTTGCACGGAACCGGAGCCTTACGCTTCCATCCGCGTTGCTATTATCGGCCCGACCCGTATGCGCCAACCGAGACCTGGCCGGCGATGATCGCGGCCGTCACCGATCGCGACGGGCGTATCACCGGCGCCCATCGCACCTGGCTCGATCCCTCCGGTCACGACAAGGCCCCCATCGATTCGCCGCGGCGCGCGATGGGTCATCTCCTCGGCAATGCCGTCCGCTTCGGAACGACTCGCGATGTCGCGGCCGCCGGCGAGGGCATCGAGACCATGCTGTCGCTTCGCTGCGTCATGCCGGACATGCCGATGATGGCCGCACTCTCGGCCGCGCATCTCGGAGCCATTCTGTTCCCGGCGACGCTGCGGCGGCTCTATGTCGTGCGCGACAACGATCCGGCGGGCGATGGCGCGTTGGATCGACTGTTCGAGCGCACACACTCTTCCCGGATCGACGCGGTCGCATTGTCGCCCCACGGCGACGATTTCAACGACGATCTGCGCCGCTTCGGCGTTGACGCGCTGCGAGCGGCGGTTCGGGTGCAGCTCGTCCCGGAAGATGTCGCGCGGTTGTTGCGGCTCTGACGCCGATGCCGGAACGGGAGCGCGCCGGAGCCGGCGCGTTGCGGCCTGGCCAGTGTCTGAGCGCGCTTCCTTCGGAGAGGGCCGCGCCGACGGCCTTCTTGAGAGGCGACCTTTGCGGCAAGCGGCCCGGCTCCCGCAATGGCTGCGGCCGGCTATTTTCCGCCGCGCGCCGTCGAATGGACGCTCACATTATACATAGGACGACAGCACGCTTTGCATCGCGAAGCAAAATAGCCGTCCTCCGCCATCCTCCGCTTCGCTCCGGCCGCTGCGCTTCGCTCCGCGGTGCAGGTCCGGTCCGCCTGCCGCCTTTTGTCGCCATGAAGGCCGCGATAGGCGCGGCCGATCCGAGAGAAGGAAGCACCTCATGACGACCGACCATGACGACACCGCCTACGAGCCGCACGCCGCATCCGCGACCGACACCATCCTCACCGAGTTGCAACTGCACGGCTACCGTCCGTTCCAGGACGAGCCCGATCCGCGGCCGCTCCCCGACGCGCGCAACATCGTCGGCGCGGTCGCCGACATCTTCGATGCGCTCGTGGCGACCTTGAGCGAAACCCGCCTCGAACCCGACCTCGAAGATTTGCTCTGGTCGACCGTTAATCTCTTCCACCGCGCCAATGGCCGGATCGAGCGCAGCCTCGACGACAACGAACAGGCGCAGCGGCGCTGCCAGCGCGAACAGGACGGCTCCGAGATCCGCTCGGTCGAGCTCGAGCGCCTCACGGCTGAGGGCATGACGCTGATCGAGCGTCGCAACGTCATGGAGTTCTTCCGCGACCAAGCGGCCGAACATTTCGCGCGCCACACCGGATCGCACTGGCACCCGCGCAACGGATCGATGGTCAACCATCGCACATTGACTGCGGCTATGATCGACAGTCGCGACTTCATCGCAGCCAAGCGCCGGGCCGAGACGGAGGTGATGCTGCCGCCTGGTCCGAAGATCGCCTTCACCGGCGGTCTCGACTTCAACGATCACCGCCTGATCTGGGACAGGCTAGATCAGGTCCGCGCCAAGCACCCGGACATGGTCCTGTTGCACGGCGGATCGCCGAAAGGCGCCGAGCGCATCGCCGCTCGCTGGGCCGATCACCGCAAGGTGCCGCAGATCGCCTTTCGTCCCGATTGGGCGAAGCACGCCAAGGCCGCGCCGTTCAAGCGCAACGACGCCATGCTCGACGTGCTGCCGATCGGTGTCCTGGTCACGCCGGGCTCCGGCATCCAGGCCAACCTCGCCGACAAGGCGCGCCGGCTCGGCATCCCGGTCTGGAAGGTCGGCAACAGCGGCGCGTGAGCGCTGTTGCCGGGATCAGTCGCGGGCCTCCATGCTCGCGGCTGATCCTACATAGGGCAGACGTTAGAACCCGCGTCGAACGAAACGCCCGAATCGACGCGTTGCGGACGTTCCGCAACCGAGAATGATCACTCGACAAAGATCGCGAGATTCTTGAGCGTCGACTGCAAGCCCGCGTCATGATCTTCCTGCCGTATCCCCTCTGGAACGTTTTCGCAGGTGATGGTCACCTTCGTCCCGCCGGGAACTGGCGAAACGCTCCATCTCATTTTCATCTCGCCGGCAAAGACTGGATCGTCGGATTTGAACATGACGAGATGGACGACCTGCTCGTCACGGGCCAATTCCAAGAAACGCCCTTCGACGACATCGGTGTCTTCCGAAGTCTTGCCGCGGGTCGACTGATCCCCTTTGCTGTAGGTTAGCGCCATCCTGTAGGCTCCGCCCGCGCGCGGTTCGAATTCGTAGATGTGTCCCGTCATTCCTTCAGGCGGGAGCCACTTTACCCATGCCTCCGGATCCAAAAAGGCTTGGTAGATGGCCTGCGGCGATGCGGCGATCACCCGCGTCGCCGAATCGGTCCTTCGTCCCACGGACACGTCTGCCATGATCAGAAATCCTTCGGTATCCCAACTCGCGTCTTGGACCGTTACCGCGGTTTGGCCTGAATTCAAGCACGCTGCCAATGTCGGTTCATCCCCCTTTTGCGACATTTCCTCGGGATGAAGGACGCCTCGCCAGCGACGGAGGGCTTAAGGAGTCACAGGCATATGTCCCGCGAAAAGACGAAGAACAATCGCCGCAACCAATCTTCCGTTGTCGCCGCCTGGAAACTTCCGCTACTCTGGCAGGCGCGCCGTGGAGGTGGTGGAAGGCGCAACCCTTGTCACATTTGGCTGCGGGAGTATCCACCATGCTCGCACTCGGAATCGTCCTCAACATCGTCGGCCTCGGCTTCTTCTGCTGGGTGCTGTTCACGCTCGCGATTTACGCGCTGCCGTTTTTTGTCGGCATGACCGCAGGCCTCTATGCCCAGGGTGCGGGATACGGCCCGCTCGGCGCGATCGGAGTTGGCATTGTCGCCGCAGCTTTCGTGCTTGTCATCGGCCAGGGGGTCTTCTCGTTTGTCCGCACGCCCATTCTCCGCATCGCGGTCGCACTGATATTCGCCGTCCCGGCCGCGCTTGCCGGCTACTACGCGACCTTCGGCCTCTCCGGACTCACCATGACGTCCGATCTCTGGCGGCAGGTCTTCGCCGTCATCGGCGCGGTCGCCATCGGGGGGACGGCCTGGACGCGGCTTGCGGCATCCCCGCCCGACATGCCAAGCGGGTCTGGAAGACCGGCACTGTCGTAGGCCCGGCGACGCCGCGACCTGTTGAAGAGCATGCCACGCCGTCCCGTTCTCTGCGGGTTCTGATCGGAGCAAGGTTGATCTCGGATTTACCAGACGTGACCTTGCACGAGGCGCGCGGCTGGTGGATCGCGTGGTCTGCGGCGTCTTTAGCTCCGGCCGACTGAGTTCGCGAATGGCGCGGCGGTCCTTGCTGCTTGTTTCGGGGAGCGGGACGTAGCCCGGAGCATGGCAGAACGATTTCCACACCGCCGTATCGCGCGGTCCCGTGGCGATGTGACGTTCGCCGGTTCTCCTTGGGATTTCCCTGTTCCGAGAAGCGCGTCCATTCGGGTCTCTACGATGGCCTGACCTGGCCGAACACCGGCTGCGCCTCGATCGCCTAGCCGCAATGCCGGCGTTCAACTTTCTTCCCCTGGGCTTCGCCCATTCCTCGCGAGACAAGAAAGTTGTCCGCCTGGCATCCTCCGCTGCGCTTCGGTCCGCAAACGGATGCGGCGTCGATCGTCTCCGGCCTGTCGGTCGCCATCGAGACCGCGATGGTCGCGGCTCGGAAACAGAGAGCAAGGAGAACTATCATGGCGAACATTGGCACCTTCACGAAGACCGAGCAGGGCTTCGTCGGCGAAATCGTCACCCTCAGCTTCCAGGCCAGGGGCGTCCGGCTGGTCCCCGAGACGAACGGCAGCAACGAGAACGCTCCGAGCCACCGCGTCTATGTCGGCCGAGCCGAGATCGGCGCCGCCTGGGCCAAGCGCTCCAACGAAGGCCGCGACTATCTCTCGGTCAAGCTGGACGATCCGAGCTTCAACGCTCCGATCTACGCGAACCTCTTCGACGAAGAGGGCGGCGAGAGCTACACGCTCATCTGGTCCCGCGGCCGCAAGGCCAACGCCGATTGAGCCGGCTCCTAGCGCCCCGCCCGACATCGGGCGGGGCTTCTTCCTGAAGCCGCGGCGGCCCAAAGGAGGCGATGAGGAGTCGCGCTGTGAGAAGCCCCGCCGCGCAGACTTGCCGGCCGGTAATCGTGACTGGAACGGCGATTCTGATCGCCAATTTATCGCGGACCATATTTCCAGGTCAGCAGCGTCCGCGTGCGGCAGGCGTTTGCCGGGTCCGCCCGACAGCCGAAAGTCATGATCGAACTGGCCTCGCGTTGAATACCTAGTATACTAGGTGGCAGTATATTAGTGATCCGGCGACGTCTTCCGCATGAGATTGCGGGAGATCGTTGCCACGAATCTACGCCGGTTGCGGCAGGTCAGAAACCTGTCGCAGGAGGAGCTTGCCGACCGTGCGGGCATCAATCGAAACTACGTTGGAATGCTGGAGCGCGAGCAGCATGCCGCCACGATCGACATGCTGGAGAAACTTGCGCTCGTTCTCGAGGCCGATCCTATCGAGTTTTTCCGACACGACAGATGATCCCACCTGCCAGCGTGTCGTAATTTTCCGACAACGCTTCAGAGATATCATCAAGAGCCGAAGACATTTGATGAGCGCGTGTGCGCCAGTGCCCATGTCACGAATGGCCGATGCGCCGTGGCAGCATGGCTCAGATTGCTGGCGCGATAGAACATCATCGCCTGCGTGATGCCATTTCGGCGTCCACTACAAGTCCTGGTATTGCGGTGAGTGAGGGATTGCTACGCCTATGGTCGATAAGAACACGAGAGAAGTCGTGACGATACCGCCCTTCGAAGACAACCCGCCCCAACTGGACCGCGTCGGTCCGTATGATCAAAGGCATTTGGCGACCTACATCCGTTTGCTCGATGCGGAAGCTGAAGGCGCCGACTGGCGCGAAGCTGTCGCCATCATTTTCGGACTCGATCCCGAGAAGGAACCCGAGCGCGCCAAGCGCGTCCACGACAGTCACCTCGCGCGCGCGCACTGGATGACCGAAAAGGGCTATCGGCACCTGCTTGAGCCGCGCATGCAGTAGCGGGCCGGCCGCATATTTGTGGAACCGGACATGCTGCATCCGTGAAAGCACTGAAGCGGGTTATCGCGTCATGCCGATTCAACATCTAGCATGACGTGCAATCTTACGAATACTCGCCCGCCAGTGATCCGAGGCAGGATCAGTTCAGGGAGGTGAGATATGCCAGCGGCGCCCGACTGGCGGTCAGCGAGCACCGCCGATACGCTTATGCGACTCGATCAAGA
This sequence comes from Pseudolabrys sp., assembly GCA_029255525.1. GTDB lineage: Bacteria > Pseudomonadota > Alphaproteobacteria > Rhizobiales > Xanthobacteraceae > Pseudolabrys. The sequence continues at coordinate 26,597 of JANLJK010000292.1, forward strand.
ACAGTTTGCCGTCGAGTTTCTTCGGCGTAATCCCGCCTATGGCACAGACTATCGCAATACACAGAATCGCATTACCGCCGGATCGTTGTCGCACGATGCCGGCATGGCGCGCCTCGCGCGCCGCTGGGGGTTGAGCTTTCCCGCATGCGCCCGACACGCCTGCATGGGTGTCGCCTGCATTGTGGCGGCCGGAATACTCGCCCGCCGCTGTCATCGTTGCTTCAGCACCGGACGATTTCGCAGCAGCGCGTCCCGTTGATCCCGACAGGCTAGCACCGGTTGTGGTTCGCGCCAACACGGAGAACGGGAGCCACATCCTGGTTGATGATCCGGATGGCCATCATCAGCTCTGGTTCATCGAGGACGTTCACGCGCGGGGCAGCGCGTTCCTCATTCCGTTCGACGACGATTTCGGGGCACGCCTGCACAGTCTTCAGCGCCTGCATCGGCGTCTCACCGGCCAACGAGCCGGGCCTCCGCTACGCAGTCTGCAACTGTCGCCGCTTCAGCGTACGCGGCTGACCCTCCTGGTTCGCGCACTTGATGGTGAAAAGGCAGGCGCGAGCCGTCGCGAGATCGCTGCTGTGCTACTGGACGCAGACGCGCGCCGTATCCCAGCAATCGAATGGAAGAATGCGGCGTTGCGCAAGAAGGTCAACCGCATCGTCGCCAGTGCCGTCGAGCTCATGAACGGCGGCTACCTCAAACTCCTGCGCGGCGATCCTGTGCGCGCCACGCGCTTTCGGCCCCGCTAATTTCATCGACCGGGCCGAGACCCCGAGACTGTGACTCTTCCACCTTTCGAAGAGGGACACCGCAGGGCGCCCCCTGCGGCGGGTCTCCCCTGCGGTGCAGATTCTCCGTCACGCTTGCCTCCATGCCGCCGCCTCTCCCGGCGGCGCCCAGAATTCGTACGGAGGCTCTTCTTGCGCCCATCATCATCAGGAATTGCGCCGCGCTTCGTGCGCACACACGACGCTGCCGCCTTTCTCGGTCTTTCCGGCCGCACGCTGGAGAAACACCGCTGCACCGGCACCGGCCCGATCTTCCGCAAGCTCGGCGGCCGCGTCGTCTACGCGATCGATGACCTCGAAGCCTGGGCCGCCGAACGCGCGCGCAACTCAACCTCCGATCCCGGACGCGCGACCGCCTCGACCGGCACGGTGCCGTCGCGCTCAGCGCCCGTGCGTCCTCGTTGAGCCGGACCGATCGGATGCGCCGCCCCGTCGACGACCAGCAGCTTGAATTGTTCCGGGCACGACCCGGCGACATGGCGTTGCGCGATGCGCAAGACCTGATGTCCTGGCCGTTCTTCTCCCTCGCCAAGACTCCGCGCGTCCGGCCGATCGATTTCCGCATGGGCGAGGTGACGATCCGCGTCGAGGCGACGCCGGAGCACGGCATGGCGACCATCTGGGACGCCGACGTGCTGATCTGGGCCGCGTCGCAGATCGTCGACGCGCGCGACCAAGGCCTGCGCACGTCACGCCTGATGGCCGCCACCCCCTATGAGATCCTGACCTTCATCGGCCGTGGCGATTCGGCACTAAACTACGAACGCCTGAAGGCGGGCCTCGATCGCCTGCAATCCACCACCGTTGCGACGTCGATCCGTCAGCCGAGTGAACGTCGGCGGCACCGCTTCTCCTGGATCAACGAATGGAAAGAGCGTGCCGATGGCACTGGCCGGCCGCACGGCATCGAGTTGATCCTGCCGGATTGGTTCTACGCCGGCGTCATGGTCGACGCGCTGGTGCTTACCATAGACCGAACTTATTTCGACCTGACAGGTGGACTGGAACGCTGGCTCTACCGGCTCGTGCGCAAGCACGGCGGGCGCCAGCGCAACGGGTGGCGCTTCGACTTCCGCCATCTTCACCTGAAGTCCGCCAGCCTGTCGCCCTACAAGCGATTTGCATTCGAACTCCGTGACATCGTCCGGCGCGAGCCGATCCCCGGCTCTCAACTCGGCTTCGACATCGGCACCGCGGGTCAACCACGCCTGACCTTCCAACCCATCGCATCCCAGTCTTCACCAAGACGGCGTGCTCGGCCGTCGCGGTCTTAAACGGTGCACAAGCTGTGAATCAACCCGTACTATCAGGAACCCAAACACCCGTACGATCGGGAACCGCAGACCCGTACTATCAGGAACCGAACCCGGACCTAAGCTCCAGCGCGGCTTGTCAAAATTGCGCGCCTAACTTTGCTAACATTGAATCCTTCGGATTCTTGCTAACGCGACCCGCCGATTGCGGATCGCCGAGCAACGACGAGACCCCGGCTGCGCCTCCATCCGGCAGTGGTCGCGATCAACCAACATCGCGTCTCGCTACCATCGTTTCGGCGCTTTCGCATCGTGAGCGAACGCATTCAGGCAACCGTGGGCGTGCCGCTACCATCGAGGTGGCGCCGTGATCGTCGCGCTCCTCAACCACAAAGGCGGCGTCGGCAAAACCACTCTCGCATTGCATCTCGCAGGCGAATGGGCGCGCCAGGGTCGCAGCGTCACGCTGATCGACGCCGACCCGCAGGGCTCGGCTCTCGACTGGTCCGAGCAGCGGATGCGAGAGCGATTGCCGCGTTTGTTCCACGTCGTCGGTCTGGCGCGGGACACGCTTCACCGCGAAGCGCCGGCCATCGCTCACGGCGTCGATCATGTGGTGATCGACGGACCACGCGTTGCCGCCGTCATGCGCTCGGCCTTGCTCGCAGCGGATCTCGTCCTGCTTCCGATCCAGCCCTCGGCCTTCGACGGCTGGGCTTCCGCCGGCATGCTGACGCTCATCGACGAGGCGCGGACCTATCGTCGCCGGCGGCTCCTGGCGCGCTTTGTCGTGAACCGCTGCTGTGCGCATACGGCGATCGCCCGTGAGACCGTCAAGGCGTTGGCTGATCACGATCCGCCGATGCTGCGCCAGCGCATCGGTCAGCGCGTGGCCTTCGCCGATGCCGCGAAGACCGGCAGGCTGATCTACGAGATCAGCGCTGCACGTTCCGCCGTGCGCGAAGTCAAAGCCTTTGCTGCCGAGGTCGGGAGGATCATCCGATGACAACCCCTCCGATCACCCGCGGCGTGCGCACGTGGCATAAGCGCAGAAGCAAGTTCACATCGCGACCGGGCGATGCTGAGCGCTGGGTCAAGTCGCGCGACACGCAGCCCCGCCCTCGGCGCAAGCGCAGCCCCTTCACCGCGCGGCTCACTATCGATGTCGTGCCCGATCTGCGCGGTCGCATCAAGGTCGCCGCCTTCCAGCGCGGCGTGACGGTCGCCGACATGCTGCGCGACCTCCTTCTCAAGAGCTTTCCCAACACCGATGGAGGCACGCCATGAAGGGCGTCACGATGATCGGCGTGTCGCGTGCGCAGACTGCCGACGCAGCACTCACCTTTGTCGAGCTGACCTGGCACAAGCAGCGCATCGAGAACCGGTTACGCTTCGGCCGGCAGGTCGGACAGCAAGTCCTCGATCGCCAACGCCGCGTCGTCAGCATCGCGCCGGGCAGCATCTTCGCCTTCGTCCGCTGGGCGGCCAACGACCACGGTACTATCATCTCGCGCATCGATATCGTCCGCGCTGTCGCGGCCGGCGAGCGCTATCAGACGCTGCCTTTCGTCCGGCCAGGAGGAGAGATCCTGCTGCGCATGGACGGTTGGCCCAAGGTCGAACGCGTGTTGCAAGTGATCGACGCGGTGGAAGCGCTGGGAATCGATCCGGCCGACGCGGCGCCGGATTACTGGCAGCACGTCCACAACCGGCTGTCCGTCAATGAGACGCCGCGCGCCTACACCCGCACGCGCCACCAGGCATGGCTCAAACGGCGCGAGGTCAGCCCATGACCCGTGTCGCAACCATGCTGACCACGGTCGTCACCAGCATCACGCTCGGTTCGTCGGCTTTCGTCGACCCGCCGAAGACGCTGATCTGGAACGCCAGCGCCAGCGCGCCGGTCGGCCTCTACGCCGTGCAAGCGGCCAACGATCTTGCTGTCACCGACCTTGTCGCGGTCATGCCGCCACCGCTGATCGCGGAATTCCTCGCTGACCGCGGCTATCTGCCGAATGGCATGCCACTGCTGAAACGCATCCTTGCGCTTCCGGGTCAGACCATCTGTCGCCACGGCCTCGACATTCTTGCCTATGGCGCCACCTACGGCCGCGCCCGCGAACGTGACAAGGCCGGTCGCAAGCTCCCGGTCTGGCAAGGCTGCCGCCGCCTCGCCGACGACGAACTCTTTCTCATGAACGATGCCCCGGACAGCGTGGACGGCCGCTATTTCGGTCCGTTCCCACGCCGTTCGGTCATCGGCCGTGTGCTCCCCGTCTGGACCGACGAGGCAGGCGACGGCCACTTCGAATGGTGGGCCAGCACCCGTTAGCCGGCTTACCAACCACCTCACCACCACCAACCGAAAGGACGACGACATGGCACAGATCGGCACCTTCACCCGCACCAAGCATGGCTTCACCGGGCGCCTGCGCACGCTCTCCCTCGACATCGAGCTCACACTTGTTCCGGCCGAGCACAGCGATACCGAGAACGCGCCAGACTATCGGGTTCACGCTGGCGACGATGATGGACCGGAGGTCGGCGCGGGCTGGGCTCGCACCGGAGAGAAGGCCGGCGAATATGTCTCGCTGCAGATCGACGATCCCGCCTTCACCCAACCGATCCGCGCCAACCTGTTCCAGTCCGGCAACGACCGCTCCGCATTCCACCTGCTCTGGACTCGTCCGTCCAAGCGCGAGAACCGGGGCTGATCCGTGCCGCCGCTGCGCAAAACAAATGTCATTCGTTCGCGCGGGATGCGCAATGATCACGTCATTCCTCTGTTCGCGGAAAAGTCGGCTCATTCCTCCGTCCCGCTCGTCCATCAGTCAGCCGTCGCGCGCAGCGGCGGTCAAGGGCGGCCGCAGGCCGGCGCTTGCGCCTTGCCCTTGACGGCCGCGAGCACGATGGCATCGCGCAGATGCGCGACGGACGGAGCAATCCAGGAGCGCACGCCATGGACCTCGTGACATTGGTGACCGCATGCGCGCTCGCGGTCGATCCTAAGCTTATGCACGCGCTGGTTTGGCACCAGTCGGGCGGCGAACCGTGGGCGATCTCGGTGCAGGGCGAACCAAACCCGAAGATTTATTCAAGCTTGGATTTGGCAATCCGGGAGGCGCGCACAGTGTCGCGTGCTGTCTTGCGTGTAGGTATCGCCGGGCTTTCCATGCCGCCATCGAAAGTCGCAGCATCCGTTCTTCTGCCATGCCGCAACGTCGCGATGGCAGCAGCCCAGATCTCGAAGCACGCTAGCCGGTGCAAAACGCATCCGCATCTGAAAGCCGATCCGACCTTCTGCGCCGTTGCTGTTTATCGCGGCTCCTGGGAGCAGCCAGACGTCAAATTTGCGGCCGACGTCGCAACATCCGTTGCCAAAGGCGACGCTCCCAATTTCGACATGCCACGGGGCACGAGTACGGAGATTTTCGACACGGCTGGCGATGCGCAGCCTGACGCCGAGACGCCCATCGTCGACATAACGGCGGCATTCGCGGAGCGTGCCCGCGGCTGGTCGAGTGCACTCTTTCCACCCAAGTCCAAACCCGCAACGAGCGAGCCGGAGAGCAGCTCGACTGCGGTTCCGTCTGCAGCCGAACCGCCATCGCCCCGTACGCCTGCGGCCCTTCCATCAGAGGGCAATGCGCAAGATCGCGAGCTGTTCGTGCGTCGCGCAAGCAGTGAGCGCCCAAGATGAAGCGCATCGTAAGCCATCGTCAGACTGCGAAGCCCAGCGCACCAGGAAGTGCGAGCCGGGAGGGGAGCGGCAACACGACCGTTCGAGGGCAAGATAAAAGGCCGCGAGGTGCGGCCCGGTCGGGGGACGGTCGGGGCATTGATCTCGTAAGTGTTTTGCTGCCTGCGCCGCGATGTGCACCGGCATTCCGCAGCCCGCGCACGCGACAATTCCGCAATCCGTTCAACCAAAATCGCACCTCGCGGGACATTGGGCCATGAGCCGCGAGGACGACTTCCGCATCCGGCCAGGCCGCATCCGCTCGCGCGGGGTCCAGCGGGCCAAACCCTTTGTCGCCCAGGCGCTCGCCGCCGCCCAGAAGGCCGGCGGTCAGGTCTCGCGCAGCGGCAGGATCGGGGCGCCGCGCGCCTCACGCTTCGGCCGCGGCCGTGTCGCCAGCGTGCAGGCCAATCGGCTGCTGACGAGCCGCTCGCGTCTCGCCACCGTCAAGACGCGGATCGTTCGGCACAGCGCCCGCCGCGCGACGCTCAAGGCGCATCTCAGTTATCTCCGCCGCGAAGGCATCACGCGCGACGGCGAGAAGGCGCGCATGTTCGGGCCTGAGACCAACGATGCCGACGTGAAGGGCTTTACCGAGCGCTGCGAGGACGACCGGCATCATTTCCGGTTCATCGTCTCGCCGGAAGACGCGACCGAGATGTCAGATCTCAAGGGATATACGCGCGACCTCATGAGCCAGGTCGAGAAAGACCTCGGAACCAAACTCGACTGGGTCGGCGTCGATCACTGGAACACCGACAACCCGCACGTCCACGTCATCCTGCGCGGCCGCGCCGACGACGGGAAGGACCTCGTCATCGCGCGGGACTACATCAGCCAGGGCATGCGGGCGCGGGCGCAGGATCTCGTCACCCAGGAGCTCGGGGTTCGCTCCGACATTGATATCCGCCGCAACCTCGACAATCAGATCGACGCCGAGCGCTGGACGCGGATCGACCGGCAGCTTGTCCGCGATGCCGGTCGGCACCGCGTCATCGACCTCGCACCTCAACCCGATCGACAGCCCGACCCATACCTGACGCAGAAAGTCGGCCGGCTGCGCAAGCTCGAATCCCTCGGCCTTGCCCATCAGCCCGGCCCAGGCCAATGGGTCATCGCGGACGAGGCCGAATCGACTCTGCGCGCGCTCGGCGAACGCGGCGACATCATCAAGCGTATGCACCGGGCGCTCACCGAGCGCGGCATCGAGCGGGCTGCGTCGAGTTATGTGCTTGCCGGCGAGGGCATTGGCGATCGCGTTGTCGGCCGGCTCCTTGATCGCGGCCTCGACGACGAGCTGAAGGGCACCGCCTATGCCGTGGTCGACGGCATCGACGGCCGCACCCACCACGTCAAGCTGCCCGACCTCGATGCGGCCGGCGACAGCGCGACCGGGTCGGTCGTGGAGCTGCGCCAGTTCGACGATGCCCAGGGCCGGCGCCGTATCGCGCTGGCGGTGCGGTCCGATCTCGATATCGACGCGCAGATCAAGGCGTCGGGCGCCACCTGGATCGATCGCCAACTGATCGCCCGCGAGCCGGCGTCTCTCGCTGGCGGCGGCTTCGGCGCCGAGGTGCAAACCGCCATGACGGCGCGCGCCGATCACCTGATCGAGCAGGGGCTCGCGCGGCGACAAGGGCAGCAAGTGATCTACGCCCGCAATCTGCTCGACACGCTGCGCCGGCGTGAACTCGATGCGACGGCTGAGAAGCTCGCCGCCGAGACGGGAACGCCGTTCCAGAAGGCGGCGAGCGGAGAATATGTCACCGGCGTCTATCGCCAGCGTCTCATGCTCTCTTCCGGCCGCTTCGCCATGATCGATGACGGGCTCGGCTTCCAGCTCGTACCCTGGTCGCCGTCGCTGGAACGCAATCTCGGCAAGCACGTCTCCGGCATCGCCCGAGCGGACGGCGGCGTTGACTGGAGCTTCGGCCGGAAGCGCGGGCTCGGTCTGTAAGCATCGGACGATCGCGCCGGAAGGGTCAGTATTTTTTCGCAGCGCTACGTTCGCTTGCGATCGCTGTTCGATTGCCATTGAACGCGGACGTGCGCGCGCTTTTCTGACGCTCTAAATTCGCAATCGGGAATGAGCCGTGACCGCGACCAAGATCCTCTGGGGTCAGATTCTCACCGTCTTTGCCATCGTTCTCACCACCACCTGGGGTGCGACGCAGTGGACGGCGTGGCGACTGGGATTTCAACCGCAGCTCGGCTCGCCATGGTTCGATCTCGCCGGGCTGTCGGTCTATCCCCCGCCGGCCTTCTTCTGGTGGTGGTACTTCTACGACGCCTACGCGCCCCGCATCTTTTTAGAGGGTGCAGCGATCGCCGTGTCGGGCGGCTTCGTCTCCATCGCCGTCGCCATCGGCATGTCGGTCTGGCGCGCCCGTGAGGCGAAGCATGCCGAAACCTACGGCTCGGCGCGTTGGGCGAACACCGTTGAGGTCAAGGCCGCCGGCCTGCTCGGGCCGGATGGAGTCGTGCTCGGCAGGCTCGGCAGCGCTTATCTTCGCCATGACGGACCCGAGCATGTGCTGTGCTTCGCGCCGACACGAAGCGGCAAGGGCGTCGGCCTCGTGGTGCCGTCGCTCCTGACCTGGCCGGGAAGCTGTATCGTCCACGACATCAAGGGCGAGAATTGGGGCCTCACCGCCGGACTGCGGGCGGGCTTCGGTCGCGTCCTGCTGTTCGATCCCACCAACGCCGCGAGCGCTGCCTACAACCCGTTGCTCGAGGTCCGCCGCGGCGTATGGGAGGTCCGCGACGTCCAGAACGTTGCCGACGTGCTGGTCGACCCAGAAGGTTCGCTGGAGCGGCGCAATCACTGGGAGAAGACCAGCCATTCGCTGCTGGTCGGCACGATCCTGCATGTTCTCTATGCCGAGACCGACAAGACGCTCGCCGGCGTCGCGTCGTTCCTGTCCGATCCCAGGCGCCCGATTGAGACAACGCTGGTCGCGATGATGACGACGCCGCATCTCGGCAAACAGGGGCCGCATCCCGTCGTCGCCTCGGCCGCGCGGGAACTGCTCAACAAGTCGGACAACGAGCGCTCGGGCGTGCTCTCCACGGCCATGTCGTTCCTCGGGCTCTACCGCGATCCCGTCGTGGCGCAGGTGACGCGGCGCTGCGACTGGCGCATCGCCGACATCGCCGGGGAGGAGAAGTCGACCACGCTCTACCTTGTTGTGCCGCCGTCCGACATCAGTCGCACCAAGCCGCTGATCCGCCTGATCCTCAACCAGATCGGCCGCCGCCTGACCGAAGACCTGCATGCGACGAATCGCCGTCATCGCGTGCTTCTGATGCTCGATGAATTCCCGGCGCTCGGCCGGCTCGACTTTTTCGAATCCGCGCTCGCCTTCATGGCGGGCTATGGCCTGAAATCATTCCTCATCGCTCAGTCGTTGAACCAGATCGAGAAGGCCTACGGCGCCAATAATTCGATCCTCGATAACTGCCATGTGCGCGTCAGTTTCGCGACCAATGATGAACGCACCGCCAAGCGCGTGTCCGACGCGCTCGGCACCGCGACCGAGATGCGGGCGATGAAGAATTATGCCGGCCACCGTCTCTCACCCTGGCTCGGCCATCTGATGGTCTCACGCTCGGAGACGGCGCGGCCGCTGATGACGCCCGGCGAGGTCATGCAGCTTCCACCCGACGACGAGATCGTCATGGTCGCCGGCGTTCCTCCGATCCGAGCGAAAAAGGCGCGCTACTTCGAAGACCGGCGGCTCGCCGAACGCATCCAGCCGGCGCCGAAGCACCCCGAAGGAGAAATCAAGCCCAAGCCTGACGATTGGTCCGCGCTTGCGCCGGTTCACCCGCCGGCGCCCGTCGCGGATGGCGGTCAGGGAGATGAGATCGCAGCGCCCGCCAACGTCGCCCGCGCGGACGGCAAGGCGGAGGACGATCCGGCCAATGCCGGCCTGCGCCGCGAGCCCGGCCTCGAACGGCACAAGGACATTGCGCCGGAACCCATAAAGCCTGCCGTCAATGAGTTCGATCTTGACATGGACGAGCGCGACGACGATGCCGCCCGCGTCCGGGCGCTCGCTCGCAATGCGCGAAACGTCGCCCGGCAAATCTCCATGGACCCCGGCGACGGCATAGAACTTTGAAATGGAGAAGAAGGTCCGCCTGTCAGTCTATCTCGATCCAGATCTCATGCACGCGCTCGCCGATTTTGCCGCGCGGCGAGACCAATCCCGTTCGCTTATTGCCGAGGCCGCGATCGCCTCGTTCCTATCGCCGGATGCCGAAGAGCGCCGCGAAGCTGCCATCGCCAAGCGGCTTGACGGCATCGACCGCCGCATGCAGCGGCTGGAACGCGACACCGGCATCGCCGTCGAGACCATGGCGCTGTTCGTCCGCTTCTGGCTCAGCTCTACGCCCCCATTGCCCGACGCCACCCAGGCGGCCGCACGCGCGAAAGCTGGCGAGCGCTATGACAGTTTCCTCGACGCGCTCGGCCGGCGGCTCGCCAAGGGGCCGAAGCTTCGGCAGGAGATCGGCGAAGAAGGTGTTCCACCGATATCGTGACCATGCTGTAGCGCCACACATTTTGCTTGGAGACGCGTTAGGAAACACTTTGAATACGGGCACCGAGCGCAGTAGAGCTAGGAGGCCAGAAGCTATTCATCTGCTGATGAACAGCCTGCTGCGGTGGTGAGTTGTTTGTATGCTTCAACGTGGTCGGGCAGAACCCTCGTACATGAAGGTCATAGGTTTCGGTCCGCGCATATAGCCCGTTTCAATCCGTTCGATTCGAAAGCCGGCCCCCTCGATCAGTTCGCTGATGGCACGATTCAGGTGACACCCGCCGCCGACTCGGCGCCAGACTGGCGTAAGGCGATCCTGCCAGTCGCGGACACCGGGGTCCGGTGAGCGTCCATGCTCGACAAACAGCAGACGGCCTCCGGGCTTCAAGATGCGCCGCATCTCGCCGAGTGCACGCTGCACGTCCGGGATGCTGCACATCGTCCACGTGGTCACAACGGTATCGATGCTCCTGTTATACAGCGGGATGGCCTCGGCGCTATTTTCGACGAATTCGAGGGGAATGGAGGTTCGTCGTCGCGCGGCCTCCCGCGCCATGGCGAGCAACTTTGGCGAAGGATCGAGGCCTATGACCTGTTCCACGATCGTGCCATAGTACGGCAGATTGAGGCCCGAGCCGATGCCGATCTCCAGTACGCGACCCTGAGCCGCCGGGATGAGGCGTGCGCGGTAGGCAGCGAGGTTGCGCTGTCGCATCGCCAAATGGATGAGGCGGGGAAGAACATGATCTTGGTACAGGCCCATCGTCATCTCACTCAGCGTTGCCGATTACCCAATTGTCGAGAGCCCCGGAAATGCATCGAGCAGCCAGAACGAGAACGTCGACAAATGTCCGGTGATCA
>JANLJK010000293.1:0-12012 GCA_029255525.1 Pseudolabrys sp.
GCGAGCCTCGAAGGACCTCTGACTCAGAGATCCTTCGAGGCTCGGCGCATTCGCGCCGAGCACCTCAGGATGACGGGCAAGTTCAGGCCGCCACCGTCTTCCCCGGCCACTTGCACAGATCGCCGATGATGCATTTCTCGCACAAAGGCTTGCGGGCGATGCAGGTATAGCGGCCGTGCAGGATGAGCCAGTGATGCGCATGGCGCTTGTAAGCGGCAGGGATCACGCGCTCCAGCTTCTCTTCGACCTCGAACGGGTCCTTGCCGGTCGCCAGGCCGGTGCGGTTGCCGATGCGGAAGATGTGCGTGTCGACGGCGATCGTATGTTCGCCGAAGGCGCAATTGAGCACGACATTGGCGGTCTTGCGGCCGACGCCGGGCAAAGCCTCCAGCGCCTCGCGTGAGCGCGGCACCTCGCCGCCATGTTCGGCGATCAGGATATGCGACAGCGCCGCGACGTTCTTGGCCTTGGTGCGGAACAGACCGATGGTCTTGATCAATTCGCGAATACGGTCCTCGCCGAGCGCGGCCATCTTCGCCGGCGTGTCGGCAAGCGCGAACAACGCCGGCGTCGCCTTGTTGACGCCGACGTCCGTCGCCTGCGCCGACAGCACCACCGCCACCAGAAGCGTGAACGGATTGACGTAAGTCAGCTCGGTCTTGGGTTCCGGATTGGCTGCTTGAAAGCGCCGGAACGCCTCCTCGATCTCGGCCGGCTTCCACGGTGGCACCGCGGCGGTCGCCGCTTTCGCATCGGTCTTGGCGCGCTTGTCCGCCGGCTTCACGTCCGCCGCGCGGCCTTTGCTCGCTTTGGTGAGCGCTTTGCGCACCGGCGGCTTTTTCGCCGTCTTGCGTGGGAGAGCCTTGCCGGTCGCCTTTTTCGCCATGATTTCGGTATAGTCAGCGTCATGGTTCCCGACAACGCCGACGATCTCGAACCCACGATCTTTTCGACGGTGATCACCCCGCACCGTTCGCTGCCGCATACCGGCTTTGTGGTGCTGATGGTGGCCTTCGGCGCGGTGAGCTTCATCGCCGGCATGCTGTTCCTGATCCTGGGCGCCTGGCCGGTGTTCGGCTTCTTCGGCCTCGACGTGCTGCTGTTGTATTGGGCCTTCCGGCTCAATTATCGCCGCGGTGACGCCTATGAAGAGGTGAAAGTCACGCCTTCGACGCTCACCGTGCGCAAGGTCAGCCATCGCGGCCGCGTGCGCGAGTGGGCGCTCAATCCGGTGTGGGTGCGGCTCGAGAAGGTCGTGCACCAGGAATTCGGCATCGAACGCCTGTTTCTGGTGTCGCGCGGGCGCCAGCTCGTGATCGCGAGTTTCTTGGGGCCGGACGAGAAGGCCGATTTTGCTCAGGCGCTCGGCAATGCGCTGAACGAGGCCAAGCGCGGGGTAACGAGGACGGTGATCTCTTAATCCCTCCCCTGAAAGGGGAGGATGGCTCCGCGCGAAGCGCGGAGACGGGTGGGGTCAAGCACGCAACCCCCACCCGCCTCGCTTCGCTCGGCACCCTCCCCCGCAAGCGGGGGAGGGATAAGAAGAACAGAAACCGGGTGGCCGCCGCCTCAGCCCGGACCTAGATTTCGCCCATGACCCAGACCAGCCTTGCCCTCGCCAACCACCTGCCCGAGTTTGCGCCGCTGTCCACTGCCGCGGCCGATTACGACATCGTGCGCCGGGCCATCGCGCATATCCGCGGCAACTGGCGCACGCAGCCGGAGATCGACGTCATCGCCAAGGCGGCGGGCGTCAACGCCACCGAGCTGCATCATCTGTTCCGGCGCTGGTGCGGGCTGACGCCCAAAGCATTTCTGCAAGCGCTCACACTCAACAGCGCGCGCGAACTGCTGCGCTCGTCGGCGAGCGTGCTCGACACCGCTTATGAAGTCGGCCTCTCCGGCCCCGGCCGTCTGCACGATCTGTTCGTCACGCATGAAGCGATGTCGCCGGGCGAATGGAAGGCCGGCGGTGAAGGCCTCACCATCACCTATGGCTTTCACCCTTGCCCGTTCGGCATGGCGCTGGTGATGACGACGCCACGCGGTCTCGCCGGACTGGCGCTGGCCGATGCCGGCAAGGAGCGCGCCGCGTTGAAGGATATGAAGTCGCGTTGGCCGAAGGCGCACTATGTCGAGGATTTCGCGGCCACTGCATCGACCGGACGGCGCATCTTCGATACGTCGCTGTGGCGACAGGATCAGCCGCTGCGCGTCGTGCTCATCGGCACCGATTTCGAAGTGCGCGTGTGGGAGAAGCTGCTGACCATCCCGATGGGCAAGCTCACCACTTATTCCGATCTCGCCGCCAAATCCGGTTCGCCGAAAGCGGCGCGCGCGGTCGGCGCCGCTGTCGGCAAGAACCCGATCTGTTTCGTGGTGCCGTGCCATCGCGTCATCGGCAAGAGCGGCGATATCACCGGCTATCACTGGGGCCTCACGCGCAAACGCGCGATGCTCGGCTGGGAGGCCGGCATGACCGAGGACGCCTAAGCGGAACCTCATCCGGCGCAGGGCCGTTGACGCTGGCGCGGCGATCCCGCAAAACCGTGGCGTTTTCGACCTTGTGAGGATGCCGAGTGATGCAGAAGCGCCGCCCCGTGATGCTGGTTGTGCTCGATGGCTGGGGTTGGCGCGAGGATACCGCCAACAACGCCGTCCGCCAGGCCAAGACGCCGACTTTCGACCGCCTCTGGGCAACCAGTCCGCACGGCTTTCTGCGGACCTCGGGCCTCGACGTCGGCCTGCCGCCGGGTCAGATGGGCAATTCGGAAGTCGGCCACCTCAACATCGGCGCCGGCCGCGTCGTGATGCAGGACCTGCCGCGCATCGACGAGGCCATCAAGAGCGGCGAGATCGCCCATGCGCCCGCGCTCACCGGCCTGATCGACAAGCTCAGGAAGAGCGGCGGCACCTGCCATCTCGTCGGGCTGGTCTCCCCGGGCGGCGTGCATTCGCATCAGGACCATACCGTCGCGCTGGCCAAGATTCTCACCGACGCCAAGATCCCGACAGTCGTGCATGCGCTGACCGACGGCCGTGATACGCCGCCGCAATCGGCGGCCGAATATCTGCGCGCCTTTACCGCCGCGCTGCCGCCGTCGGTACCGGTTGTCACCGTGGTCGGCCGCTACTACGGCATGGATCGCGACAAGCGCTGGGAGCGCGTATCGAAGGCCTACGATGCCATGGTCGCGGCGGAAGGCCCGCGTTTCCCCAACACACAGGCCGCGATCGCCGACGCCTACGCCAACAAGGTCTATGACGAATTCATCGTGCCGGCGGTGATCGGCGACTATCGCGGCATGAACGATGGCGACGGCGTGCTGTGCTTCAATTTCCGCGCCGACCGCGTGCGCGAGATCCTTGGCGCCATGCTCGATCCGGCTTTCTCCGGTTTTGCGCGCAAGCGCACGGTGAAATTCGCGGCGGCGGTCGGCATGGCGCAATACAGCGACGAGCTCGACAAGCTCATGCAGGCGATCTTCCCGTCGCAGAGCTTTCCGAACATCCTCGGCGAGGTCGTCGCGGCGGCGGACCGTACGCAATTGCGTATGGCGGAGACTGAGAAGTATCCGCACGTCACTTACTTCCTCAACGGCGGACGCGAAGAGCCCTTCGTCGGCGAAGACCGCATCATGGTGCCCTCGCCCAAGGTCGCGACCTATGACCTGCAGCCCGAAATGTCCGCGCCGGAATTGACCGACAAAGCGGTGGAAGCGATCAAGTCCGGCAAATACGACCTGATCGTTCTCAATTTTGCCAACCCCGATATGGTCGGCCACACCGGCGTTTTATCGGCGGCGATCAAGGCGGTCGAAACCGTCGACACAGGCCTCGGCAAGATCGCCAATGCGATCGAGGCGATGGGCGGCGCACTGCTCGTCACCGCCGACCACGGCAATTGCGAGATGCTGATCGATCCGGAGACCGGCGGGCCGCACACGGCGCACACGCTCAATCCGGTGCCGCTGATCCTTGCCGGCGCGGGCAACCGTCTGCTGCTGGCGCAAGGGCGCCTTGCCGATATCGCGCCGACGCTGCTCGAACTGATGGGCCTGCCGAAGCCGCCGGAAATGACCGGCGTGTCGCTGTTGCAGGGATAAGCCCTCCGCTCATTCCCGCGCAAGCGGGAATCCAGTGCTGGGTCCCCGCTTTCGCGGGGGCGAGCGGCGTAATTGGCGAGTCGCGAAAAGTCCTTCAACCCCAGCACGTCCATCAGCGAATAGAGACCGGGCTTCTGGTTGCGCGCCCACATCGCCGCGTGCAGCGCGCCGCGCGCGAAGATCATGCGGTCCTCGGCCCTGTGGACGAGTTCGATGCGTACGGCCATTGCAGCGCGCGTATCGACGCCGACACCTTCCTCGTGTCGCCGGGTAAGCCGCTCGGTCTGACATCGGTCGGCGAAGCCTGCACGGTGGTGCCGGTGAACGGGCCGCTGCCGGATGGCGTGCTCGGCGAGGTGCGCATTCATCGCGAGATCTATCGGTTGCGACCGGATGTCGGCGGCATCGTGCGCGGCATGCCGCCCAAGACGATGAGCCTCGGTACCATGAAGAAGACCGCGCGGCCACGGCACGGCTTCGGCAGTTATTTCTATCCGGGGCCGGCGTTGTGGGACGATCCGCAACTGCTGCGCGACGACGACCAGGCGCGACGTCTGGCCGAGCAGGTCGGCAAGGGCCGCGCCATCGTCATGCGCGGCAATGGCGCGGTGACGGCCGGTCGCTCGCTGGAGGAAGCGGTGGTGCTGCATTGGTATCTGGAAGATGCCTCGCGCATCGAGCTCGATTGCCTCGCCGCCGGCGATGACGGCGCGCTTCTGAGCGCGGAGGAATGCGCGGCGCGCGCGACGTGGTCGGGCCGCATCCTCGAGCGCATGTGGGATCATCTCACGGCGGGCGATCCGGAATTGCCGGGCGTGGCCGGGTGATGACGCGGCTTTCGGCTTTGTTCGATCTGCGCGGCAAGCGCGTGCCGCTCAGGCCGGCGACCAGTCCGGCGCGGTGAGGCGGCGCTTGCCGTCCACCGTGGTCTTGACGCCTTCTTGGCCGACGTCGAGCTTGTCCCAGAGCTGGCAGGTGACCACCTTGTGCTTCTGGTCCAGCGCCTCGCAGTAATTGGTGAACTCGCACAGCCGCACGTCCTGGCCGTGGCCGGTCGCAACCTTGCGGAACCAGTCCGGATCGGCGAGCGACTGCCGCGCCGAGCCGACGATGTCGCAGACGCCGTCCTTCAACATCTTCTCGGCCATGTCGAAATTATGCACGCCGCCGGCGCAGACGATCGGCGTGTCGAACCCGGCCGCGCGGATATCGGCGCGGATGGCCGATGTCGCTTCGACGTTGCGGCCGAACGGCCCGCGCGCATCGGAGATGTATTGCGGCATGCACTCGTAGCCGCTGCGGCCTGTGTACGGATAGGCGGTGCCGCCGACGCTTGGCTGTTTGGCATCGTCGAACTTGCCGCCGCGCGAGGTCGACAGGAAGTCCATGCCGGCGCGGGCGAAGGCCGTGCCGAAGACGCGCGCGTCGCTGACATCGCTGCCGCCGTCGATGCATTCGTCGGCGAGGAAGCGGCAGCCGACCGCGAAGTCCTTGCCGGTGCGCGCGCGCACGGCCGCATAGACTTCCAGCGGCAGGCGCAATCTGTTTTCGCGCGCGCCGCCATAGCCGTCCTCGCGCGTATTGGTGCGCGAGAGGAACGAGGCCATCGTATAAGCGTGAGCGTAGTGCAGTTCGACGCCGTCGAAGCCCGCTTCCTGCGCGCGCGCGGCGGCATCGGAGAACAGGCCCGGCAGGGCCTGCGGCAGATCGCGGATATGCGCGAGATGCGTGTCGGTGACGCGCTCGCGATAGCCGTAATCCAGTGCCTCCAGTTCGGTCTTGGTCAGCGCTTGCACCAGATCGGCGCGGGGCAGCGCCGCGAGACGCGCGCGCACGTCGTCATCGCTCAGTGATGCATCACCAAGCGCGGCACGGTGCGCATCGGTGATGACGAGGAAGCGCTCCAGGTATTTCTTCGGGTCAGGCCGGCGGCGGATCGACAGGAAGTCGATGAGCTGGATGAACAGCCGCGTTTCGCCATCACTGGCGTCGCGCACCGCATCAACCAGCCTGCGCAGGCCGGGAATGTAACGTTCGTGGCCGATACGCATCAGCGGACCACTCGGCACGTCGCGGATGCCGGTCGCTTCGACGACGATGGCGCCGGGGCGGCCGCGCGCGAAGCGCGCATACCAGTCGATCACGTTGTCGGTGACGAAGCCTTCCTCGGTCGCGCGCCACGGCACCATGGCGGGAATCCAGGAACGCTGTTTGATCGTTACCGGGCCGATCTTGAGCGGCGAGAAGAGAAGCGATGCCGCCGCTTCTTCGCGCGATGGCATGTGGCCGAAGCCGGATTCGTATTGGATGCGCTCGGGAGGACGCCACATGCGAACGATACTAGGGAGCAGGGGAGTTATTTCAAGTATAAAATAATTCGCCCTGCAACCCAGGGCCTGATCCGGCGTATATTGCCCGGGATTGGCGACCGCGCACCTTTGATTCGGCAGAGCCGCGCGCAGGGAGGTTCAGGAATGGATGAGGCAGCCGCGCTTCCGCTCGACGTGGAAACCAAGGTCATCGAGCGACCGAGCGATCACAAGGACGAACTGCGCCTCTGGTTGCGCTTGATGAGCTGCAAGATGCTTATCGAGAACGAGATCCGCCGCCGCCTGCGCGATAATTACGACATCACGCTGCCGCGTTTCGATCTGATGGCGCAGCTCGACAAGGCGCCCGGCGGCATGAAGCTCGGCGAGTTGTCACAACGGCTGATGGTGTCGAACGGCAACATCACCGGCCTTGTCGACCGGCTGGTGGGCCAGGGTCTGCTTGACCGGCAGGCGGCGCCGAATGATCGCCGCACCCATCTCGTGAAGCTCACCGCCGAAGGCCGTCGCACCTTCCGCGCGATGGCGGCCGCGCATGAGGGCTGGATCGCCGATCTTTTCGGCGGCCTGTCGTCGAGTGAGCAGGAAACGCTGATGCGCCTGCTCGGCAAGGCTAAGGTCTCGGCGCGCAAGGCGATCGGCTAAAGAAGGGTCCCACTATCCGTTCGTCCCCGCGAAAGCGGGGACCCAGCACTTTACAAAGAAAAGAACTGGATTCCCGCTTGCGCGGGAATGAACAGAGAGTGTTGCTATGCCTCGTCAGACGAAACTGTCGATGGTCTTGAGCGCGCCGGACAGCGCGATGCCGTCCTCGTCCTTGAGCGCGGCTTCGCGCAGGCGGCGCACCCATTCGGCCGCGTCGGGGCGGCCTTCGACCTTGGCGGCCCCGAGCATCACCTTGTCGAACTTCGACTGGCCGCGCGCGTGGGTGTCGGAATAGCCCTTCACCAGACGGCGCGCCTGCACCAGCTCGACGGCGAGGTCGTAGTCTTTTGGCGCGGCGGCCTTCACCTTACCGAGCCAGGCATCGCGATGAGCGACTTCGTTCGCGTGACGCAGCGTGCCGCGGCGGAAGCGGCGCATGCCGCCGAGGAAATAGAGCGGCAGGAACCAGCGGATCGTGCCGGTCTGCACGCGGCGGCCGCGATTGACGATTTTGTCGAGCGTCTTGAACAGGCCGGGGCGGTTCTCGATGAAGCGGCCGAGGCCGGCCGGCATCGAGCCGCAGACCTCTTCCATGCGCGGATGCATGTACTCAGTCGTGTAGACGAGCTGGTCGGGCGTCGCCAGCACCTCGGCGCGCACGCGCTCGAAGCGGCTGCCGCGCGTCTTCAGGTCAGCGACGCGGAACACGTCGTCATAGGCCATGGCGGTGGCGATATATTTCGCTGCCATGCGCGTCAGCGCGTAGCCCTTGGCCTCGCCGCCATGGGCCTTGTCGAGCGTCAGGATGGTGCCCAGCAGGTCGAGATATTCCTGGCCGTAAGCGACGTCCTGATAGTCGACCACACGTTGGAGACCCGCCCCGATCATATCGTGCGTGGTGGCAGGGAAGGCGGCGCGGGCGCGCGTTACCAAAGCGTCGTAGTCGCCATGCCCGACTGGCGCGAGCGCGGGAAATTTCTTGCCCTCGGCCGACTTGGGCGCTTCCGACGGTTCGGTGGCGGCTGAATTGGTGGATTTGCCGGCGGCCGCTTCGGCCGTCAGGTTCACGGTGGCGTGGTCATAGCCGAGCGCGAAGGCGCGCAAGCTGGCTGCGACGCCCACGCCGGCGGCGCGGACCGTCTCTTCGAAGGCTGTGCGCGGGAACGGCAGCACATTGGCGGCGGCGACGGCGCCGAACAGCACAGCGGACACGACGCTTCCGGCTTCCTCGGCCAGCACGGCCATGTCGAAAGCGATGAAGCGCTTGGCGGCGGCGGCGGCGGCGGTGTGAACAACACTGGCATCACCGATCCCGTCACCGGGAATCTGCTTCTCGGCCACGGCGTAGTGGCGATGCGAGGAGGCGATCAGCGTGGTGCGGTCGGGCGTGACGAAGCCGCGCTGAATGGCGCGGCCGGCTTCCATCAGCTCGGCGCCGATGACGATGTCGACTTCGCCCGGCACAGGCATCAGCGACAGCACCGGCCGCAAGGAGCGCGGCGTATTCGGCGGTAGTGGCATCACTTCGATGAAGTAGACCGTGGCGCCGGTGCGCTGCGCAACGCCGGGAACCGAGGTCGACTGCGCCGCCCAGCCTTGGGCTTCGCACAGGGCGACGATCCAGTCGACGAGCACGCCGCCGCCTTGGCCGCCCATGGCCATGACCGCGATCGCCAGCGGCCGGCTTGTGTCGAGGGCGGGAGAGATCGATGGCGCGACGTTCATAGCGGACACTACTCTTACTTAATTACGCGAAGGCGATGCGGTTGCGTGCGCGGCGGCGCTGCAGGAAGCCGATCACGGCCTTGCGCATCTTGGCGAGGAAAAGGTCGACGCGGGTCGGATTGTAGACGATGTCCGCGCGGTAGAAGGACGGGCACAGCACGGCGGCTTCCGAAACTTCGCCGCAGTTGCCGCAGCCGACGCAAGTATTGTCGATCGCCGCGACCGGATCGTCCTTGAGCGGATCGTCGGTGCGCTTGACCGACAGCGACGGGCAGCCGGAGAGACGGATGCAGGCGTGGTCGCCGGTGCAGACGTCCTCGTCGACGCCGAAGCGCTCGCGCACCATGCGCTCGCCGCCCTTCACCGCCTTGTTGAACAGAGGCTTCACCCGGCGCTGCTTGTTGAGCATGCACTCGGACGAGGCGACGATAACTTTCGGGCCCGGCGTGTTGGTGGTGAGGGCTTCCTTCAGCGTGTCGCGCATCTTGGCGACGTCATAGGTGCGGTCGAGCTGCCGAACCCAGGTAGCGCCGACGCCTTCGACGGCCTTGGTGATCAGGTTCTTCGTCTTGCGCGACGGGTTGTCGGCGCGCGAGGACAGGATGTCCTGGCCGCCGGTGGCGGACGAATAGAAATTGTCGACGACGATGATGACGCCGTCATGCTTGTTGTAGACGGCATTGCCGATCGAGGTGGTCAGGCCGTTATGCCAGAAGCCGCCGTCGCCGATCATGGCGATCGACTTCTTGTCGGTCTTGACGTTGAAGGCGGCGTTCGACGCGGGACCCAGGCCGTAGCCCATGGTGGTTGCGCCGATGTTGAACGGCGGCAGGCAGGCGAACAGATGGCAGCCGATGTCGCCGGCGATGTGGTGCTTGCCCATCTCCTGCTCGACCAGCTTCATGGCGGCGAAGATCGGCCGCTCCGGGCAGCCGGTGCAGAAGCCCGGCGGGCGCGGCGGCACGGTGCCGGCCAAGGCCTTCACGCGCGGATCGTCATTGATGGCCGGCTGATTGGGGGCGCGGACCTGATCCGACAGCGCGCCCGGCGCGGCGCCGACGATGAAGTCGCGCACGCCCTTGAGCATCACGTCGGCGGTGTATTCGCCGGCCATCGGCAGGACGCCCTTGCCGTAAATCTTGGTGTTGATGTCGCGGCGGCGCAGGAGCGTGGCGATGGCCTGCTCGATATGCTCGGGTTGGCCTTCCTCGACGATCAGCACGGCCTTCTTGCCGGCGCAGAACTGAACGACCTCGTCGTCGACGATCGGGTAGGTGACGTTCATGCAGTAGATCGGCACGCGACTCTTGCCCCAGACATCGGCGAGGCCGAGACGTTCCAGCGCGCGAAGGGCGCCGTTATACATGCCGCCTTGGACGATGACGCCGATTTCGTTCAGGTCGCCATCGAAGAATTCGTTGAGCTTGTGCTCCTTGATGAACTTGACCGCGTTCGGCCAGCGCTGCTCAATCTTCTCCTTCTCGTGCAGATAGGAGGCCGGCGGCAGCACGATGCGGTTGGTGTCGCGCACCGGATTTTCCAGCGCCTGGCGCAACGTGAAGGCCGGCGGCTTGTTGTCCTTGGCCATGAAGGTGCCGTGCACGTGGCAGGCGCGGATGCGCACTTCGAGCATCACCGGCGTATTGGAGGCTTCCGACAGCTCGAAGCCTTTCTCGACCGCGTTGACGATCGATTCCAGGTTCGGGCGCGGATCGAGCAGCCAGATCTGCGACTTCATGGCGAAGGAATGCGAGCGCTCCTGCATGATCGAGGAGCCTTCGCCGTAGTCTTCGCCGATGATGATCAGCGCGCCGCCGGTGACGCCGCCGGAGGTGAGGTTGGCGAGCGCGTCGGAAGCGACGTTGATGCCGACCGGGGCCTTGAAGGTGATGGCGCCGCGGATCGGGTACATCACCGAAGCGGCGAGCGAGGCGGCGGCGGCGGCTTCGGACGCGGAGTTCGTGAACTGCACGCCGAGTTTGCCCAGGGTTTCCTGCGCGTCGGCCAGCACGTCCATCAAATGGGAGATCGGCGCGCCCTGATATCCGCCGACATAGCCGACGCCGGATTGCAGCAGCGCCTTGGTGATCGCCAGGATACCTTCGCCGCGGAATTCCTGCCCGGCGCCGAGCTCAAGATCCTGCACTTCTTTGGCAAAGGATCGTTCCGCCATGACGCGCTCCGTTCACATTAACGTCGCCGGCCCATAGACTTCTGAGAGATCGGCGCATGCCGGGGAGGCGCCGACCGCTTGCCACGAATTTTTACAC
The DNA here is from genome assembly GCA_029255525.1 of Pseudolabrys sp. GTDB lineage: Bacteria > Pseudomonadota > Alphaproteobacteria > Rhizobiales > Xanthobacteraceae > Pseudolabrys. The sequence goes on from JANLJK010000293.1 coordinate 11,077, forward strand.
ATAAAGCAATTGCGCTGTCGATGCTGCGGCCCGCCCGGCAAGGGGACTACGCTAGACATCAGCGCGGAAGCTTTCGCTCGCGACAATTGACACTATCCCGGACCCCGATAATATTTCAACCCTAAAATAATTTTCGCGGCGTGACGTTCACGCGCGCGGCGGGACACACCGAACACCCCAGGAGTAGATCATGTCCGCGACCCTGTTGGCTCAACTGGCGACCGCGATCGCCGGCAATTCGATCCGCGTCATCGATCTCACGCAGACGTTACGGCCGTCGACGCCGGTCATCGCGCTGCCGCCGCCGCTGGCCAACTCCAAGCCGTTCACGATCGAGGAAATCTCGCATTACGACGATCGCGGCCCGGGCTGGTACTGGAACAATATTTCGATGGGCGAACACACCGGCACGCATTTCGATGCGCCGGTGCACTGGGTCACCGGCCAGCAATATGCCGACGGTTACACCGATACCCTGCCGGTGCAGCGTTTCGTGGCGCCCGCGGTCGTCATCGACATGAGCAAGGAAGCCGCAGCGGACGAGAAGTTCGTGATGGAGCCGTCGCACATCCAGGCCTGGGAGGCCAAATACGGCCGCATTCCGGACGGCTCATGGGTGCTGATGCGAACCGACTGGTCGAAGCGCACGGACCCGGCCGCGTTCCTCAACATGAAGGAAGACGGCCCGCACACGCCGGGGCCGTCGACCGCGGCCATCACCTTCCTGGTCAAGGAGCGCAATGTGAACGGCTGGGGCGTGGAAGCGGTCGGCACCGATCACGGCCAGGCTTTCGCCTTCGAGCCGGCCTTTCCGGCGCACAACCTGATGCATGGCAACAAGAAGCTCGGTCTCGCCAGCCTGACCAATCTCGATCAGTTGCCGCCGACCGGCGCGCTTTTGATCACGCCGCCGCTGAAGATCGAGAAGGGCTCGGG
>JANLJK010000293.1:12112-25219 GCA_029255525.1 Pseudolabrys sp.
TGCTTGCCGCCTTCGAGAAGCTGATCGCCGACCAGGGCGGCAGCATCCGCCTCGGTGCGGATGTCGAACGCATCGAACTTGATGGTCAGGGCAAGGCGCGTGGCGTCCGTCTGGCCGACGGCAAAACATTGAATGCGGCGCAGGGCGTCATCTGCTCGGTTGCGCCGGGCCAGCTTTATCAACGGCTGCTCAAGGATCGGCCGTTGCCGGAGGACGTCAGCACCGGGCTCGCGCGCTTTCGCTACGCCAAGGGCGACATGCAGATGCATTACGCCCTGAAGGCGCCGCCGCGCTGGAAGTCGCCCGAGCTGGGCAAGGTCACGCTGCTGCATCTCACGCCCGGCCTCGACGGCGTCTCGCGCGCCAGCAATGAATGCGAGCGCGGCCTGTTGCCGGCGGTGCCGACGATCTGCGTCGGCCAGCCGACCGCGCTCGATCCCTCGCGCGCGCCGGAGGGCAAAGCCATCTTGTGGCTGCAGCTTCCCGAAGCGCCGCGTGTCATCAAAGGCGATGCGGCAAATGAGATCGCTGTCCCCGCCGACGGGAAATGGACGGACGCGGTCCGCGAAGCCTATGCCGATCGGATCGAGGCCATCCTTGCCTCACACATCGACGGTTTTCGCGACAACGTGATCGCGCGCCGCGCTTATTCGCCGGCCGATCTCGAAGCGATGAATGTCAATCTCGTCGGCGGCGATCCTTACGGCGGCTTCTGCGGCCTCGATCAGTTCTTCCTGTGGCGGCCGTTCAAGTCGTCGGTCAATCACAAGACCCACGTGCCGGACCTCTATCATATCGGCGCCTCGACCCATCCGGGTCCGGGTCTTGGCGGCGGCTCGGGTTTCCTGTTGGCGCAGAGCCTGGGCTGATCGTCACTCGTCCCGCGCCGGGGCGCGGTGCGTGGCGGCGTCCCGCGCGGCTTGGTCGTAGATGCCGGTCATTAGATTGAGCAGGCGCGACGCCTCCTCGAGTTGCTGGTCGCTGTCGGCGACCGATTGCGTCAGTTCGATCAGCAGCCGGCGGCGCAACGCCGCGTAGCGCTCGGTGACCTCGCGGCCGGCTTCCGTCACTTGGTAGGTGACGTTCTTGGAACTGGCGCCGACGCCGCGCTCGATCAGGCCCGCCGCCGACAGCTTGCGGATCGAATACTGCACATTGGCGATGTCGTCGCGGTTCAACAGCCGGGCGATCTCGGTGATGCCCTTCGGCCGTTCCTTCATGCGGATGACGTGCAGCACGCCGTTGTCGGCGCCGCTCAGCGCCTTGGCGCTCGCCGCCATGAAGCATTCGGCCTGCCAGCGCAGGAAGGCCTCCGAAACCCGGAATAGCGAATATTCCAGCTCGGTGACGGCGATCTCGTGCTCTGTGTGGGCAAGGTGCCAATGCCGGTCGAGGTCGTCGCCTTCGCGCGCTCCGCGCCGTGGCCGCGTCGTCATGTCTGCCATCTCCCAGGACTTTGTGTGGTTGAAGCCGAAAAGCCACCCCCGCACAACGGTCAGGCAGTCCTGCCTGATAAAATGACTTGTATTTTTATATGCATTTTGCATCATAAAATCTATCGAAGGCCGACGCGTGTCTCCGCGGCGCAAACGGCCCGACCGGCGGTGGGAGAAATGTCATGCGCAGACCCGGCAATGCCATGTTCAACGCCAACAAACTCAAGCTCGGCATCTTTTCGCCGAACTGCTCGGGTGGCATGGCCGTCACTACGGTGCCGGAGCGCTGGGACGCGAGCTGGGATCACAACCTGGCTTTGGCGAAGATCGCCGACAAGGCCGGCATCGAATTCCTGCTGCCGATCGCGCGCTGGATCGGCTACGGGGGCAGCACGAACTTCCAAGGCCACGTGCTGGAGACTATTACCTGGGCGACCGCTCTGCTCGCCTCGACGCAGCGGCTGTCGGTGTTTGCGACCGCGCATACGGCCTTCACCCATCCGATCGTCGCCGCCAAGCAATTCGCCACCATGGATCAGGTGGGGCACGGCCGCTTCGGCCTCAATGTCGTCTGCGGCTGGAATAAACCGGAATACGATATGTTCGGCCTGCCGCTGCCGAGCGAGCATGCCGCGCGCTATGCCTTCGGCCAGGAATGGTTCGATATCGTCAACAAAATCTGGCAGAGCGACGCGCCGTTCGATTGGGACGGTGCCTTTTTCAAGCTCAAGCATGTCTATGGTGCGCCGAAGCCGGTGGGCGGCACATTGCCGCCGGTGATGAATGCCGGCTCGTCGGCGGAAGGCCGCGACTTCGCCGCGCGCAACGCCGACTTCCTGTTCACCGTGTTGGTCGATCCGGAGCAGGGCCGCAAGGACGTCGAGAGCATCAAAGGCGATGCCAAAGCGCGCTATAGCCGCGACATCGACGTCTTCACCACGAGCTATGTGGTCTGTCGCCCGACCGCCAAGGAAGCGCAGGAATATCACGAGCATTACGCCAACACGTATGCCGATTGGCCCGCGGTCGACCGGCTGATGGAATTGCAGGGACTGCACGCGAAGTCGTTTCCACCGGAAGCCTTCAAGCTGTTCCGCAACCGCTTCGCCGCCGGTCACGGCGTGTATCCGCTGGTTGGCGACCCGGATCAGGTGGCCGACGAGTTGGCGAAGATCAGCAATATCGGCTTTGCCGGTACGACGATCACTTTCGTGAACTATGTCGACGAGCTGCCGTACTTCGCCGCTGAGGTGCTGCCGCGTCTCGAGGCCAAAGGCTTGCGCCAGAAGGCCGCGCCGTTGAGCTGAACGCGCTCGACATGACTGCCGAGATTGCCATGCGTGGCCGCGTGCCGCGCATGATTGTTTGCGTGCGTAACGATCGCTTGCGCGCATAATCATGACGTTAACATTGCAATCACTTGCTCACAGAGGCGTCGATTATTGCAGCGCACGCACAAAGAATGGTCTTGGCTGCGATCTGTATTCATTTTAGGCTTAAAATATACGGCGACCGCAATGACGGAACGCCCGTGTCCTCAAGGGGAGTTTTTCATGTTCAAGCCGACTCGTCGTGAAACGCTCGCGCTCGGCGCGGGTGGCCTGATTGCCAGCATGATCGGTCCGCAAGGTATGGCGCATGCGGCCGTCGGCAACACGCTGACCATCGCCTTCAACGTCAACCTGCCGGCCTTCGATCCGACCGTGGGTCCGTCGGCCGTCAACCCGACCATCCAGGCGATCTATCGTTCGGTGTTCGATCAGTTCATCGCCCAGAAGCCGAATCTCTCGTTCGAGCCCGGCCTGCTCACCGCTTGGGGCTGGAGCGACGACAAGAAGTCGATCTGGATGGACGTGCGCGAAGGCGTGACCTGGCACGACGGCTCGCCCTTCACCGCCGAAGACGTCGCCTGGTCGTTGCAGCGCGCGGGCGACGCCAAGACCGGCAACCCGATCCAGTTCATCTGGGGCACCCTCAGCAACTTCAAGGTCAGCGGCAAGCGCGTCACCGCCGACGCCAAACAGTTCGACCCGGCGCTGTTCAAGTGGATGGCCTTCCTGACCGGCTATGTGCTGCCGAAGGCCTATTACGAGAAGGTCGGCGCGGAAGGCTTCGAGAAGAAGCCGATCGGTACCGGCCCCTATATGGTCGACGAATATCAGGGCAACGCCTTCCTGCGGCTCAAGGCCAACCCGAAATACTGGGGCGGCAAGCCGGCCTTCGAGACCGTGGTGTTCAAGTTCGTCACCGACGCCACCAGCCGCGTCGCCGAAATCGAGAGCGGCTCGTCCGACGTGACGTTGGAAATCCCTTACGAGGAGTACGACCGCCTGAAGGCCAAGAAGGGCCTGGCTGGCGTCGCGACGCCGATCTCCGACATCGGCATGATCTTCATCAACAACGACGCCAAGATTCCGAAGGAAGTGCGCCTCGCCGCGCACCACGCCATCGACAAGCAGGCGATCGTCAAGCGGCTGTTGCGCGGCTACGGGGTGCCGATCGACACGTTGCAGGCGCCGGAATACGAAGCTTATGACGCGTCGATCAAGGTCGGCTTCGATGAGAAGAAGGCGGCGGCGCTGATGAAGGCGGCCGGCTTCGGTCCCGACAAGCCTTATAAGACCACCTTGCAGACCACGCGCGGCCTCAAGCCGAAAGACTACGAGATGATCCAGGCGATCGTCGGCATGTGGCGCAAGGTCGGCATCGAGGCACAGATCGAGGTCTACGAGGTCGCCAAGCATTTCGAGCTGCGCACCTCGCACAAGCTCGCGCCCTTCGCCTTCTACAACTGGGGCAATGCGATCGGCGATCCGTCGACCTCGACCGGCCACGCCATGTTCTCGATGTCACCGCACTCGAGCTGGAAGACCCCGGACGTCGACGCCAAGATCGGCCCGCTCTGGGGCGAGGCCGACGAGAAGAAGCGCATCGCCGGCTACAAGGCGGCCGACAAGTACATCGCCGAAGAAGGCGCTGTGATCCCGCTGTTGCAATACGTGCAGCCGATCGTCTTCAAGGCCGAGCTGAAGGTCACGCCGAACGTCTCAGGCGCGCTGCAGCCGACGCTTGTGAAGAAGGCCTGAGGCGACGATGATGGCCGGGGCGGCTGCGTACAGCATGATGCGCGCGTAATGATCGCTTCGGTCTTGGTTAAACGGGCTGGCATGGCCATCGTGACGCTGTTCGGCGTCGCGGTGGTCGTGTTTTTGCTGTTGCGCGTCGCGCCCGGCGATCCGATCGCGATGATGATTGGCGCGGGCGCCAGCGCCTCCGACATTGCCGACCTGCGCGCGCGCTATGGCCTCGATCAGCCGCTCCTGGTGCAGTTCGGCATCTGGCTTGCCGGCGTCCTGCGCGGTGACTTCGGCGTCTCCATTTCGCTCCGTCGCGACGTGCTCGAACTCTTAGCCGAGCGCTTGCCGGCGACGCTCGAACTGGCGGGCCTCGCCTGCACATTTGCCGTCGTGATCGGCGGCGCCGTCGCCGTGCTCGGCACTTTGCTGCGGCGGCGCAAAGGCGAGGCCGTGCTCGATGGCGTCAACGGCCTCTTGCTGGCGGTGCCCGACTTCGTCTGGGCGCTGGCCTTCGTGCTGCTGCTCGGCGTGTTGTGGCCGGTGCTGCCTTTGTCCGGCCGCATGGACCCTTCCGTCGGCGTGCCCTTCGTCACGCGCTTTTATCTGACCGAAAGCGTGCTCACCGGCCGGTTCGTCATTGCCGGCGACATCATCGCCCACATGGTGATGCCAGTGCTGGCACTGGCCTTGCCGCTCGCCGCGGTGATCGCCCGCATTCTCAAGGACGGCCTGAGCGAAGCGATGGTGCAGGATTACGTGCTGCTCGCGCGGGTGAAAGGCATGTCGGAACTGCGTCTCGTCGTCGGCGAGGCGCTGCGCAACGCCGTTGGGCCGACGTTGGCGCTCACCGGCGTACAGTTCACGTTCCTGATCGGCGGCACCGTGATCGTCGAACGTATTTTTGCTTTTCCCGGCATCGGCTCAATGGCGATCGATGCCGTCATCAACCGCGACCTGCCGCTGATCCAGGGGCTGGTGCTGGTGTTCGGTGCGCTGTTCATCCTGGTCAATCTGGCGGTCGATCTCGCCGTCGTCGCTTTGAACCCGCGGCTGCGTCATGGCTGAAATCGCGACCGCTGCACCCGTGCCCGCCGCGCCGCCAAGCCGCTTGGCCAAGACCTTACGCGCGCTTGTCGCGCAGCCGAAGGTCATCTGGGGCGGCGGCTTCATCCTCTTTCTGCTGCTGCTCGCGCTGGCCGCGCCTTTCATCGCGCCGCACGATCCCTTGGCGCAGGATCTGATGGCTGGCACCCTGCCACCGGTCGGCTTCGCCGAGCACGATGCCGCTTATCTGCTCGGCACCGACGATCTCGGCCGTGACGTGCTGTCGCGGCTGATTTACGGCACGCGCATCGCGCTCACCGTTGCTGTCATCGCCGCCGTGCTGGCGGCCTTGGTGGGCACTATCCTGGGCCTGCTCGCGGGCTATTACGGCGGCATCGTCGACACGGTGGTGTCGCGCCTGATCGAGATCTGGATGGCGTTTCCGCCGGTGCTCTTGTCGATCCTGGTGGTGGCGATCATGGGTTCGGGCGTCACCTCGGTGATCGCCGCCATCGCCATCATCGACTGGACGCGCTTTGCCCGCGTGGTGCGCGCCGAAACCATGGCGCAGGCGCAGGCCGATTACGTCACCGCCGCGCGCACGCTCGGCTTCGGCCGCCTCGCCATTCTGTTCCGCGAGATATTGCCCAATGTCGCGCCAGTGCTGCTGGCGCTGCTGACCTTGGAAATGGGGATCGCCGTGATCGTCGAGGCGATTCTGTCCTTCGTCGGCCTGTCGGTGTCGTCCGACACGCCGACCTGGGGCGGCATGATCGCGCAAGGCCGCCAGATCATCTATCAGGCGTGGTGGGTGTTCGCCGCGCCGCTTGCCGCTTTGTTCGCCACCGTGCTCGCCTTCAACCAGCTCGGCGACGGTCTGCGCCGCGCGCTCGACCCGGTGATGCAGCGATGACCGTGCCGCTTCTTGCCGTCTCGCATCTCAACGCCGTTGTCGGCCGTGCCGGCAATGCGCCGGTGCTGCGGGATGTGTCGCTGACGATCGCGCGCGGCGAGGTGCACGGCCTGGTCGGCGAAAGCGGCGCCGGCAAGTCGACCATTGCCAAAGCTATTCTCGGCATCCTGCCGCACGGCATCCGCATTACCGGCGGCAGTATCGCGCTGGAAGGCGAAGACCTGCTCACCTTCGACGCCGTCACCTTGCGCCAGAAGCTTGGGCCCGCCGTGTCGCTGATCCCGCAGGACCCGCAGACCGCGCTCAATCCTGGTCGCCGCATCGAGGCGCAGCTCACCGACGGTTTGCGGCTGTGGAAGGGCATGAGCGCCAAGGATGCCCATGCGCGGGCGCTGCAATTGCTCGAGGAAGTGCAGATGCGCGAGCCGGCGCGCGTCATGCGCAGTTTTCCGCACGAATTGTCCGGCGGCATGCGCCAGCGTGTGTTGATCGCGGCGGCCTTCGCGCTGGAGCCGAAACTGGTGATCGCCGACGAGCCGACCACGGCGCTCGACGTCACCGTGCAGAAGCAGATCCTGCGGCTCATCCGCTCGATGCAGGAGCGGCATGGCACCGGCGTCGTGTTCGTCACGCACGACCTCGGCGTGGTGGCGCAAATCTGCGACCGCGCCACGCTGCTTTACATGGGCAAGGTGATGGAGCAGGGCAACGTCAGCGACCTCTTGAACAAGCCGCGGCACGCTTACACCAAGGCGCTGATGGAAGCTTGCCCGCGCTACGACCAGCCGGGGCGCGGCCTTGCGCCGGTGCCGGAGGAGGTGTTCGCAGCGTGCCGTGCCGAGATTGCCGCTTTCGATCAGGCGGGGGCCGGCCATGGCTGACAATCTTATCGATGCGCGCGGTGTGGTGGTCGCCTATGGTGGCCAGCGCGGCGCTTTCGGCAAGCGTGTTGAGCCCAAGCCGGTGCTGCACGGCGTCGACCTCGTCATCGGCCGCGGCGAGACGGTCGGCATTGTCGGCGAGTCCGGCTCGGGCAAGACCACGCTCGGCCGCGCGCTCTTAGGACTCGTGCAGCCGGCGAGCGGCTCGATCCATTTCGACGGCAAGGAAATCACCGGCCTTCAGGAAGCCGCGATGCGCCCGTTACGGCGGCGCATGCAGATGATCTTCCAGGATCCGATGTCGTCGCTTAATCCGCGGCGCGCCATCCGCCATATCCTGGTCGATCCCTTGCTGCTGCATGGTCTCGCCAAGAACCGGCGCGAGGCCGAGACGCGCGTGCGCGCGGTGCTGGACCGTGTCGGCTTAGCCGTCGCCGCGCTCGATCGTTATCCGCATGAATTGTCCGGCGGTCAGCGCCAGCGCGTCGGCATTGCGCGGGCCGTGGTGCTGGAGCCGGATTTCGTACTGGCCGACGAAATCGTTTCGGGCCTCGACGTGTCGACCCAGGCGCAGGTGCTGCAACTGCTCGCTGGGCTCAAGCGCGACATGAACCTGTCGATGGCCTTCATCAGTCACGATCTGTCTGTGGTGCGCGCGGTTTGCGACCGGGTTTACGTCTTGTCGGGCGGGCGCGTGGTGGAGCAGGGCGCGTGTGAGAGCGTGTTCTCGGCGCCGCAGGACGCCTATACGCGCACGCTGATCGACGCCATTCCGCTGCCGGTCATCGATCCGGCGTGGCTCGGACGACGCCCGGCTCAGGCGTAGCTGCCCTTGGACTTGCCACGTGATCTTGGCTTGGCCTTCGCGGCGGAGCCTGCGTCGCGATAGCGGCGCATCGCATCGGTGAAGCCGTCGACGATCACCTGGATGTCGCTCAACACCGTCACCAGCGCATAGCCCTCGGCGACGCGCTGGGCGGCGACCTCCGGCGTCATGGTGTAGATCGCGCAAGGGACGCCGGCCTTTTGACAGGCTTTGAGCACGGTCTGGCAGGCGGCTTCGTTGTCGCCTTTGCCGAGCGAGAGCATCAGGTCGCCGGTGCCGATCAGCACGAAGTCGACGCCGGGCGTGGCGGCGATCTCGGCCGCTTTCTTCACGCCGCGCTTGGTTTCGATCATCACGCCGACGACGGTGCGCTCATTGGCGACCGCGCAATAATCGAGGAAGCCGGTCGCGAGCGGACGCACGCCGCCGCCGGAGCGCCGGCCCACCGGCGGAAAGCGCGCGGCGCTGACGGCGGCCGCTGCGTCCTCGGCGCTTTCGACGAGCGGCACGATGACGCCTTCGGCGCCCGAGTCGAGCGCCTGGCCGATGGCAACGGGGGAATTCTCCGCGACGCGCACCAGCGCGGCGGCGTTCGGCGCGACGGCGCCGACGGCTTGCTCGAGCGTCGTGCGGTCCCACAGGCCGTGCTGCATGTCGATGACGATGGCGTCTGATTCCGCCGCGGCCGCGAGCTCGATCAAGGTGGTCGAGCCGACCGACATCCACAAAGCGGTGAGCGGCTCGCGGCCGAGCCGCCGGCGCAGACTGATGTCGAGGGCTTTCAAGAGGGTTCTCCGCCGCTCACGCGCGATACCGGGAATCGATCAGGGAATCGCGTGCCGCTGGTAATTGTCGCCGGCGGCTTCCCGCGTCGCATGCGCGGCAAAGAAGCTGCGTTCGGCGTCGAGGATGAAGGTCATCATCAAGGCCGAGGCGGCGGCGGCATCGCGGCGCACGAAGGCATCGACGATCTTCTCCAGGCCGGCGATGACGACATCCTGCGTCTCGGGATCTTTCAGCGTGCCGAGGCGCACGATCTGCACCTGGTCGACGAAGCGCTGGATGGTCGAGGCCAGCCGCCAGTTCGGCTCGGCCGACAGCCAGGTGGCGCGGAACAGCCGGTTGGCGGCGGCGAGCTCGTCGAGGTCGCGCGCCGCATGCGCCTTCTTGGCGCGCGCCAGTGCCTCGCGCAACGTCGCTTCCTGCTCGGGCGTCAGGTTGCGCGCGGCATTGGCGGCGGCCTGCGGCTCCAACAGCCTGCGCACCTCGAAGATGTCCTGGATGTCCTTGAGCGACAACGTCGGCACGACGAAACCGCGCGTGGTGCCGACCAGATAGCCTTCGTTGACGAGTTGCAGCAGCGCCTCGCGCACCGGCATGCGCGACACGCCGAGCTTGTTGGCGATCTCGACGTCCACCAGCCGGTCGCCGGGCGTGATCTCGCCGTGCTGGAGCTGGCGGCGGATGGATTCGCGGATCTGCTCACGCAGGGAGTTGGGCCGTAGCGGGAGGGGCGCGCGCCCGTCAAGGGTGTCTGGTGTCATTGCTAAAACTTATGCTTGCGATTCGGGATATTGTATCCAGTCACGCCCAAGAACCAAGCGCTCTGTAACGGTATCCAGGCCGTAGTCCAGCCGGGCGGTATTCGCCAAGCGGCTCCGGCGGCCTCACAACGTGAAAATCTTGTCCGGATTCATGATGTTGTCCGGGTCGATGGCTCGTTTCACCGCGCGCATGAAGTCGAGCGCATCGCCGAATTCGGCCGGCAGATAGGCCATTTTGCCCTGGCCGACGCCATGCTCGCCCGTGCAGGTGCCGTCCATGGCGATGGCGCGCTTGGCGAGCGCCTCCGAGAAGGCCTTCACGCGTTTCACTTCGTCGGCGTCGTTGCGGTCGAACAGCACGGCGACGTGGAAGTTGCCGTCGCCGACATGGCCGACGATCGGGCCGAACAGGCCGCGCGCCGCCAAGTCTTCCTTGGTCTCCATCACGCATTCGGCGAGCCGCGAGATCGGCACGCAGACATCGGTCGGCAGCACATTGGCGCCGGGCTTGAGCACCATGCAGGAGAAGGCCGCGTCGTGCCGCGCCTGCCACAGTTTGGTACGCTCCTCCGGCTTGGTCGACCATTGGAAATCGCGCCCGCCATTGTCACGCGCGATCTGCTCGAACATCGCCACCTGCTCGTCGACCGCGCTTTGGCTACCGTGGAACTCGACGAACAGATGCGGCGTCTCGGCCAAGGTCAGCTTCGAATAGATGTTGCAGGCCTTGATCTGCAATTCGTCGACCAGTTCGATGCGCGCGATCGGAATGCCGATCTGGATGGCGGCGATGGCGGTGTCGCAGGCGCCTTGCAGCGCGTCGAACGGGCAGACCGCGGCGGCGATGGCTTCGGGGATGCCGTGCAGCCGCAACGTCACTTCAGTGATGACGCCGAGCGTGCCTTCCGAGCCGACCAGGAGCCGCGTGAGATCGTAGCCGGCCGCCGACTTGCGCGCGCGTCCCGCGGTGCGGATGACGCGGCCGTCCGGCATCACGGCGGTGAGCGCCAGCACGTTCTCGCGCATCGTGCCGTAGCGTACGGCGTTGGTGCCGGAGGCGCGCGTCGCCGCCATGCCGCCGAGGGTTGCGTCGGCGCCGGGATCGATCGGGAAGAAAAGGCCCTGATCGCGCAGGTAATCGTTGAGCTGCTTGCGCGTGACGCCGGCCTGCACGGTGCAGGACAGATCGCCCGGATGCACCGCGACGATCTCGTTCATCTGCGACACGTCAAGCGAAATGCCGCCGCGCGGCGCGTTGATCTGGCCTTCGAGCGAAGTGCCGGTGCCGAACGGGATCAGCGGAACCCGGTGCGCGGCGCACAGTTTGACGATCTCCTGCACCTCGGCAGTCGATTGGGCGAACACCACGGCGTCCGGCAATTGCGGCAGATGCCAGGTCATCGTGTTGGCGTGCTGCTTGCGCAACGCCTCGGAGGTGACGACCCGCTCGGCAAAGCGCGCCTTCAATGTCTCGACGGCATGGGCGATGGAGGACACCGCGTTATCGCTGCTCATCGGTTTGTTGTCGTTCATGACGTCGGGTCCGCGCATACTGAAAGGGGCCGGCATTCTCCGCGGCACGCAAGTTGCTCCTTGACGCGGACGGAGGCGAAGGGGATTATTTTAAACATAAACTATCTCGTGGTGTCGATGGCTTCGTGCGATCGTCCCTGGAATGTCCGTGCAAGTGTAAGGATCGCCGATGAGCTTTATCTACGAAATCACTCTGAAGGGCACGCCGGATGCGCAGAAGGCTGCGACCGATTGGTTCGCGGCGTCGCCGCGCGCGGCTTTCGCGGCGGTGCCGGGTCTCGTCAGCCTCGACACCTATGTCAGCGCCGAACAGGCCGTGGCCGATCCTTACAACAATGACGGCCGCGGGCCGTTGCTCATCGTCGTGCTGGAGTTCGGCAGCCGCGCCGCGCTGGCCGGCGCGATCCCGCAGATCGTCGCGTCCGTCGGAGAACTGCCGAAGGGCGTGACGGCGACCGGCTCGGCGATGGAGCGCCTCTATTATCCCGTCGCCGGCGAAACCGCGCCCGCGTCGCTGATGGCGCCTTTGTCTTACGTCGTGCGCTATCATCGTCCGGCCGACGACGAGGACGCTTTCCGCGAGAATTATATTGCCACCCATCCGGTGACGCAGGCCGATCTGCCGATGATCCGTTCGGTGATGTGCTACCTGCCGCTCGACGATCTCAATCATCCGGCCTTGCCGGGCGCCGATTATATGGTCGGCAATGAAGTCGTGTTCGACAGCATTGCGGATTTAAATACCTCTATGAAGTCGCCGGTCCGCGAAGAGCTGCGCAAGCACTATCGCGAATTTCCGCGCTTTACCGGCGCGGTGACGCACTTCCCGATGGATCGTGTGCGCCACGCTGGCTAAAGCCCGCCGAACGGGCAGGGTTTGCTCAAAATTTCTCCGCTGATTTTGTTTTTGGCAGTTGCGGGGGAACAGTATCCATTTTAGGCTTCAAATAATTTCCAGCGGTCCCTTGCCATATTCTGGCGGCGGAACGCGGGGGTCGCGTGCGCGACCATCGTGTCTAACAAGACGAGGGGAAAGTGATGACGATCGAACTTGAACGCCGCACCTTGCTGCAAATGCTGGCCGCGTCGCTCGCCGGCGGCTCCGCACTGCTCGACAGTCCTCTCGTGCTCGCGCAAGAGGCCGACGCCGTGACCATCGGCTGGCCGAGCGACGTGCCGTCGTGGGATCCGAACCAGCGCTTCAGCCCCGACTCGCAACCGATGTTCAAGCTCGTCTTCGATCAGCCGATCGATCAGGACCCGAAGCTCAATCTGGTCCCCAAACTCGTGAAGAAATGGGAGTTTTCACCGGACGGCCTCAGCCTCGCGGTCGAGTTGCGCGACGACGTCTATTTCCACAACGGCGACAAGATGACGGCGGACGATTTCCGCTACTCGTTCTTCGAGCGCATCAAGGCCGGCCACGCGGTCGACACCAAGAACTCGTACCGCAAAGTGACCGACATCGTCGTCGAGTCGCCGACCAAGGCGGTGATCAAGCTGTCGTCGCCGTCGCCGACTTTGCCGAACTGGATGGCCTTCCTCGGCAGCTACGTCGTGCCGAAGAAGTATATGGAAGAGGTCGGCGTCGAGAAGTTCCGCGAGAAGCCGGTCGGCACCGGCCCCTACAAGCTCGTCGACTATCAGCTCAATGCCCGCATCGTGCTCGAGCGCAACGACAAGTACTGGGGCCCCAAGCCCAAGATCAAGCGCGTCACCTTCGAGATCATCAAGGATCCGTCGGCGCGCGTCGCCGCCATCCAGTCGGGTCAGGTCGATCTCACCATCAACGTGCCGGTGCGCGAAGTGACGCGCCTGCAGCGCGAGCCGAACCTTGCCGGCGAGATCAACCC
>JANLJK010000293.1:25319-37666 GCA_029255525.1 Pseudolabrys sp.
GCCCGCGCCATCCAGCAGATGTGGAAGAAGGTCGGCATCGACGCCGAGATCGAGACCATCGAATACGCCAAGTATTTCGAGCTCAATCGCGGAGCCAAGCTGCCGGACGTCACACTCTATAGCTGGGACAACGCCTCGGGCGATCCGGAAATCTTCGCCGGCTATCTGCTCAATCCCAACCTGCCGTTCTCGGCCTGGAAGGATCAGACGCTCGGCGGCACGATCACCAAGCTGATGGCGACCACCGATGAGAAGGCCCGCATCGAGGGTTGGAAGGAACTCGCCAAGACCGCGGTCGATATGGGCGCGTCGATCCCGATCCTGCAGACCGTGATCACGGTGGTGCGCAAGAAGAAGCTCTCCTACGAGAAGTTCGGCAATGGTTGGATTCTCGGCAATACGATGAACTGGTCCTAAGGCCATCGTTTGTCTCGCCTGGTGGCGAGGATGTTCATGTGCTGGCCGCGCGGCATTCCGCGCGGCCGTAGAAGGGGCGCGACGGTCCCGATGGATAGGCTCCCCGGATGCTGGCGACAATCGTTCCGCTGATCGGCCGGCGGCTTGCGATTTCGATCTTCATTCTGTTGATCGTATCGATGCTGCTGTTCCTCGTGCTGCATGTGCTGCCGGTTGATCCGGCCGCCATGTCCATGCCGCCGACGGCGACCCTCGCCGAGATCGAGGCCAAGCGCGTTGAGATGGGCCTCGATAAGCCGCTACCGCAGCAATATTTGATCTGGCTGTCGCAGGTGGTGCACGGCGATTTCGGCACGTCCATTCACTTCCGCCGCGGCGTGCTCGGCCTCGTGCGCGATACTTTGCCGGCGACCATCGAGCTCGCGGTGCTGGCGATGATCATCGCCTCGGTGCTCGGCATCATCGGCGGGCTTGTCCTGTTCCACGTGCGCGGTACGCACAAGGAGCCGGTGATGGACTTCGGCTCCATTCTGCTGTTGTCGATCCCGGAATTTCTCTGGAGCCTGTTCTTCATCCTCATCTTCGGCGTTGCTTTGCAGGCGCTGCCGTTCACGGGGCGGCTCGATCCCGATATGCGCATGCCGACGGGCACCGGCTTTCTGTTGTTCGATGCGCTCGCCAGCGGCCGTCTCGATATCTTCTGGAGCGCGCTTGAGCACATGATCCTGCCGTGCTTCGCGCTCGGCATCGCCTTCTCGCCCACCATCATGCGCGTGCTGCGCTCGAGTCTGATCGACGTCTATCAGGAAGACTACATCCACCTGGCGCGCCTGCGCGGTCTGTCGGAGCGGCGCATCCTCGTGCGCCACGCGCTGAAGAACGCCATCCTGCCGACGCTCAGCCTGATGGGCGTGCAGTTCGGCTTCCTGTTCGGCGGCACGCTGCTGGTCGAGGTGATCTTCTCGTATCCCGGCCTCGGCAACCTGATGGTCGACGCGGTGCGCAACGCCGACCTGCCGATCATTCAGGCGGTGGGGCTCGCTTACTGTCTCGTCGTGCTGATCATCAACACCGTGGTCGACAGCCTCTATCTGGTGCTGAACCCGAAGCTGAGGCTGCGCTGATGATGCAGTTCCTGCCCCCCTGGATGCGTTCGGGCCGTGTCATCACCGGCCTCGTCATCGTCGCCATCATCGCCATCTGCGCCTTGTTTGCTCCCCAAATTGCGCCGCAGGATCCCAACGAGCAGGATCTGGTCGCCACCTTGCTGCCGCCGGTGTGGGTGAGCGGCGGTGACGCGGCTCACATTCTCGGCACCGACAGCCTGGGCCGCGATATCCTCTCGCGCCTGATCTATGGCGCGCGCGTCGCCATGCTGGTTGCGTTCTTCGCCTCGCTCGGCGCCATGCTGCTCGGCTCGGTTCTCGCATATATCGCCGGTTATTTCGGCGGCCGGATCGATTCCATCATCAGCCGGGCGGTTGACGTCTGGATGTCGTTCCCGCCGGTGGTGCTGTCGTTGATCCTGATGGTCGGGCTCGGCGTCGGCCTGCGCAACGTCATCCTGGCCATCATCGTCGTCGACTGGACGCGCTTCTGCCGCGTGCTGCGCTCCGAGGTGATGGTGGTGGCGCGCCGCGATTATGTCGCCGCCGCGCGCCTCGTCGGCTTCTCGCATTGGCGCACCATCACGCGTGAGATCGTGCCGGCGACGTTGCCGCTCTTGATCACCTTGGTGAGTCTGGAGATGGGCATCGCCGTGATCGTCGAAGCCATTCTTTCCTTCGTCGGCATGAGCGTTTCCGCGCAGACGCCCGCCTGGGGCCAGATGATCGCCGACACGCGGCAGTTCATCTACGACAATCCGTGGAATTTGCTCTTTCCGATCCTGGCCGTCTTCTTCGCGGTGTTCGGCTTCAACATGTTGGGTGACGGTCTGCGGCGCACGCTCGATGTGCGCGTCACGGCGACACAGCGAGTCTGAATCATGGACATGTTGATCGCCAAGGATCTCGCTGTCAGCGCCGCGCTCGGCGGTCGCACCGTGCCGGTCATTCAGGAGCTCAATTTCTCGCTGCCGCAGGGCAAGATCCTCGGCCTTGTCGGTGAATCCGGCGCCGGCAAGTCGATGATCGGCCGTACCATTGCGCAGCTCTTGCCGTCCGGCTTTTCCGTGTCCGGCGGCGAGCTGATGTTCGACGGGCAGGATCTCGTGCGCATGCCGGTCGAGACGCGGCGCGAATTGCTCGGCCGCGACATTGCCTTCGTGCCGCAGGAGCCCTTGTCGGGCCTCAATCCGGTGCTGACCATCGGCCAGCAGATCGACGAGCATCTGGCGCGGCTCAATGTCGGCTCCCGCCGCGAGCGGCGCGAACGCGCGCTCGCCATGCTCAACGCCGTGCATCTGCCGCATGGCGCCGAACTGCTCGGCAAATATCCGCACCAGTTGTCGGGTGGCATGTGCCAGCGCGTGCTCATCGCCATGGCCTTCGCCAGCAAGCCGAAGCTTCTGGTCGCCGACGAGCCAACCACGGCGCTCGACGTCACCATCCAGGCGCGCATCGTGCAGCTCATCGCCGAGATGCAGCAGAACGAAGGCACCAGCGTCATCTTCATCACGCATGACCTGCGGCTCGCGGCGCAGATCTGCGACCAGATCATGGTGCTTTATGCCGGCCGGCCGGTGGAATACGGCCCGGCCCGCGACATCTTCGCGCGGCCCTCGCACCCCTATACGCGCTGCCTGCAGCTCGCCAATCCGTCGATGAGCGGCGCGCGCCGCGGCCTCTATGCGCTGCCGGAGCGCATGCCGGGCCTGAGCGCGCTCTCCGGCATCAATGGCTGTCTGTTCGCGCCGCGCTGTCCGAACGTGGCCGAGGCCTGCACGCAGCGTAAGCCGTCGCTGGTCGAGACGAGTGCCGATCATGTCGCGGCCTGTATCCGGACCGAAACGACGGCGCAGATCGCCGCGCCGGCTCTCGCCGAGGTGGGCGCGCCGGATGCCGGCACGCCGCTTCTGAAGGTCGAGGGCCTGACCAAGACGTTTCGTTCCGATACCGGGTTCTTCCGGCACAGCCTTTTCACGGCGGTTCAAGGGGTTAGCTTCACCCTTCATCAGAACGAATTCATAGGTATCGTCGGCGAGAGCGGCTCCGGCAAGAGCACGGTCGCACGCATGCTGTGCGGTCTGGAAAGGCCGTCGACCGGATCGCTGGTGATCGACGGTGTCGATGTTACCGATGGCAGCAAGGCCGCGCAGGCGCATCAACGCGCACATGTGCAGATGGTGTTCCAGGATCCGCAGTCGGCGCTCAATCCGCGGCGCAAGGTCGCAAGCATCGTGACGCAGGCGATGGAAGCGGTAGGCGAGGGTACGTGGGCCGAGCGCGTCGCGCGGGCGGAAACATTATTGTCGGAGATTGGCCTGCCGCCGGACGCCGCCACGCGGTTTCCGACGCAGCTTTCCGGCGGCCAGAAGCAGCGCGTGAACATCGCACGCGCCTTATGCGTCGCGCCCAACATCCTGGTGGCCGACGAAATTGTCTCCGGCCTCGACGTCTCGGTGCAGGCGCAATTGCTCAATCTGCTGCTGCGGTTGCGGCGCGAACGGCACTTCTCGATGCTGCTGATCTCGCACGACCTCTCGGTGGTGCGTTATCTCTGCGACCGCGTGCTGGTCATGTATCGCGGCGAGGTGGTCGAGAGCGGGCCGACCGCCGAGGTCTTCGCCGCGCCCCAGCATCCCTATACCCGCACCTTGCTGGCGGCCGTGCCGCCGGACGACCCGTCGGCGGTGTGGACACCGCAGCCCACAGAGGGTGAGAAGGCGGCGCGTACCGCGATGGAAGCCAATGCCTGACATCACCGCCATTCAGTTTTCCGAATACGGCTCTGCCGATGTCTTGCAGGCGCGGCGCATCGCTGCGCCGCAGCCGAAGGCCGGCGAAGTGGTGATCGACGTCTATGCGGCGAGCGTCAATCCGATCGATTGGAAAGTACGCTCGGGGATGCTGCAGAAGTTCTTCCCCGTCGCATTCCCGATGACGACGGGCAGAGACGGCTCCGGTGTCATCAGCGCGGTGGGCGAAGGCGTTGACGCTTCACGTATCGGTCAGCGCGTCTGCTTCCTGTGCTCGCGTGGGGTGGGAAGCTGGGCCGAGCAGATCGTCCTGCCGGCGGCGCTCGCGGTCGCCATCCCCGACACCTTGTCTTTCACCGATGCGGCGGCGTTGCCGCTCGGCGGCCTGAGCGCCTGGGCGGGGCTGGTCACCACGGCGCAGGTCACCAAGGGTACGCGCGTGCTCGTCCATGCGGCCGCCGGCGGTGTCGGTACCGTCGCGGTGCAGATCGCGCATGAGCGCGGCGCCTGGATCGCGGCCACGTGCTCGCAGGCCAATGTCGATCTCGTCCGATCACTCGGCGCCGATGAGGTGATCGCCTATGACCGCGAAAACTTCGAGGACAGGCTGTCCGGACTGGACGTCGTTTTCGATACGATGGGCGGCGATGTGCACAAGCGCAGCTACGCGGTGTTGCGCAAGGGCGGCATGATCGCCTGTCTGTCGGCGGCACCCTATGAAGATCGCGGCGCCGACTACGGCGTCACGGTCAAGATGGCGCAGGTTCTGCCCGATCCCGAGGCCTTGTCCGCTTTGGTGGCGCTGGCCGGCGCTGGCCGGCTGACGTCGTTCGTCGACCGCGTGTTGCCCTTCAATGATTTTGCCGCGGCGCAGCGCCTGTCGGAGCAGGGCCACGCACGCGGCAAAACAATTCTTCAGGTCCGTTCGTAGTTACTGGCGCAGGCCAGCCTCACGCAGCAGCGGCAGCACATGGCTGATGAAGTAAGGCAGCTCGTTCTTGTAGTTGACGAAGGACAGCGCGGTCCCGGCAAAGCCGACCTTGCTCATCTTCACCATTTCCGAGGCGATGTGCTCCGGCGTGCCGACCAGCGGATAGCCGCCGGCACCACCGGCGAAGCGTTTACGATGCAGCCGGTAGGCCTCGGGCTCGTGCGAGCCGGAGAACTTCTCCTTCTGCCCCATATAGTGGTCGAGGCTGGCGTTGTCGGCCATCTTGACCGCGTAGTACTCGAAATAGTCCTCGGCCTCGGCCTGCGTCGGCCGGCACACCACCGAGCAGGTGGTGAAGACACCGACATCGCGCCCTTGCGCGGCGCCGCGCTTCTTCATGTCGTCGATGTGCTCGCGGCCCTTCTCGATCTCGGTGAAGGTCGTGAACAGGAAGTCGGCGGCCTTGGCGGCGAAGTCGCGGCCCGGCGGCGAGAAAGCAGCGTTGAGCGTTACCGGCCGCGGCATCTGGATCGGGCGCGGCTTACCGGACACGGCCTTGAGCTTGTAGAACTGGCCGTCGTAGTCGAACGGCTCCTCGGCCGTGTAGATCTTCTGGATGATGTCGAACCATTCGAGGCCCTGGTCGTAGCGGTTCTCGATCATCGGCAGGCCGAACATGCCGAACTCTTCCGGGTTCCAGCCGCAGACGATGTTGAAGCCGGCGCGGCCGTTCGACGCGTGATCGACGGTCGTCAGCGCCTTGGCGGCGAACACCGGATGCACCATCGGCACATGCACGGTGGCGAACAAAGCTATGTTCTTGGTGAAGCCCGCGAGGCCCGCGGCGAAGGAGAAAGTCTCGAAAGCCCATTCGCGGCTGTTGAGTTCGCCGCCGAAGCCCTTCCAGCGCGCGATCGGCAGGATGAACTCGAGCCCGGCGTTATCGGCCATCTGCGCGGCTTCGACGATCTCGCTCCATTTGGCCGGCCAGCGCTCCGGCACTTTGGTCAGCGACAAGCCGCCGTCGCAATTCATCGAGAAGAGGCCGAGCTTGAATTTGTTCGCGTTATGCAGGGGATGCGTCATGGTGTTGCCTGTGCTGGTCGGAGTGACTCAAGAGAAGTTGTGTGCGATGTCGTTGTAGTGACGCTCGGCGCCGTCGATGAAGTCGTTGGTGACGGCCGCCGCCGCCTCTTCGTCGCCATCGCGGAAGGCGGCGATGAAACGTTGCAGCAGCACCAGCACCTCGGCGCGGGCATCGGGACGGATGAGGGTGGTGCGGCGGACGAAGCCGGCCTGATCGTCGAAGCGCAGGATGCTTTCGCGCAGCCGGCGGCTCGGCACGCGTGCGACCCAGGCGGCGCGGAAGCCGTAATTGGCGTCGGTGAAGGCGGCGAAGTCGTCGGCCGCGACACCGGCGCGGGCCCGCTCGAACAAGGTGACGAGCTCGCCGGTCAACACCGGATCCTTCATGTGCGCGACCTGACGCGCGGCAGGAGGCTCCAGCAAATGCCGCATCTCAAAGATCTCGGCCATGTCCTGCGGCGTCGGCATCGCGACGTGGAAGCCGGTCGGCCGGTTTTCCAGAAGCCCGTCACCGGCCAGCCGGTTCAGAGCCTCGCGCACCGGCGAGCGCGAGACGTCCATCTGCTGCGCCAAGCTCGATTCCACCAACCGCTCGCCAGGGTCGAAAGCGCCGGACCGGAGCTGGTAGCGCAGCCGCTGATAAATCTGCTCCGCCAGCGACGGCGCTCGCTGCAGGTCGGCGAAGGCGGAAGACGAGGACATAGGGCCGCAAAGCCTCAGCGAATGGTTGTCACTGTCGACTGTCGACAGTATACTGTTCCGATCTTACCGATTGCCCGATCCGGGTCAAGCGGTGAACGGAACCCTGCGCGCGGCCGGGCGCGGGCCAATGGACATCACACGTGACAAACTTCCCGCTTTATTTCGATCGACCGAGCTACACGCCGTGCTCCGCCGGGGGTGTCCGATGACCCTCGACGCGGATTTGTTCAAACGCGGCATGCGCCGGCTCGCGGCCGGCGTGTCGCTCATCACCACCTACGAGCACGGTGAGCGTCACGGCATGGCCGCGACCTCGGTCTGCTCCGTCTCGGCCGATCCGCCGACGCTCTTGGTCTGCGTGAACCGCACGGCGACCAGCCATGCCGTCATCGGCCGCGCCGGCTTCTTTTGCGTCAATCTGCTGGCCGAGAAGGACGACGAGCTGGCGCGCCGCTTCAGCACGCCGGCCGACCGCGAAAGTCGTTTCAGCGGCCGCGAATGGACGACGCTCGTCACCGAGGCGCCGGCTTTGGTCGGATCGCTCGCCAGCTTCGATTGCGAGGTGATCGAGTCCGTTGACGTCGACTCGCACACGGTGTTCATCGGCCGGGTCAAGGCGATCGAGCTTTGGCACAACGACATCGTTCCCCTCGTCTATCTCGACGGCCGCTTCGACACCCTCGTCGGCGGACGTCAGATCAAGGATCGCGCGTGATGATGCAGGACGCTTCGCACGCATGACCGGCCGTCACCCCCGCAAAGCCTATGATGGCGTCGTCGCCTGTCTGCCGGTGACGATCCCCTATCGCCGCTATTCCACGAACAATGCGCAATGGTGGATCGGCCGCGCGCTGCGTGAATTGGTGAGGGGATCGGGGCTGCGCGCGCAGGACATCGACGGCTTCTCGCTGTCGAGCTTCACGTTGGCGCCCGACACGGCGATCGGCCTGACCCAGCATTTCGGCCTGTCGCCACGCTGGCTTGACACCGTGCCGCTCGGTGGCGCGGCGGCGGTGGTGTCGCTGCGGCGCGCCGCGCGCGCTGTCCAGTCGGGCGATGTCGATATCGTGGCTTGCGTCGCTGGCGACACGAACCACGTCGATTCCTTCCGCAAGACCTTGGCCCACTTCTCGCGGTTTTCGCAAGACGCCGTTTATCCTTACGGTGCCGGCGGCGCCAATGCGAGCTTCGCGATGATCGCCCGCAATTACATGGACATCTATGGCGCGCGGCGCGAAGATTTCGGCAAGATCTGTGTCGCACAGCGCCAGAACGCGCTGAGCTACCCGCATGCGCTGATGAAGTCGCCGCTGACGCTAGACGCCTATATGGCAGCGCGGCCGATCGCCGATCCCATCCATCTGTTCGATTGCGTGATGCCGTGCGCCGGTGCCGAGGCCTTCCTCGTCTGCCGCGAGGACGTTGCCCGTTCTCTCAACCTGCCCGGCGTGCGTATCCTGTCGACCATCGAGCGGCACAATGCCTGCGCCGACGATCCGGTTCAGGTGCGCGGCGGTTGGGTCGTGGATATCGACGAACTATGGTCGATGGCCGGCGTGAAGCCCAGCGATGTCGACTTTGTCGAGACCTACGATGACTATCCGGTGATCTCGATGATGCAGTTCGAGGATCTCGGCTTCTGCAAGAAAGGCGAGGGGCCGGACTTCGTGCGTTCCCACACATTCACCAATGACGGCGACTTTCCGCACAACACGTCGGGCGGTCAGCTCTCGGTCGGGCAGGCGGGCGCCGCCGGCGGCCATCTCGGCGTGGTCGAAGCGTTGCGCCAACTGACCGGCAAAGCGTTAGGCACGCAAGTTCAAGACGCCGCGATCGGCCTCGTCTCCGGCTTCGGCATGATCAACTACGACCGCGGCCTGTCGTCTTGCGCCGCGCTATTGGCGAGGCCGTCATGACCGCGCCGCTCGATCGTCCCAAACGCAAGAATCCGCTGGCGCGCACGCGCCTGCCCTTGCTGCCGCCGGCAGCGCGCAGCCGCACCGCGCATGGCCTCACCGCCGCCGCCGCCGAAGGCCGTTTCGCGCTGCAGGTCTGTGCCGAATGCCAGGCCGTGCTTTATCCGCCGCGCGAGGCTTGCCCGTCATGCCTGTCGGCGCGCCTGCCGTTCAAGGATGTCGAAGCTGGCGGCACGGTACTCACCGAGACGACCGTGCACATCTCGCCGGAGCCGTATTTCCGCGAGCGGCCGGCCTCACGCATCGGGCTTGTAAAGCTCGACGCCGGTCCGACTGCGGTCGCCCATCTGCACGGCGATGTCGGTGTGAAAGCTCGCGTGCGCCTGGAATTGAAGCTCGACCGCAGCGGCGCGCCCGTGATGGTGGCCCTGCCGCAAGAGGATACGCCGAACATGGCCGACGATCCCGCATTGCGCGAAATGACCTGCGATCCGAAATTCCGCCGCGTCCTGATCACCGATGGCCGCAACGCGTTGGGCCAGGCGATGGCAAAGGCGATGGTGGACGCTGGCGCAAGTCTCGTGTTCGTCGGTCTCGACAACACCTGGAAGCCGTTTGCCGGCGAGGACAAGCTCAAGGCGCTCAAGGGGGTCGAGTTCGTACCGCTCGATCTTACTGACAGTAATTCGGTCACCGAGCTCGCCCTGCAGATCGGCGCGCGCGTCGATATCGTCATCAACACGGCCGAACATGTCCGCGCTGGCGGCATGGTTGGCGGCCATGGGCTCAATGACGCGCGCGACACGATGGAGCTGCGCTATTTCGGCCTGATGCGGCTGGCGCAGGCCTTCGGCCCGGTACTGCGCATGCGCGGCGCCGATGGCGTCAATTCGGCCGCGGCCTTCGTCAATCTCCTATCGGTGCATGCGCTGGCGAACTGGCCGGCTTACGGTGTGTTCTCGGCAGTGGAAGCCGCGTGCCTTTCAGCGGCGCAGAGTCTGCGCGCCGAGCTGCGCGGTGGCGGCGTCAAGGTGGTGAACGCCTTCGCCGGCCCGCTGGAGACCGAATGGTACCAGACCTTGCCGCCGCCGAAGGTGGCGCCCTCGGCGCTGGCCAAAGCCGTCGTCGATGCCCTGCGCAAGGGCACCGAGGATGTGTTCGTGGGCGACGTCGCGCAGGACATTCGCGCGCGACTCGCCGTCAATCCCAAAGCGCTCGAACGTGAGCTTGGAGAGTGAGGTAGTTGTCATGAGTGCAGCCGAACTTAAGTCTTTCGCCAAAGCCATCGCGTCGGGCGGCATCCGCGTTGTCGACCTGACGCAGACCTTGTCGCCGGAATTCCCCACCATCGTGCTGCCGCCCGAACTCGGTCAGTGCGCGCCATTCCGCCTGGAGGAAATCTCGCGCTACGACTCCCGCGGGCCGGCCTGGTACTGGAACAACTTCACCGTTGGCGAGCACACGGGCACACATTTCGATGCGCCGATCCATTGGGTGTCCGGCAAGGACCTGCCCAACAACTCAGTCGACACCATCGTGCCGGAGAACTTCATCGCCCCGGTTTGCGTGATCGACTGCTCGGCCGACTCGACCGCGAATCCCGACTTCCTTCTGACCGTCGAGCGTCTCGAAGCGTGGGAGAAGCAGCACGGCCGCATCGAGGCGGGCAGCTGGGTGTTCCTGCGCACCGACTGGTCGAAGCGCGACTACAAGGCCTACGCCAATCTGAAAGAGGACGGTGCGCACACGCCGGGGCCGGCCGCCGAGGCGGTGAAGTGGCTGGTCGAGGAGCGCGACGTGCTCGGCTTCGGCACCGAGACCATCGGCACCGATGCCGGTCAGGCGCATCTGTTCAATCCGCCGTTCCCGGCGCATTTCTACATGCACGGCAAGGGCCGTTACGGCCTGCAGTGCCTGACCAATCTCGACAAGCTGCCGCCAAAGGGTGCGGTCGTCGTCGCGGCTCCGCTCAAGATCAAGCAGGGCTCGGGCAGTCCGCTCCGCGTTCTCGCTCTCATCGCGTAAGGTTCGATAGTGAAGACTCGTGAGATGAATGCCGCCGTTCAGGCGGAATTTCCGCCGGAACGGCGTAACGTCCCCGATATGCTCCGCCAACAGGCGGAGCGTTACGGCGATCGCAAGCTGTTCGCCTGCGGTGACGTAAGCTGGACGTATCGCGAGGGGCGCGACATTGCCGCGCGCACGGGCGGCCTGCTCGCCGCGCACGGCATCGCGCGCGGCGACCGCGTTGCCATCCTGTGCGGCAACCGTGCCGAGATCATGCAACTGATCCTCGGCTGCGGTTGGATCGGCGCCGTGTCGGTGCCGATCAATGCCGCCTCGCGCGGCTTCCAGCTCCAGCACATGCTGAGCAATTCCGGCGCGAAGATTCTGGCGATCGAGGCGGAGTTCATCGATGCACTGGATGCGATCGACCTCAAGGCCCTGCCGCTCGAGCGCATCTGGCTGATTGGCGCGCCGGCGTCGGCGCCGAAAGTCACATCGGTGCCGATCGAGGTCCTGCCGCCGACCGGCACGGTTGAGGCACCGGCGGCGGTTCTGGCGCCGGGCGACCTGCTCACGATCCTCTACACTTCCGGCACGACCGGCCTGTCGAAGGGCGTGTGCTGCCCGCACGCGCAGTATTTTTGGTGGGCGGCTTATACCGCGTGGCAGCTCGGCGTGCGGGATGGCGATGTGCTGCATACGCCGCTGCCGCTGTTCCACACCAATGCGCTGAACTGCTTCTTCCAGGCGTTGCTGCACGGCGCGACGCAGGTGGCCGAGCCGAAGTTCTCGGTCTCCGGCTTCTGGCCGGCTTTGGCGAAATCGGGCGCGACTGTGACGTATCTGCTCGGCGCCATGGTGCCGATGCTGCTGTCGCGCGCGCCGTCGCCGGCCGAGAAGGTCCATAAGGTGCGGGTCGCGCTCGCGCCCGGCGTGCCCGGCAATGACCACGCCGAGTTCACCGACCGCACCGGGGTGGTGCTGCTTGATGGCTACGGCTCGACCGAAAGCAACCTGATCATGGCGTCTTATCCGGACGACCGGAAGCCGGGCACCATGGGCAAGCTCGTGCCGGGCATGCAGGCGCGCATCGTCGACGACAACGATAACGAGGTGCCCGACGGCGAGCCGGGCGAATTGATCCTGCGCTCGGATCATCCCTTCGCCTTTGCCACAGGTTATTTCGCCATGCCGGAGAAGACGGTCGAAGCGTGGCGCAATCTCTGGCTCCATACCGGCGATCGTGTCGTGCGCGATCCGGACGGTTACTACCGCTTCATGGACCGCATGAAGGACGCGATCCGCCGCCGCGGCGAGAACATCTCGTCCTACGAGGTCGAGCAGGTGCTGATCCGCCATCCGGCGGTCGCGCTGGCGGCGGTGTTTCCGGTCTCGTCCGATCTGGCCGAGGACGAGGTGATGGCGGCGG
>JANLJK010000294.1:0-1460 GCA_029255525.1 Pseudolabrys sp.
AGGTGCTCGACGGCTCGGGCCTCTTCATCAATCCTGCCGATCTGCGCGCGGCCGCCGCGGTCATTGCTGGCACGCTCACGGGAGCCGCTTGGCGCGCGGAGTATGTCACGCGTGCCGCTATCAACTTGCACCGCTGGAACGACCTTGCCGCCGCCGACCATGGCCGGGTGATCGAGCTGTTGCTGCGGCTCGGCTGCCGTGGCCAGGCCCAAGCAGAACTGCTGCGACCCGGGAATGGGCGGGTATGACCGGCCTGGCGCACACCGGCGGAGCGAGCGGGGAGGCGGCACGCATGCCGAACGCGCCGCATTTCGATGCACTGCGTCTGCTCGCTTCCATCGGCATCGTGGTGCTGCATTACACCAACTATGTCGAGGACATGCCGCAGGGGCGCGTTCTCGCCGACCATGTCTGGCACTTCAACCTCTTCGTCGACGTGTTCTTCGTCATCTCCGGCTTTGTGATCACGGCGCAGTATCTCGGCCGGGTCGGCAGCGCGCGCGATATCGGTCGTTTCCTGTGGCGGCGGCTGGCGCGCATCTATCCACTGCATCTGGCGACGCTCGCTTTCTATGTCGCCATCGCGCTGCTGGTTGCGGGCGGTTATGTCCGCGTCGACAATCCCGGGCGCTATGCGCTGTCGGATGTGCCGGCGCAGGTGTTGCTGCTGCACGCGATCGACGGGCAGCGACTGACCTTCAACTTTCCGAGTTGGTCGCTGTCGGCCGAGATGGTCTGCTATCTGCTGTTTCCGCTGATGGCGCTGGCCGGTCTGCGCTGGCCGGCGGCGGTCATCGCGTCCGCCATTGTCGTCGCCTTGGTCTTGACGCTCTATTGCGCGATCTCGGGTGCGCCGCCCTGGCCGGATTGGATCAACAAGGGCGGTGCCTTGCGCGCGCTGCCGGCGTTCCTGCTCGGCGTCGCACTTCATCTCTATCGCGACCGCATGGCGCGACTGCCGCTCGGTGTGGCCTTGCTGCCGGCTTTCCTTGCCTTCATTTTTCTAGGCTGGGCCTTGCACCCGCTCGCCGTACTGGCGCTGGTCTATCTGGTCGCGATTGCGGCGGTCGCCGCCGACGAGGAGAGCAGGCTTAGTCCGCTGTCGCGGCTCGGCGTCGGCCGCTGGGCACATCTGACCTATTCGTCCTACATGTTGCATATGCCGGTCGCGACCTTCGTCGTGACCGTGGCGGGGCGCTTTCTGCCGCAGACGCCAGCCATGCGTGTCGCCCTCGTCGTGCTGGCGGCCGTGCTGCTCATCTTTGTCAGCATCGCCTCGTATCGCCTGTTCGAGGAGCCAGTGCGGCGCCGACTGAACGCCGTCCTCGACCGGCACCGGCCGCAGCCTCTCGCTGTGTCCGTGACGGTTCCGAGGAGAGTGCGATGACCGTGCTCGACGAACGCAATGGGACTTGGTCCGCCGCCGCCCGGGCCGATACGGAGACGCGCGCGCGCGACGG
>JANLJK010000294.1:1560-2958 GCA_029255525.1 Pseudolabrys sp.
CGCGCGCGCGACGGGCGTCTCGCTGTCCTCTTGGCGATCGCGCTGTTGGTCGGACTCGTCGTCGGCGCCTATCTCGATCCGTTGCTGCAGCGTGCGGGTGTCTCGGAGGCGCTGATCGAAGAGGTGCGTCTGCGCGATCTGCCGTTCTGGTTCGCCTTCGTTGCGGCTGGCGCGCTGGTGGGACTTATGCGGGCTGGCGAAGTGTTGCGCGATCTGCGCTATCCGTTTCTCGGCGCGACGATTCTTTCCTATGCCATCTATGTCACCATCCGCGTCGCCGACTTTGGCGATGCGGCAGCTTATGACTCGATGGCCTTCTATCTCTACGCGGTACTGCTTTGCTTGGCGCTGCTCGGCCTGCGTTGGGACAGTCCGGCGCTCGCGGTGCTCGGCTCTGCCAGCTACTTCATCTATCTCTGGCATATCTTTGTCATCATAGCGTTGCGGCCGCTGCCGGCGCTGCACGGCCATCCGCTGCTCGCCACCGTTGTCGAGTACGCGGCCGCCTTGGCGGTATCGGCCGGCTTGGTGCTGATGCTGCGGCGATTGGCGCCGCGGCGTCTCGTGCAGATGGTGGGAGCGTGAGCGTGCTCTTGCGCAGCACAATCCTTTATCTGCCGGCCCAGATCGTCGGACCGCTGTTCCAGCTCATTTCCGTGGTCGTGTGGACGCATATTGTCGGCGAGACCACCCTCGGCATCATCACCTTAGTGACGGCCACCCACGAGTTGCTGCAGACCGTGTTCCTGTCGTGGTGGTCGCAATATGCGTTGCGCTTCTTCGGCGCCATGCAAAGCGAAGAGGATGCCAAGCGCTTCTATCGCACCGAGAATACCATCCTGCTGCTATCGGTCCTGGCGCAATGCGCGGCCGTGCTGTTGGTCCTCAACAGCAAGATCGCACCCGGGGCCGGTTGGGGCCTGACCGTCGCCGTGCTCGGTTATGTGGCGACCCGCAGCTATAATCTCTACATTGCTGAGCGTGCCCGCGTGCGCCACGAGATCGCGGTCTATTCGATCCAGCAGATGACGGGGCCGGCGTTTGGCTTCGTGCTCGGCCTGCTGCTCATCCGCTTGTTTGGTAATGAGGCCGAATGGCCGATCGCCGGCTATGCCGTCGCGCAGTTCGTCGCCATCGTCGCGGCTTTGGCGATGATCCGCTTCAGCTGGGCCTTCTGGCCGGTCGACCGCGCCATCCTGCGGCAGGCTTTGAGCTACGGCATGCCTCTGGTGCTCGGCGGCGGCTTGAGCTGGGTCAGCATCAATGCTTCGCGCTTCATCGTCAGCGATCTAATGGGGGTCGCGGCGGCGGGCCTGTTCGCGGTCGGCTACGGCCTTGGCTTCCGGGCTTCGACCGTCGCGGCGATGATGGTGACCGCCAGCGCCTTTCCGCTTGCCG
>JANLJK010000295.1 GCA_029255525.1 Pseudolabrys sp.
CGGGCTGATCTGCGCCTTCTGCGGCGCGCGGCTGGCTTATCTCAACGCCGAGCAGATGTGAGCGCGCACGTTTCTGATTTTGTTTTCAAACAGCATCGTCATTCCGGGGCATAGCTTCGCCGCCCCTGTTCTTTATCGAGGCCCGGGGGAGGCCCGTCGTCGCTCTCTTTCTCTCCCCTCGAAACACGAGGGGACGGCGCGCCGAGCAGGCGCTGATTTGGATAGATGCCGCATGCCCTCGCGAGCATACGGTGCGCCTCTCGGCGCGCCATCGCGGCGTCTTCCAACGGCAGGCCGCGCTTTCGACAACCGCCTGTTTCAGCGGCCCGTCGTCAGCCGGCTCCCGGCAGGAGGTCATAGTGCCTCCGGGCGGAGCTCTGCCGTCGCTCGAGTGCTTGGGGGGTGCGTTCATCCCCGGCCCGCGAGCGCCGCGTCCTGCTCCGCCACACGACGCCTCATGACAGCGCCCTCAGATGAGCAGGACAGTTGAATTTTAAGGCCGTCCGGCAAATTGGGGAAAAATAGTTTTTCCGGCCGCTAAGCGGCTGAAGCAAAAACGGATTCAGAATCAAAACCGCGTCAAGGCTGTTTCGCCGCGCTCAGAAATCCTTGAGCAGCCGTTCGATGTAATCGAGTTCGAGCTGCGGGCGAAAGCCTTCGCCGAAACGACGGCGCAGCTCTTCGAGGATGCGGCGCGCGCGCTGCGCGTCGATCTCGCCCGGCACCTTCACCGTGACGTCGTCGCCGTAGTCGCGGCCGCGCAGCGGCCGGCCGAGAGGGTCGGTGTCCTGCTGCGCGCGCTGCTGGCCGCGGCCGGGACGGCCGTTCGGGCCGGGGCCGGCCTGGCCCTGCCCCTGTTGCATCTGCTGCGCCATGCCCTGCGCGCCCTTGCGCATCGCTTCCAGCGCGCGGCCCTGGCTGTCGACGGCGCCTTCGGCATCGCCATCGCCGAGCGAGCCTTCCGCTTCCCCCATGGCTTCACCGGCGTCGCCAAGCTCGCCCATCTGGTCGCCCTGGCCCTGGCCTTGACCCTGCTGATCGCCCTGGTCGTTCTGCTCGCCCGGCTGCTGGCCGAGCCCACGCTTGCGCATCTGTTCAAGCAGCTTGTTGAGGCGATCCTTCAGGCCCTGCTGGTCCTGACGCAGATCGCCCATCTGCGGATTGCCCTGCTGCCCGCGCTGGCCGCGCTGCTGGCGGTTCTGCCGCTGGTCCTGGCCCTGCTTGTAGGTCTTGTCGCGCAACTGCTGCTGCTTGCGGATCATGTCGCTGAGCTCGTCCAGCGCCGACATCATGTCGTCGTCGCCATCATCGCCCTGCGCGCCCGGCCGCGCCATCTGCAGGTTTTCCATCATCTGCTGAAGCTGCTCGAGCAACTGCCGCGCGGCATCCTTGTTGCCGGACCGCGCCAGATTCTCCAGCCGGTCGAGCATGCTCTTCAGGTCCTGCTGGCTGAGCGTGCGCGTGTTCTTGTCGAGCGGCCGCGCCAACTGCTGCGGATTCTTGCGCATCTCTTCGGCCAGCGCCTGCAAGAACTTGTCCATCGCGGCGCGCAGATCCTGCATCAACTTCTTGATCTCTTCGTCGCTGGCGCCGCGATCCAGCGCCTGCCGCAAGGCTTCCTGCGCCTGACGCAAAGCCTGCTCGGCCTGGCTGACATTGCCGTCTTCGATCTGCAACGCCATATCCCACAGCCGCGCGACCACCTCGCGCAGGGCGTCGTCGCTCCGGGCGGCGGTGAGCTGGAAATAGATCGAGCGCAGGCCGAGATAGATGCCGGCTTCCGGCGTGAACTTCTCCGGCGCCAGCGCCAAAGTATCGAGCGCGGTGAGCACGATGGACTTGCTCTCGGCATCGAGCGCAAGGTTGCGGCGCTGCTCGATGAGCGCGCGCGCGAGCGGCTTGACGAAGATGCGCTGCGGCAGCGTCAACTCGCGCGGCTCGCTCTTGCCGATATTGCCGGCTTCATCATTGGCGGTGAGCGTCAGCGTCACCTCGGCGCCCGCCCACGGATGATCGGTGAGATCGTGCGTGGTCTGCGCGGCGCCCGAGCGCGTGCGCGCCTGCGGCAGCACCAGCCCGTAACTGGGCGCGTCGAACAACGGATGCTTGGCGCCGCCGCTATCCTTGAGCGCGACATTCGCCTTGGCTTCGACGACGCCGTAGTCGTCATCGATCTTGTAATCGAGCCTGAGCGCACCGCGCGCCTGCCGCTCCGGGTCCTTGATCAGCTCGACGGTCGGCGTGCGGTCCGGGATCGCGGTGAACTGCCAGGTGAGACTGGTGCCGACCACACCGCGCACCGAGGCACTGCCGTCGGTCTTGATGATCAGGCGATGCTCGGCCGTGCCCGCGGGCAAGGTGGCGGCATGCGCTTCGACCGGCGCCTCTTCAAGGCCGCCGTGATGCGCGACATCGACGGAGACATTGCCGGTCGAACGGATGATGAGCTGGCTGCCGGCCGGCACCGTAAACGGCGCCGCGGCTTGCCCGGTTTCACCCGGACGCAGGCCCGGCAACATCACCGGCGGACGACCGGTATAGACCGGCGGCGTGACCCAGGCATCGATGCGGAAATTCGGCGGCGCTACCACGCCCTGCCAATCGAAGGCGGCGGTGACGCGCTTCACGCGTTCGCCACTGGCGGCGACGAAAGTGGAGACAACGAGCAGCACGGCGAGCGCGCGGATGGCAACCGGATCGCGCAGCGACACTTTCGGCGACGGCCAGCCGGCCTTCAGCTTGCGCGCCGATAGCAATGCGCGCTCGACATGCACGCGCCACAGCGCCTGGGTGAAGGGATCGTGCTGGCCAGTGGCCATACGATCCGCAAGGGTCGAGGCCGGACGGTGGATTTCGCCGCTGCCGCGATCGAGCCGGCGCAGGCCGTCATGTTCGGTC